>CAYTME010000262.1:4375-4759 GCA_964438415.1 uncultured Pleurocapsa sp. | reverse complement strand
ATCACAGCTTCCGCCTGGCCATCCGCTTTCGGATGAGCTGACAGTGCGCGGCCTGACCGCTTACGTGCTCGTGCCGCTGCTGGTCGGCGGCCAGACCGGCGGCATGTTCGAAGTCGAATTCAGCCGCGACCTGCGCACTGTCGGCATCGACTCGGCCAAGATCGACCTGGCGCTGCTGATCGCCAACCAGGCGTCGATCGCGGTGCTCAACGCCAACCTGCTCGAACAGACGATGGTGCGCACGCGCGAACTGGAGACGCTGCTGGAAGCGGCGCAGGCGACCTCGTTCACGCTCGATCTGGAGGAAGTCTTCCAAAGCGTCGTACGCTTGACCGTGCAGGCGCTGGACATGGACGACTGTCTGCTGCTGCTGTACGACAACAT
>CAYTME010000262.1:0-4365 GCA_964438415.1 uncultured Pleurocapsa sp. | reverse complement strand
CGAAGAGCAGCTCGAAGTCATGGTCGACTGCAACCGCTCCGGCGAGCGCCAAAATCTGATCGAGATCGGCACGAGCTATGACCTGCGCCTGTATCAGTACAAACGACGCGCGATGCAGGATCTCCAGGTACTGATTCTGCGCGTCGATGATCAGACGAGCGACCAGCGCGAGCTGGAGGACATGCAGAGCCGCGGTATTGTCACACGAATCTTCGTGCCGCTCAAAGCGCGCGATGAAGGCATCGGCCTGCTGCAGGTCGACTCGGCGGCACCACACCGCATCTTCACGCATCGCGAGAGCCGGATGGCGCAGGCGCTCGGCGCACAGGCGGCCATCGCCATCGAAAACGCGCGTCTTTCGACCGAGACGGCCAACCAGGTCGCCCAATCGCTCGTCATCAACGACCTCAGCCGAGCCATCTCCTCGACGATGGATATCGACGTCATGATCCGCATCGTGCGCGATCAGGTGCCGCTGCTGACCGGCTCCGAAGATGTCTACGTGGCGCTCTACGACGCCAAGACGGAGATGATCACCTTCCCGATGGCGGCGCGAGAGGGGCAGGAATACGAGATCCCGGCGCGTCCTTTGGGCGTGGATGAAGTCTCGTTCGTCATCCGCAACCGGCGTCCGCTGCCGCTCGGCGGGGAGAATCCGAGCATCGATGAAGTGCGGCGCAACTTGGGCATCATCAACGGCGAGGGCGAGGCCAAACGTTACCTGGGCGTGCCGCTGATCGCGGGCGATCAAGTGGTGGGGGTGCTGGCTGTACGCGACCAGCACGAGGCGCGCCCATTCGGCCTCAACGACCAGCGCATCTTGACGACCATCGGCACCCAGCTCGGCGCGACGATCCAGAACGCGCAGCTCTTCGAGGAGATCAATGAGCGTGTCCGCCAGCGCACAGCCGAGCTGCAGCAGGAACGCGACCGGCTGGATGCGCTCTACCGCGTCACCTCAGAATTGATCAGTACCCAGGAGGATATCGACGCGGCGCTCAACCGCGCGCTCATGCTGATGGCCGACGCGGTCGATGCGGATGAGGGCGTGCTGCTCCTTTACGACACGCAGCTCGAACGGCTCTACTGTCACATGTGCGCCTACGGTCACGTCGACCCGGCAGAGCGCCGCAAAGACCCGCTCGACATGATCGGCGAGTGGCTGCTGCGTTCGCGCCAGCCTGCGCTGATCGAAGACCTGCATCGCGTGCCCTATTGGAACGAGAAACTGCCGGGCGCGGAAGCCTGGCGCAGCGCAGTCGGTTCGGTCATCGGTGCGCCAGAGGAGAAGCGCGGCGTCGCCATCTTCGTCAGCCGCAAGCCGAATCAGTTCAACGACTCGCATCTGCGCATCGTCAGCGCGGCAGCTTTCCAGATCGGGGCGGCGCTCAAAGACTCCGAACTCGTGCGCGTCATCCGCGACCAGAACTTGCAGCTCAACGACCTGCTCCGCTCCGAGCGCGAGGAGCGCGGCAAGAGCGCGGCCATCCTGCAAAGTATCGAGGACGGCGTGGTCGTGGTCGATGCTGCCAACCGCGTCGTGCTGATGAACGCCGCCGCCGAACGCATCTTGCAGACTCAGCGCGCCCATGTCGAGACGCGCCTGCTGCCTCACATCGCGGCGCAGGACAACGGCGGCGGCCCGAACTGGGCGGCGACCCTGACCCAGTGGGTGACGGAAGCAGGGCTGCACGGCGGCAAGCTGGCGGTCGAGCGCTTCGCCTATGGCGACAAAGTGATCAATGTCGGCCTCGCGCCGGTGATGATCGGCGAGTCGCCAGGAACGGTGGCCGTCTTCCGCGATATCACGCGCGATGTCGAAGTCGAGCGCATGAAAAGCGAGTTCGTCGCCAACGTCTCGCATGAGCTGCGCACACCGCTCACCAGCATCAAAGGCTACGCCGACCTGATGGCGATGGGCGTCGGCGGCTCGATGAACGAGCAGCAGGAGCGTTTCATCAAGACGATCCGTGAGAATACCGAGCGGATGGCTGGGTTGGTCAGTGATCTGCTGCTGATCTCCAACATCGACTCTGGCAAAGATACGCTGGTGGCGGAACCGTTTTCGCTCGCCGAAGCCATCGAGTCGGTCGTCGGCTCGCTCTCCAGCACGCCAGAACACGCAGCCAAGCACATCACCGTGACGCGCCAAGTGGCAGCCGACCTGCCGCCGCTGGAAGCTGACCGCGTCAAGATCATGCAGACGATCGCCAACGTGGTGGACAACGCTTACAACTACACACCTGCCGGTGGTAGGATCGAGATCGCGGCGGTGCTGCGCGACCCCGACCATGTGCGCATTTCGATCAAAGATAACGGCATCGGCATTCCCCTCGATTTCCAAGAGCGCGTCTGGAATCGCTTCGAACGCAACGATCAGACGGCGCTCTTGATGGCCGCCAGCGGCACAGGGTTGGGACTGCCGATCGCACGGCAGTATGTCGAAATGCACGGTGGGCGCATTTGGTTCGAGTCCGAGCCGAACCGGGGGACGACCTTCTACATCGACCTACCGCTGCGGCCGGCACAGCCGCGCCCAGCGGAACCAGAAGCCGAAGTACACACCACAGAGGGCTGAGCAGATATGGCGAACATTCTGGTTGCAGAAGACGAACGTGATATCCGCGAGCTGATCCAGTTCACGCTGTCATACGCCGGGCACACGGTGATCACCGTCGGTGACGGCGCCGCTGCCGTGGATCAGGCGCGCCAATCGACACCTGATCTGATCCTGATGGACGTGCGGATGCCGCGGCTGACGGGCTACGAAGCCTGCCAGCAGATGAAGCAGATCCCAGAGCTGAGCCAGGTACCGGTCGTCTTCCTCTCCGCCAAGGGGCAGGATGAGGAGATCCGCACCGGGCTGGACGTGGGCGCAGCTGCGTACATCCTCAAACCGTTTGCACCGCAGGAGCTGATCGATCGCGTGGGCGAAATCCTGAAAGCGCGCGGCTAAACGGCGATGAGCGCGATCACGATCGACAACGAGCTGGTACATTACGAGGTGCTAGGGCGCGGGCGGCCGGTCGTGCTGGTTCACAGCTGGATCGGCTGTTGGCGCTACTGGGTGCCGCTGATGCAGCAGCTTCAAGCCAAGTTTCGCGTTTACGCGCTCGATTTGTTCGGTTTTGGCGATTCGGGCAAAAACCCGGCCAAGTATTCGGTCGAGCATCAAGTCGAGATGCTGGCCGATTTCAAGAAAGTGCTCGGTCTGCCCAAGGCGGCGGTCATCGGGCATGGGTTGGGTGCGCAGATCGCCGCCGAATACGCCCGGCGCTACCCGGGGCGCGTCCCACGCCTGCTGCTGGTGGGCGCGCCGGTCTTCGACACGGGCGATTTGGCAAACCGTTCTCCGGTCAAGCGCAAGATCATGCAGCAAAACGCCGCCCGCCCGCCAGTCGAGGGCTTCGGGCCGGACGCCCCAACCATCCTCAGCCCCAGTGCCGCGATGCGCGCGGCGCTGGCAGCATACGGGCAGGGGCGCGGCGAGATGGCTTCGACGACTTACGCGCCGACGCTGCGCCGCTACGAAGCACCCGTCTTCAACCCACTCGCCGAGCTGTTCTCGTCCGTCTCGCTCGAAGGCCTGCTTGCCCGCTGCTTCCGCCGCACCGATCCCAGTCACGATAAGCTGCTAGCCGACGTGCGCAAGACTGACGTCAGAGTCCTGACCGAGACGGCCAGGACATTCGACGCCGGGCCGATGCTCGATACGCTCTGGCTGCTGCCGATGCCGACCATGATCCTGCATGGCGGCAGTGACCGCGTGATCGAGCCGCCCAACGAGGAAATCCTGCGCTACGTCACGCAGGAAAAGGACACGATCCTGATGCCGCCGCCGCTGCCCAACATCGGCCATTTCCCGATGCTGGAAGACGAGCGCTTTCCACGCCTGGTCAGCGACTTTCTGGAGGCGTCGGACATCAGCAAAGCCGATCTGGTCGAGATCAAGGAACGATGGCGCCGCCGCACACGCTGACAGCCGCCGCTATGAGCGCTTGAACCAGTTGCGAAAACGCAGGTCTGCCCACGGACCGCCGTCGGCAAAGCGCTCCGGCTCCAGCACCTTCGGGCGCGGATCCTCCGCTTGATCGAGCTGGAGCACCATCCACTTCGGATACGGCGTGCCGGGATGCGACACTTCGTCGAGTTCGCGCAGGTCGTCCACCGTTAGCTTGAGATCGACCGCCTTCAAGTTATCAAGCAGGTGTTCGTTGGTGCGGCCAGCGACGATGACGCTGCTGACCGGCTTCTGCGCCAGCACCCAGGCGATGGCGACCGTGACCGGGCTGACGTTGTGCCGAGCGGCCACCGCCTTGACCGTGTCGAGCACACGGTAGCCGAAGTCGTCGTCGAAGGGCACGA
>CAYTME010000261.1:0-4761 GCA_964438415.1 uncultured Pleurocapsa sp. | reverse complement strand
CTTCATTGCGGAGGATGAGGTCGAGCGAGCGCCCGATGTTCTCCTCGTCGTCGACAATTACGATTCGCTTCGTAGCCATGCGGTTTCCTGCGGCGCGGGATCGGGTTCATCGTGATGCCGCGAATGCCGAGCGCGGCGATCTGCTGGCGCACGCTGGCGCTGACGCGCGGAGCCAACTGCACCCAGGGGACATCGCGCGTGATCGCCTGGAAGATCTCCAGTTCACTGCCGCCCAGCGCGGCGGCGAGCTGCGTCGCCACCCGGCGCGGATCGGAGATCAAGTTCGGGCTGATGCCGATGCGGTAGTCGAGCGTGTTGACGGCCAGCGGCTCGCCGTTGCGGTCGTAGATGAGGCCGCGGTCGGCGGCCAGCTCCAGCACCTGCCGGTAGCCGGCGTCGCGCAGGCTTTCGAGGTAGCTCTGCACCTCAGTCGGCAGCGGAAACTGGAACGAGGCCAGGCGCAGGATCATCATCCCGCCGATCACCAACAAGGCACCGATGATGAACGGCGTCCGCTGGCGGATGACCTCTTGCTGCTGATACGCTCCCTGCATCAGTCATTCACCTCGCGCGTGTTGAACTGCTGTATTTGACGGATGAGCGTGTCCCACTGCTGCTGCACCCACCCGCTGAACGACTCATCATATTCCGGCAGCGGGGTCGCTTCGACCGCCAGCGGGACGACCGAGTTCGTCCGATTCGGGTTGTAGCCTTCGATGACGACATACTGGATATCCTGCGCGCGGGCGAGCTGGAAGCCCAATTCCTGTGCACGCCGGAACAGCCGCTCGACCGTGCGATAGCCCGCGATCTCAGCGCGGAGCTGTTCGTTCATCTGCTGCAGCGCATCGCGCTGTTCGATCAGCACACTCAACTGACGTCCCAAGGTCGAGGTCGCCGAGGACTGGGACAGGTAGAGTGCGCCGATGAAGATGGCGACGAACATGCCAAGAATCGCCAGCGATGCCGCCTGCCGGCGCGGATTGAACGCACGCCGGTACAGCGCATGCGGCGTGGGAGACTGGTTGGAGCGCGTCATTCGATCTCGATCATCTCTCATCCTCGTCTACACACCCCATTCTAACGTGAATCCTCCGCTTGTGTGATGGATTTCCGAATGCAGCCGGTGTGAGCCGGCGACTGCCTCGACCCAGCGCAGGAAAAACCTATGCGACGGGTACACTGGTCGAAGAGCAGAAGACAATGACGATCGAGCGTACAGAATACATGGAGCAGCTTATTGCACTTTGCCCCACTGCCGAAAACATCGCTTCCCGATCCCATCTTCTTGCCTGAGGACGATCGGTGTTAGAATGTGATCGCAATGTCGAATAATCCGATCGATCGTATGCAATGGTGAGTGTGGATACCTCCGTCAAACGGTGGATCGTCGCGCCGGCTGCGCCGGCTGCACTGCTTGACCGCTACCGTGGAATGCACCGTGTGCTCGCGCAGGTGCTGTACAACCGCGGCTTCGACCAGCCGGATGATGCGCTGCGCTTCCTCAGGATACAAGGTGAGCCGTTCAATCCGTTCGATCTCAAGGGCATGAGCGCCGCCGTGGCGCGCATCCGCCAAGCGATCAAACGCGGTGAGCTGATCGTCGTCTACGGCGATTTCGATGCGGACGGCGTGACGGCAACCGCGCTGCTGACCCAGGCGCTGCGGGCGCTCGGCGCGCGCGTCAAGCCGTACATCCCGCATCGCATCGATGAGGGTTACGGCCTCAACGCCGAGGCGCTCGTGCGGCTGGCAAAGACGGGCGTGCGCGTCGTCATCACAGTGGACTGCGGCATCCGCTCGCTCGAGGAGGTCGAGGCCGGACGCAGCGCTGGGCTGGATATGATCGTGACCGATCATCACAGCGTCGGCCAGGAGACCCCGCGCGCGCTGGCGGTCATCAACCCCAAACAGGCGGACTGCAAATACCCGGAAGACATGCTGGCGGGGGTCGGTATCGCCTATAAGCTGGCCGATGCACTCTTCCGCGCGACTGCCGCCGATAAGCGCAGCCAGCAGCCCGACCTGGCGCTCGAAAGCCTGCTCGATCTGGTCGCCATCGGCACCGTCGCCGATCTGGCACCGCTCGACCGGCTGGAAAACCGCCTGTTCGTCCAGCGCGGGCTGGAGGTGATCAACAACGGTGTCCGCCCCGGCGTGCGCGCGCTGATCGATGTGGCCGCACTGCGGCAGGGGCCGATCAACGCGGGCAAGATCGGCTTTGCGCTGGGGCCGCGCATCAACGCCGCCGGACGGCTCGACAGCGCGATGGCGGCCTATGAACTCTTGATGGAGACCGACGTTTCGAAAGCGGCGGAGCTGGCGCTGGCGCTGCAGACGCTCAACACGCGGCGGCAGGAGCTGACGCGCCAAGCGCAGGAGCTGATCCGCGCGCGGCTGGAGGCCGAGGGCAGCCTCGATGCGCCGCTCATCTTCGCGCAGGATGCCAGTTTTCAGCCGGGCATCGTCGGCCTCGTCGCCGGCCGGCTGGCAGAGGAGTTCTACCGCCCGGCTGTCATCATGGAGCTGGGAGAGCACGAAAGCCGCGCCTCGTGCCGAAGCATTCCGCAGTTCGATATCACCCGCGCGCTCGACCAGTGTGCCGACCTGCTCGTCCGCCACGGCGGTCACGCGCAGGCGGCCGGCTTGACCGTGCGCAATGAGAACATCCCGGCACTGCACGATCGTCTGCTGTCGATCGCCGAGGCACAGCTCGGCGACCAGGAGCTGACGCCGCAGATCGAGATCGACATGGCGCTGCCGTTCAACCTGATAGATCTGCCCCTCGCCGAGGAACTCCAGCAGCTCGAGCCGACCGGCCACCACAACCGCCCGCCGATCTTCATGACCGAACGGCTCAAGGTGATCGACTGCCGCACAGTCGGCGGGGACGGCCAGCATCTCAAGCTGCGGCTGGCCGCGCCGGGGTACGCACCGGTCGATGCCATCGGCTTCGGCCTGGGCGACAAGACGCGTGCCATCTCGACGCATGTCGATATCGTCTACACGCTGGAAGTCAACGAGTGGAACGGCTCGCGCCGTGCGCAGCTCAGCCTGCAAGACGTGCGCGTGTCGGGTTGAGTGCAGCCGCCGGGACGATCCCGCTACGTCATCGCTTCCGCGGCGCGCCGCCAGACGAGCAGACGCGTCTCCGTCTCGGCCTCGACGCGCAGCGTCAGCCGGTCGCCCTCAAGCGCGTAATGCCGCACCTGCGTCGTGCCGCAATACGGCGGATAGGCCGCGCCGATGACATGATGGCGCACGATCCCCGCCGCCTCATCCAAATCCCACGTGCCGAAATAGGCGTGGTAGCCCTCCATCGCCGTGCGGAGCTGCGTCAGATCGGTGTAATCGCCCGCCTGCGCGTCCGTCCGCATGAGCTGCACCGCCATGTTGCCGAGCGCGTCGTACATGAGCACGCCGCGCGGTGCAGCCCCGCGCGTGACGACCACCCGGCCATCAGGATACTGCGTGTGCTGTGAGACCAGCAGCCAAGTGCCGATCAGACGGTCGCGCATCGACATCGTGAATCCATCCTGAGGAGACGCTAAAAGCTTGAGGCGCACGATCGGAACGTTAACACAATTCTATTGCTTTGTCGTTAGACTCAAGGGCGTATTGCGCACGATAACTGCGTAGGGCTGTATGTGTCTGTACAGGAAGGGGCAAGCGTGAGTGTAGATGAGACGACCAACGTCGCCGGCGAGGCGGCACCGGCTGCCGCTCCAGAACCCGGAGCGGATGGGGACAGCCAAGCGAAGAGCGCGAACGAAGCGCCCAGCCTGGAGGCGCTGCAGGCTCAGCTTGCGACGCTGCAAACCCAAGCGCATGAGTATCTCGAAGGCTGGCAGCGCGCCCGCGCCGAGTTCGCCAACTACAAACGGCGCATCGAGCGCGAGCTGCAAGAGAACCACGAGACTGCGCTGGGCATGGCCTTCAAGCATCTACTGCCGATCGTGGATGATTTCGACCGCGCGCTCGCGAGCGTGCCGGCTGAGCTGGCCGAGAATCCCTGGGTCAGCGGCGTCTCGATGGTGCAGCGCAAGCTGATCAAGATGCTGGAAGACAACGGCGTCATCGCCTTCGACCCGGTCGGCGAGCAGTTCGACCCCAACCGCCACGAGGCTGTCGGCACCGACCAGGCGGACGACGACACCCCCAGCGGCCAGATCACGGCGACCTTGCAGCGCGGCTATGCGCTCGGCGAGCGCATCTTGCGCCCGGCGCTGGTGCGCGTCGCCCGCTGAGCCGACTCTACGACCGGACAGCCATACGCGAACACGAAACACAGGAGTAACAGAACAACATGGGACGCATTATCGGCATCGACCTGGGCACAACCAACTCGGTCGTTGCGGTCATGGAAGGTGGCGAGCCAACCGTCATCCCCTCGGCGGAGGGCGGGCGGTTGATCCCATCGGTCGTGGCGATCAACCCGAAGACGGGCGAGCGCCTGGTCGGTAAGGTGGCGCGCAACCAAGCCGTCATCAACCCGGAAAATACGATCTTCTCCGTCAAACGCTTCATGGGTCGCAAGTTCGACGACCCGGAAGTGCAGCGCGCCATCAAGTACGTCCCGTACAAGGTCAGCGCCGCGCCGAACGGCGATGTCCGCGTGCACATGGGCGGGCGCGAATACAGCCCGCCGGAGATCAGCGCCATGATCCTGCAGAAGATCAAGGCGGATGCCGAAGCCTACCTGGGCGAAACCGTCGATCAGGCGGTCATCACCGTGCCGGCGTATTTCAACGACGCACAGCG
>CAYTME010000260.1:0-4829 GCA_964438415.1 uncultured Pleurocapsa sp. | reverse complement strand
CTGCCATCGCTGCGCAGCGCCGTCCAATCGATCGACTCGACGGCGGGCGCGTAGAGCGCCGGCACGTGGCAGGTCTCGCAGCTCAGCGCGCTGAAATGGCGATCGGCGTAGGGCAGCCAGGTGTGTGTTGAGGGGGCATCATGACAGTCCGAGCAGGTGCGCGCGGAGCTGCCGAAAGCGGTCATTGTCGCTGCGCCGGCGTTGGCGAACTGGTGCAGCGGGCGGTAGAGATACTCGCCGAAGTCCATCCGCCGCGGATCGAACTGGAGGTGATCCGGGCGTGTGATGGTCGACTCGGTGTAGAAGACCGGGTTGTTGAGCGCGTAGTGACAGTCCGTGCAGCCGACGACGCGCTCCGCGTGGACATCCCACGAGCGTCCGAGCGCGTTCTTGTTGGCCAGGTTGACACCGGACTGCGACAGCCGCTGCGGCGAAAAGACCTGTCCGGTGTAATACGTCGTGCGCTGGCTGGGATCGCCGAGCGCCAGCGTCATCGGCGTGCGCGCATCGCTGTGGACTTGACCGTGACACTGCCCACAGTTGGCATCGGACGGATCCTGCACGCGGATGATCGACTCGCGCACGGTGCCATCGGCGTTGAAAGCGTCGGGCAGGTAGACCCAGCCGCTCTCGCTTGCGCTGGCGATGCCCGTGCTCGCCAGAGTCGCTGTGCTGGCCCAGGCGAAATCGCCCGCGCGCAAGGCGGCGATGCGCGCTGCGTTATCCGGCGACTGCGTGTGGCAGAGGAAGCAGTTCATCTCGACTTCCGGCGCAGCCGGGCCGCCGCCGACGTGATACGCGCCGTAGGTGGCGATCCACGCCTCGCGCGTCAGATCGCCGGCGGGCGCGAGCGCGCCGTACAAGATCGGATCCCAACTGCCGTACCAGCCAGCGCTGGTCTCCCAAGCGCGCCCGCCTGGGACATCGCCCGCTGCGATCTGGGCGTTGAAGCCGGCATCGGCGTGGCCGCTGTGCGTCGCGATGAAGGCCGTGTCGTGACATTCACCGCAGGTGCGCATCGACGAAACCGGCGCGCCGCTGTCGAGCACGTTCTCGCCGCTGGCATCGCGCAGCGCGAATGCCGGGTGGAACGTCGGGCGGTGCTCCGGTTCCTGGGCGGCGGCTGGCCGGTGCGCGAGCAGCAGCGCGCCGGCCAGCACGAGGACGAAACCGACCGCCGCCAGCCAAGAGAGGAGATCACGAAGGTGGGAGACAGCACGAGTCTTCATCGGTCACCTCGCCCGCCCCAGATCATCGGATCGCCGAAGTAGCCGAGCGCCTGCCAATCCATACGCCCGTTGTCGCTGTGACAGTCGGTGCACTGCAGGGCATTTTCGGCAGGCTGCACCATGTGCGTGATCGGCCAGTACATGGTCGTCTCGGCGAAGCCGTATTCCCCGCTGTAAGGGATGCCCGCCGCCTGTGCGCCGCTGCGCAGCGCGCTGTCCCAATCGAAAGTCGTCCAGTAGCCGCCCTCACCGACCGTCTGCGGTTGGAGCAGGATGTTGAAGTTCATGTCGTACGGCTGGCGCGCGTAGTGGATCTTGAACGGGAAGATCAGCGACATCGGATCGGTGATGCTGCCGAGCGGGTGTGCGATCGAGGTCGGCACAGTTGGGTCGATCGGATCGCCCAACAGATAATGCTGACCGGTGCCGTTGTACCAGGCATACGTCGGCATCAGGTTCGACTCGTAGACGAACTCACCTTTGATGCGCAGATACTCGTGCGGGTCTTCCTCGCGGTTCGGGTCGCCGGCCTGCGACCAATCCCAGATGACTTTGGTCGGGTCGCGCAGCGCCCCGGCGGCAGGTCTGGCAGGCGACGGTATCGACGTGGGCGGTGATGCGCGCATCGCTGTGCAGATTGGGCGTGTGACAGTCGGTGCAGTAGACCTGATTGGCGTTATCGACGCTCACCGACATCGATCGTCCGCGGATCTGGTGATCCTGCGTCTGGTGGCAGTCCACGCATAGAAAGTTGTGCCGGCCCATGTGGACATCGACATTTTCCGACGGGAAATACAGGCTTTCGTCGAGATCGCCGTGCTTGACCCCGTTGCCGCCGCCGCCGTTGAAATGGCATCCGCCGCAGTTGACGCGCGACGGCGTACCGACGCTCTGCGCCGCCAGCGCCAGATCGACGCCCTCAGCGGGCAGACCCGCCGACGCTTTGACGTAGGTGCCGCTCTGGTCGTGGCAGACCAGGCAGTCGATATTGTTGGTATTGCTGAAATCGAAGTCGGCATCGTCCCAGCCGTAGCCAGCGTGACAGCGCGTGCAGCCAGGCCAGTTGGACTGAATGCCGATGCAGAAGTTGTTGATCGCATTCGCCTTGCCGAGCGCGACCGGTTCGTCACGCCAAGCGACCTCGACCGGTTCGCCCAGCCACGTCCAGTGAGACGTCTGCGCCACTTCGTGGGCTTCGTCCGCATGGCACTCGAGGCAGGCGGCGGTGACTTCCGGCCCGCTCTCGTAGGGGCCGGGCATGAGGACGCTGTGATCGGTCGGTTCGGGGCGCACGGGGACGAACGACCAGGGATCCGCCGGCGCGGCACGCTCGACCGCCGTCGCCAGCACGATCGCGCCGCCGACGATCAGCGCCGTCCCCAAAAGACCGAGCACCCAGATATAACGAAAGTTTCTCATGGTTCTTCTGCTTCCTCTGCAGCGGCCGCGCCGACCTCCATGAGTGCTGCGGTGCGCGCCAGCACGCGGTCGCGCAGGACGCCGCGCAGCAGTTCGAGCGCCTGTACCAGCCGGTCATCGGCGAGCGTGTAATGAATGGTGGTGCCCTGGCGCGTCGTGTTGACCAGGGCGCGGTCGCGCAGAATCTTGAGGTGACGGGAGAGGCTAGACTGCGGCAGCCCCAGCTCCTCGGCCAGCGCGCCGACGCTCCACGGCTGCTCGTGGAGGGCGTAGAGGATGAGCAGGCGCGTGGGGTCGCCTAGCGCGGAGCAGACTTGATCGTGAAGGAGCGCGATCTCCTGGGCAAACTGCTGATCCATAGGCCGAATCCCGTCTGTAGGCCGCCACATGCGTATATTCGCATTTTCGGATGTAAGGAAATGCGCGTCATGTGATGGATGTCACAATCGGGATGATGCAATGTCATGATCGGAGGGGACGAGGGAAGAGGTGATGAGTTATGGGTGACGTGAGATGCGTAGATTGGAGGGCGGCGGCGCGCGCGTGGTGCCCCCCAGCAGCGGCGCAGCAACCCTGCCTCCTGGCGTAATCGTCGTTTGGAAGGCGGGGCGCGGGCATGAGGCGCCGGTTCACGGGTGGGTATTCAGGATGGATCCGAACGGCTCGCAGGTGTGAGCTGCGCCAGCACAGCCTCGGTTGTGGTGACGATCGCAAATTCCTCGTGCAGGCTGGCCAGAGCCGTGCGATGGATCGTTTCTGCGTCGTAGACCTGGCCGTCGTATCCGGTTTTGGCGAATGTCGCGGTGGCATCCGCCGCGAGCCAAACCCGATACCCCAGCACGACAATCCCAACCGAGCACTCCAAACCCGAATGCACACCCGACCTGAGCAGAACATGCGTGGCGCAGATTCGCACGTTAGAATGGTAAAGAATTTACGGCGATTATCCAATATGAGGCGATCATGACAGTTTACGACACCCCGACTATCCGCGAGCAGGACCGCGCTCAGCTCCATCCCCTGCAGCATCCCAAAACGCACGGCGATCCGGTTGTCGTCGTCCGCGCGGAGGGGGTTTATCTGTACACAGACGACGGGCGCAAAATCCTGGACGGCATGGCCGGGCTGTGGAACGTCAACGCCGGCTACGGCCGCGAGGCGCTGGCGCGTGCCGCCTACGAGCAGATGACGACGCTCGCCTACACGTCGAATTTCGCTGGCATGACCAACGTGCCCAGCAGCCAGCTCGCCGCCCGCCTGTCGGGCTATGCCTACCCCAGCCTGAAGACGACATTCTTCACCTCCGGCGGGTCAGAGTCAAACGACTCGGCATTCAAGACGGCGCGTTACTACTGGAAGCGCATGGGCAAGCCCGACAAATACAAAGTCATCTGCCGCCGCCAGTCCTATCACGGCATCACGCTGGCCGCGACCTTCGCCACCGGCGTCACGCGCTATCACACGATGTTCGGCCCGCCCGTACCAGGTTTCATCCATGTCTCGGCACCCTACGCCTATCGCTTCGATGGCGAGCTGCAGCCCGGCGAGAGCGTCGGCCAGGCGGCAGCGCGCGCCATCGAGGAGGCCATCCTGCGTGAGGGGCCGGATACCGTTGCCGCTGTCATCGCGGAGCCGGTGCAGGGCGTCGGCGGCGTGATCGTGCCACCCGACGATTACTTCCCGCTCGTGCGCGAGATCTGCGATCGCCATCAGGTGCTGCTGATCGCCGATGAGGTGATCACCGGCTTCGGGCGTACGGGCGAGATGTTCGCGCTCCGCCACTGGGGCATCGAGCCAGACATCTTGACCTTCGCCAAAGGGGTGACCAGCGGCTACCAGCCGCTCGGCGGCATCCAGATCAGCGAAGCCATCCGCGACGCCATCGAGAGCGCGCCGGAAAGCGACATGTGGATGCACGGCTACACCTACTCCGGCCACGCCACCGCCTGTGCCGTCGCCCTGGCCAATCTCGATCTGCTCGAAAGTGAAGGCCTGGCGGAGCGCGCACGGACGGTCGGTCCGCGGCTGCTCGGCGGGCTGCAGTCGCTGCTCGATTTCGCCTGTGTCGGCGATGTGCGCGGTATTGGCCTGGTGTGCGGGGTCGAAATCGTGGCGGACAAAGCCGCCCGCACGCCCGATCCGGTGCTGGCCGGCAAGATCGCGCGTTTGTGCCTGGAGCGT
>CAYTME010000259.1:3997-4851 GCA_964438415.1 uncultured Pleurocapsa sp. | reverse complement strand
AGCACCGACGGGAAGAAGCGATCCATGTCGAATTCCGGCACCAACGCGACGCACTCGTTCATATCGAGCACGTAGCCCGCATCGATCAAACGGGCGATGGTCGAAGCGTCCTGGTTCCAGATGTCCGGCGCGGTGCCCGCAGCCAGATCGACCAGAAGCTGCGTGTCAAATTCAGGCGGGGTCTGAAGCGCGTTGATGCTGACGCCGGGATGCGCGGCTTCAAAATCGGCGATGAAGCTCTGGTAGGCCTGATCGAGCGGAGTCCCCTGCTCCTCGAGCGGCACGACGAACCCGACCACGTTCAGCGTGACAGCGGCGTCCTGTGCTGCGACTGCGCTGACCGACAGCAGCGCCGCCAGCAGCAGCAGCGCAGCGATACGTGTGACTCGTGACATGACTGCGTTTCCTTTTCTCAAAAGCCAACTTTAGGATGTTCAAGATGCCGATACCCGCACACGTGATTTCGATACACCCCCCTTTCATCGCTCACATCTCGATCACCAGCGTGCCGCCGGCGCTGGAGGGCGTGCGCACTTCGAGCGCACCGTCCGCCGCGCGCGCAGGGTCGGCCAGCAGCGCACCATCGAAGATGACGCTGCGCGCGCGTTCCAAGCCGTGCAAACGCACGATCTGCGCCCGCTGCGGCCCGCCCGACCAGCCCAGCGTCAGCCGCGCGCCGTCGAATGCGCCCTCGTAGACGGTCGTGCCGGCATCCTCGTGCAGCCGTCCGACGATGCGCTCAGCGGCGTACACCTCCAGGATGAGCGGATCGATCAGGCCGTCCGGGATGCGGTCGGCAGGCGGCATCGTCGGCAGGATCGCGCCGGCGCGCACGTAGAGCGGCAGCCGATCGA
>CAYTME010000259.1:0-3942 GCA_964438415.1 uncultured Pleurocapsa sp. | reverse complement strand
TCGATCCACGCGCCGGGCGGCAGGTACACGAGCCGCGCGTTGCCATCGTCGTAGATGGGCGCGACCAGCAGCGCCGCGCCGAGCATGAATTGCAGATCTTGGTCGAAGCCGCCGGGATCATCGGGAAAGGCCAGCGCCAGCGCTCGGATGACCGGCAGGCCGGTCTGCGCCGCCTCATGCGCCAAGCTGTACAGGTAGGGAAACAGACGATAGCGCAGCCGCACGTAATCGCGCACGATGGCGAGCGCCTCGCCGCCGAAGACCCAGGGTTCGCGCGGGCTGTCGCCGTGCATGCGCTGTGCGAACAGAGCAGGCAGAACTGCGCCCAGCGCACGTACAGCCGCGCCGAAGGCATCCCGCGATACGCGCCGATGTCGCTGCTCCACAGCGCTAAGCCGGACAGCCCGGCGGACAAGCCGCCCCGGATCGTGCAGGCCAGGCTGTCGAAATCCGCCGCTGGGTCGCCCGACCAGCAGATGGGATAGCGCTGGCTGCCCGCCGTCGCCGCCCGCCCCCAGACCGCGCCGCGCCCGCGCTCCTGCTCGATCACCTCGTAGACGCAGCGGTTGTAGAGCAGCGGATACAGGTTGTGCATCTGCGCGCCGATCTGCCCATCGTAGAAGACGGCATCGGCGGGCACATCCTCGCCGAAGTCGGTCTTGAAGATATCGACGCCCATGCGCAGCAGCGGGCGGTGCAGGTCTTGGAACCAGGCGTAAGCCTGAGGATGCGTCAGATCGACGATCGCGACGCGCGCGTTCCACGATGTTTCCGGCGTCGCCAGCCGCACGACGCCATCCGGGCGCGGCGCGAGCGAGAGGCCGTAATCGATGATGTAGACCTCACCATCGGGGCGCGTCAGGAAATAGCCATGCTCGCGGCCGTAGGCGAACAGATCGCTCTCGACCGAGATATACGGGTGCTCCCACAGGCAGAGCTTGAGTCCGCGGTCGTGCAGCTTGGCGATGAAGCCCTCGACATCCGGGAAAGCTTCGCGATCCCAGCGGAAATCGCAGTACGTGCGCCATTTCATCCACCAAGGATCGACATGGACGACGTCCGCCGGCACGTCATGCTCGGCCAGCCCGTCGATCAAACGCTCCATCGCCGCTTGATCGCGGTAGGTACCGCCCGACGACACCCACAAGCCGAACGTCCAGTTGGGCGGCACCGGCGAGCGCCCGGTCAGCCCGGTGTACGCTTGCAGGATGTCTGCCAGCGTCTCACCGGCGAAGATGTAGGCGTCGAAGCCCGGCGCATCGAGCGTGACGGTGTACGACTGACAGGACGTGACGCCCAAATCCCAGGTGATGCGCGCGCCGCTGTCGAACAGCAGGCCGTAACCGCGCGTGCTGAGCAGAAAAGGGATGTTCTTGTGCGAACGCTCGCTGGTCGAACCGAAAGCGTCCTGCGTCCAGCTGACGATGCGCTGGCCGCGCTTGTTGAGGGGCAGGAACTTCTCGCCCAAGCCGAACAGGTGCTCATCCGGGCGCAGATGGAACGAGACCGTCACCTGGCGCACCGCGCCCGCCGTCCCGACGATGCCGAGCGGCGGCACGAACGGACGCCCCAGACCATCGATATCGGTCGGGTTGTCGCGCAGCACAGCCCGGCCATCAGCGGCGGTCAAGCGCATCCGCCAGGGGTCGCGTTCGATATGCAGCGTCAGCGCGCCGCCCGCCGCCTTCAGATGGCCGTCTTCCGCTTCGACCGCCACCGGCAGCGGCTGACCGAGCGAGGAGGGCAGGATCGGCGTCGGCGGCAGCTCGACTCCGAACGGACGGAACGTCATCCGCCAGACAGCCGGGCTGACGCGCCGAAAGTCGATCTGCACCGGCTGGCCGCCGGCGGTGCGCGCCTCGAGGCGGAGCGCATCGTCCTCGACCCGCCAGCCTTCGACACAGGCATCGTAGTCATCGGGTGCATTGTGGGGTCGTTTGGACATAAATCCTATTTTCTTAGGTGCGCGCTGTCCGCGATGCACAGCAGCAGATGCGTCACTTGTCCAGCGTCACATCCGAACACGCGAGCGCGCTGCACAACAGCCGGTAGCCTGCGGCCAACTCGTCCGCGTCGATGTTCAGCTCATCGGCGTACTCCGGGTCATGCTCGGCGCAGCCGTCGATGACGCGCGTCAGGCACGACCGACAGGTCCCGCCCCGGCAGCTAAAAGCCAGCATGACGCCCGCTCGCTCAGCGGCCTCCAAGATCGTCTCGTCCGGCTCGGCCGTGAAACGGACGCTCATCTGCGCCAGGTGGACGCTGAACCCCACCATCATGACTCCTGGAGCACCGCTTCATCGGCCACCACCGGCGCCCAATGCACGTCCAGGCCGTCGTCAGGGATCTCGCGCAGCATGCCGGCGATCACGTCGTACAGGCGGTCGAAATAGGGCGCGAGCTGCGCTTGCGGATCGTCTTTGTGCTGCTCGACGTAGCGGGCCATGATCGCGCGTGCCTCGTCGGTCAGCCGCGTCAGCTCCTCTTTGCCAGCGTTGGTATCGCCGAGCAGATGGCGCAGCCACTTGTAGCCGAAGCTGACGTGGATCGCCTCGTCCGCCCAGTCGAAATCCATGTCTTGCGCGCTGCCATCATCCTGCGCCGACTCGAGGATCTTCAGCTCGATCTGCTTGGTGCCGGCGCGCAGCAAGCCGTCTTCGTAGAAGTAAAGCAGGGCCAGGCGCTGGACGGGCGGCATCGGCCCCATGGCGTTGTAGAGCGCCGTTCCCCAGGGGATGAGCGCTGGGACATCGAGTCCCCAGCCTTCGAGCGCACGCCAGCCCATCGTGCTGTGGCGCGTCTCGTCCCATGACCAGCGCGCCAGGTCGAGATAGAAATCCCACGGCTGATCATCGAAATCCCACAGCGACGCCGCCGTGACCTCCGCTGCCCAGATCTCATTGAAGTGGCTGATGGCCGACCAGACCTGCATGGCGACGCGCTTGTCGAGCGCCTCGATACGCCCCCAGGCCTTGCGCCCGGCGGCGTCGAACTTGTTTTCGTGCGGCAGATGAAAGAGGGCAGGCTGCCAGCGGGCATCGCGCGTGACCGAGCGCCCGACGCCGTACTCCGGACGACCAGCGCAGGCGTGATCGACGGGCAGCGCGGCGCGCTCCGCCGTTCCGCCGATCGCGGCCGCACGCTGCTGCAGATAGTCGATCCAGTCCGCATGTGCCGTGAACAGATCGGGCGCGACGTCCGCCGCCAGGGCGCGCATCCGCTCGACCTGGACGCGCAGGTCGTGGACGATGTGGCGCAGGATGTAAACCGTCGGCGCGTCGTCGAGCGTGTCGGTCTGTGCCAGGTAGCCCTCATAGGCGTCGATCAGGGCGGGCAGCAGCGCGCCGTAAATGCCGGCGATGAACTCCTCACTGCTGCGGCCCTTGGCGCATTCGCGCAGCAGGTCGATCACCTCTGGATCGTACTTCTTATCGACATCGCGGCGGGGATAGCGCAGCTCGAGCACGCGCGTGCGCAGCGCATCGGCATGGCGCGAGGCCTCCCACATATCGTGCGAGAGCTGGCGCTTGAAATCCCATTGGGCGGTATCGACGAACCAGGCCGCCAGCGTGCGCATGAGCTGGCGTTCGGCGACGTAGCAGCGTTTCAAATAGCGGGAGGCGTTTTCGACCCGCGCCTGCTCGTGCGCCTTACGAGAAGCGGGCAGCACTTTTGCCATATCGTCTGCTCCTAACAACTCTATTGACCCAAAAGCGAGCGGACAAGCTGCCGCAGTTGACTGTACATTCCACGCGAATTTGTCTAGAGTGTAGCGATCATGATCGCGCCTGTCAAGCGATACGGCAGAGGCGGGTGCATTCGGGTTTGGGGGCAGCGGATGCCCCCTGGGTCGCCCTCCGTAGGCACGAGGCCTGCCTCGTCCTCCAACGGGCGGTTTGGTCTGCCTTCGCCGGCGAGTGAACTCGCCGGCTGCGAGGTCGC
>CAYTME010000258.1:3987-4854 GCA_964438415.1 uncultured Pleurocapsa sp. | reverse complement strand
CGTCTCGCGCTATGGGCTGGTCGCCTTCGGCTCGTCGCTCGACTGCATCGGACCGATGGCGCGCACGGTCGAGGATGTGGCGCGCCTCTTGCAGGTGATCGCGGGTCATGACCCGCTCGACTCGACCAGCATGACGACGGCGACGCCCGATTACGTCGCGGCGCTGCAGGGCGGCGTGCGCGGTCTGCGGGTCGGCGTGCCGAAAGAGTATTTCATCGCCGGGATGCAGGCCGACCTGAGCGACGCGGTTTATGCGGCCATCGACCATCTGCAGAGCCTGGGCGCGCAGATCGTCGAGATCAGCCTGCCGCACACCGAGTACAGCCTGCCCGTCTACTACATCATCGCGCCAGCCGAGGCAAGCGCCAACCTCGCCCGCTACGACGGCATCCGCTTCGGCCCCAAGATCGACCGGGGCGAGATGTGGGAGACCTATAAAGCGACGCGCGGACAGGGCTTCGGTCCAGAGGTCAAGCGCCGCATCATGCTCGGCACTTACGCGCTCTCGGCGGGTTACTACGACGCTTACTACGGCAAGGCGCAGCAGGTGCGCACGCTGATCAAACAGGATTTCGAGCGCGCTTTCGAGCAGGTCGATGTGATCGCCGCGCCGGTGACGCCGCGCACCGCCTTCAAGATCGGCGAAAACACCTCCGATCCGCTGCAGATGTATCTGGAAGATGTCTTCACGCTGCCGGCGTCGCTGGCGGGCATGCCGGGGATCAGCCTGCCGTGCGGCATCGATGCTCAGGGGCTGCCGATCGGCCTCCAGCTCATCGGTCGCGCCTTCAGCGAGGATGTGCTGCTGCGCGTGGCCCACGCCTACGAGCAGTCGACCGACTGGCACCTCAAGCGTCCGCAGTTGTA
>CAYTME010000258.1:0-3977 GCA_964438415.1 uncultured Pleurocapsa sp. | reverse complement strand
GCCAGGCCGTATTGGCGCAGCAGGCGCGCCAGCACATCGTGCGGCAGCGCGTGTAGCGTATTGCCGTCTCGCCCCGTCATCGTCTGCGCCGCGGTCAGCGCGTTGAGGATGGCTTCCTCCACCGCTTCGACGACCGCTTGAAAGAGCAGATCGATGATCGGCCGGTTCTCATGCAGCGTCATGCGCGCTTCGAGGTCGCCGGACGGCGAATGCGGCATCCGGCGTGCGGTCGAAAACGCGATCGCGAAATCGCCGCTCTGATCGTGGCTGACCGTTCCAGTGCGCCCGACCCCAAGCCACGCGCGGCGCGCCAGGCGCGCGAGTTGGCGTGACGACAGCGGCGCATCGGTCGCCAAGACGATCATGAGCGATCCTGCGCCGGGCTGTGGCAGCCGTTCGGACGCGAGGTGCTGACCGATGGGCGCACCGAGCACGCGCAGCTCAGCGCGGCTGCCCATGTTCGTCTGCACCAAGGCGCCGACCGTGACATCCTGCGCCGGGATGCGGCGCGACGCGCTGCCGATGCCGCCCTTGAACTGGTAGCAGGCCGTCCCCGTCCCCGCGCCGACGCAGCCTTCGGCGACCGGTCCGCCGCTGGCCGTCTCGATCGCCTGCCACACGTGCTCGGCGCGCACGTGGCGTCCCTGCAGATCGTTCAGAAACCCGTCGTTGCATTCGCCGACCACCGGGCTGAGCGTGCCGGTCGTGATGCCGATCTCGGGGTGATCGCGCAGCATGTAGCTGACGACCGCGTCGGCGGCACGCCAGACGTTGAGCGTATTCGTCAGCACGATCGGCGTCTCGAGCGCGCCGCGCTCGCGAATCTGTTCAAAGCCGGTCGCTTTGCCGAAGCCGTTGAGCGTGCTGACGGCGGCGGGCACTTTCTCGCGGTAGAGGCTGCCAGCGTGCGGCACGATGGCTGTGACGCCCGTCCGCACCGGCCCCTGACCGGCGACGAGCCGCCCTTCGCCTTCGACCAGCGTCACATGACCGACCCGCACGCCCGGCACATCGGTGATCGCGTTGTAGGTGCCGGTCGGCAGCATCCCCGGCGCAGCGCCGAAATCGCGCAGGCGCATGGTCACACAGCTCCGGCAGCGCGCAGAGCTTCGATCTCGGCACCGCTCATGCCGAGCCACTCGGCCAGGATCGCCTCTGTGTGTGCGCCATGCCCTGGCGGCGGCATGCGCACGGCGGGCGGGGTCGCGGAAAAGTGCACAGGCATGCCGATCATCTCGGTTTGAACACCGCTCTCCAGCGTGACTAGCTGCACGGTACCCCGCGCGCGCACATGGGCGTCGTGCAGGATGGACTGCACGTCGTTCAGCGGCCCACACGGGATGCCCTGCGCCAGCAGCGCATCCACCCACGCCTGAGCGGTTCGCTGACGGAAGGCCGCCTGCAGCTCGGCGACCAGCGCGGCGCGGTGCTGAACGCGCGCCGGATTGGTGGCGTAGCGCGGATCGGCGGCCAGATCGGAGCGATCGATGATCGCACACAGCGCCGCAAACTGCCGGTCATTGCCGACGCCGAGCGCGAACGCCTGATCGGCCGCCTCAAAAGTTTGATAGGGGACGATGTTGGGATGCGCGTTGCCATAGCGCGCGGCGGCCTCTCCGCTGACCAGCGCGCCGCTGGCGACATTGACGAGGCCCGCGATCGACGAATCGAGCAGCGATACATCGAGATGCTGGCCGACGCCCGTCCGCTCGGCGTGGCGCAGCGCGGCGAGGATCGAGGCCAGCGCGAACAAGCCGGCCAGCACATCGGTCACGGCTACACCGACTTTGTACGGCTCACCGTCCGCCGGGCCGGTGATCGACATCAGACCGCTCATCGCCTGGATGATGAAGTCGTAGCCGGGACGCGCGGCGTACGGCCCCGTCTGGCCGAAGCCGGTGATGCTGCAGTAGACCAGCGCCGGGTTTTCCGCGCGCAGCGCAGCGTCATCCAGCCCGAACGACGCCATGGCACCCGGCTTGAAGTTTTCGACCACGACCTGCGCGCGCGATGCGAGCGCCCGCGCGACCTGCTGGCCTCGCTCGCTCTTCAGGTTGAGCGTCAGGCTGCGCTTGTTGCGATTGGCGCACAGGTAATAGGCGCTCAGCGCGTCGTCACCCTCCCCTGCCCAGGGGGGGCCCCACTGGCGCGTTTCATCGCCCTGCTGCGGCTCCTCGACTTTGATGACGTCGGCACCCAAGTCGGCCAAAAGCATCGTGCAGAACGGCCCGGCCAGCACGCGCGTGAAATCGAGGACGCGCACGCCGGCCAGCGGCATCGAGGACGTGGTCATCGGGTTTCCAATCCTGCCAGATGATCGTCGAGCAGTTCGCGCAGGGCGGCCTCATCCAGTTTGTGATAGGCGATATCATCGGGGTAGACGACGCAGTTCGGCCCGACCGCGCACATGCTCAGACAGTTCGCAGTCTCCAGCTTGACCGGCCGCTCGTCAAACGGGAAGCCATCGTTCACCGCGCGCACACGCGGCTCCAAGATTTCGTACAGCCGCTGCGCACGGTGCCCGAGATTGCAGTATTCCCCCATGCACAGGACGATGCGCAGCCGCCGCTTCACGACGCCTCGATCCACTTCACCCAGGGAAGCGACACACTCAACGCTTGAAAAAGGGCGCGATCTAGCGTCCACAAATCACATCTCAGATATTCAGCGACAGCCACGTACTGGGAGTCATATGCAGTTGGCAGCGAGAATTGAGCGGCAATTTCGTAGCCGCGCCTCAGCAAACCATCGCTGATCAAGTAATGGACTGGCTGCGCCAAGAAAGTCTGCACAGCTCTTTCTGCCATGATTGGCGTGAGCGTACCACGCGCCTCTTGTTTTCGCACGACGGCTATCACTTCATAACGCAGCAGCTCTGGTGCCGCGATTCTCACACCAGTTTGCGCCCAACTTCGCATCCGAGCCTCGACAACTGCACTGCGCGGATCGTCGATGAGCGACGCGATGATGACAGCGGCATCAGCGACGACCCAGGAGGTCATCGAGACGCTCCTCTCGTGTTTCGCTGAGTGCGCTGAGTGCGTCGGACAGACTGTGCGAAGCCGCCGTAATCTCGCGGCGCAAATCCGCAGCAGCATCGATCCACTGCTGGAGATTGGCAAAAGGCTCCGGGTGCGTTTGCACTTGCTTCCACAAGTCGTCTACAACCCAGTCCGGCAAGGTATCGATCCATCGATGCAGAGATTCGCGTGCGTTCATCCCGTGACTCCGTACAGATGGCACTGTTTTCGTCCATTGTACATTTAACGATGCTGCAAGGGCAGCAGCCCATAGGCCGCCGCCAGGATCTGCACCGGATGCACCGAGCGCGCCCCGGTGGCGTGCGTGATCTGCCAGCGGCATGTCTCACTGTCGCAGATGACCGGCCGCTCGACGCCATTGGCGCGCACCTGCTCGAACAGCGGACGCCCGACATCCATCGCCACCGGATACTTCTCGACTTTGAAACCGTACGTCCCGGCGATACCGCAGCAGGCCGCGTCCGACAGCTTGACGCGCAGACCGGGGATCAGGTCGAACAGGTCGAGCGCAGGCTGGCCGATGTTGTGCGCCTTCTGTTGGCAGGGCGCGTGATAGACCAGCGCACCGTCGATGCCGTCGAGCGCCCGGAAGTCCGTCTTCAGCTCGCCGCGCTCGTGCAGCATGAGCAGGAACTCGCTCAGATCGTAGACCATGCGCGCGACCGGCTCGCGCTCCGGGTGTTCGACGCGCAGGATCTCGCGGTAATCCGACTTCAAGCTGAGCGTACACGAGGTCGACGCGCCGACGATCGGGATGCCCTGCCGAGCGAAAGGGGCCAGCCAGTCGAGGTTGCGACGGGCGTAAGCGGTGGCGGCGTCGAATTCACCGTTGGACTGCATCGGCAGGCCGCAGCAGTTCTGCTCCGGCAGCACCACGTCGAAGCCGTTGTGTGCCAGCACCAACACCGCCGCCTTGGAAGCGGCTGTGTCGTAGTA
>CAYTME010000257.1:2077-4892 GCA_964438415.1 uncultured Pleurocapsa sp. | reverse complement strand
GGACGGGCGGGCGGGCAACCGCGGCGTCTGGGAACGAGACCACGGCCAGTACGATCAGGAAGATTACGTGTTCAGCGCCTGTGCCGGGTCGTCGGCTTACCGCCGCGCGCTGTTCGACGATATCGGTCTGCTCGATGACGACTTCTTCTTCTCATGCGAAGATGTCGATCTGGGCTGGCGGGCGCAGCTCGCGGGCTGGCGCTGTCTTTACACACCTCACGCCATCGTGTACCATCATCTGTCGGCAAGCGGCGGCGGCGTGACCGCCAGCTACTACACCGGGCGCAATTCCATCTACCTTCTGGTCAAGAATTACCCGGCGGAATTGTGGCGCAAGTACGGAACCGCGGTGCTCAAAGCGCAGGCGTGCCTGGCGTTCGAGGCGCTGCGCGCCTGGCGCGGTGCGGCAGCCCGGGCACGGCTGCGCGGTATGCTGGTCGGGATTTTGCACATCCCGCGCATGTGGCGCAAACGCCGCGCGATCCAGCGCGCATGCCGCGTCACGCCTGCATATCTTGAGTCGATCCTGTGGCCGATCTCGCGCTGAAAACGGCATGGCAGCCGCGCTCAAGACGCGGCGGCGCGATCTGGTGGAGCAAGTAGGTTGAGCGCACACGAGCGCCCGCATGTCAGCATCGTCATCCCGGCGCATAACGAAGAGACACGGCTGCCGACCGCGCTGTCGAAGATCGATGCTTTTCTGAAAACCCAGCTGTTCAGCGCCGAGGTCATCGTCGTCGAAAACGGCAGTCACGATCGCACGGTGGAAGTTGCGCGCAGCTTCAGCCTCAACCATCCCTACGTGCGCGTGCTTCAGGTCGAGACGCGCGGCAAGGGGCTGGCAGTGCGCGCGGGGATGCTGGCTGCGCAGGGCGAATATCGCTTCATCTGCGATGCTGATCTGTCGATGCCGATCGAGGAGATCGTCCGCTTCCTGCCCCCACACAGCGACAATTACGACATCAGCATCGCCACCCGCGAAGGGCGGGAGGCGCGGCGCGTCGGCGAGCCAGAATACCGGCATTTGATCGGGCGCATCAACAACGCGATCATCCAACTGACGGCGGTGCGCGGTTTTGAAGACACCCAGTGCGGCTTCAAGATGTTCAGCCGCCGGGTCGCCGAGGATTTATTCAGCGTCCAGCGCGCCACAGGCATCGGTTTCGACATCGAGCTGATCTTCGTCGCCAAGAAGCGCGGCTATCGCATCCGCGAAGTGCCGATCACCTGGTACTTCGACCCGGACAGCCGCATGCGCCTGATACAAGACTCGCTGAAGCTACTGCGCGAAATCTGGGACATTCATCGCAATTGGCGACGGGGGGTCTATGCCAGACCGCAGCCGCAGAACCGCCAACCTGCTGCATGAGCACCAATACGCGGCCTACGGCTTCCGCCTGATCGTCGGCCTCGACGAGGCGGGGCGCGGCGCTTGGGCCGGGCCGGTGGCGGCAGGCGCGGTCTGCCTGCCGGTCGAAAATCCCAGCCTGGGCACGATCATGCGCGGCGTCAACGACAGCAAACAGCTCTCGCCTGCGCAGCGCGCGCGCTTGACCGACACGATCAAAGCCGCCGCCCTGACCTGGGGGATCGGCAGCGCCAGCAGCGTCGAGATCGACCAACATGGCATCGTCCTCGCAACCATGCTCGCCATGACGCGCGCGCTCGATGACGCGCTGGCGCGCGCGCCAGGGATGCAGCCGGATGTCCTCTTCATCGATGCCATGCTGCTGCCGCAGATGCGCCATCTGCCCCAGGTCAGCCTGATCGGGGGCGACGCGCGCTCGCTCAGTATCGCCTCCGCCAGCATCCTGGCGAAAGTCTGGCGCGATGGCTACATGAGCGCCATCGACGCCGACTACCCCGGCTACGGCTTCGCCGAGCACAAAGGCTACGGCGTCGCGGCGCATCGCGCGGCGCTCCAGGCGCTCGGCGTCTGCCCGCTGCACCGGCTGACCTTTGCGCCCGTCAAAGCCCAGATCGAGGCTGGCCGGGAGCGCAGCTCGTGAAGCTGGCATTGATCCACGACTGGCTCAACCAGCGCGGCGGCGCGGAAGATGTGCTGGAGACGCTGGCGGCGCAGTTTCCCGACGCCCCGCTCTATACCAGCATCTACGCACCCGACCTCATGCCCGCGTCCTACCGGAATTGGGACATCCGCACGCTCTGGATCGATCGGATGCCGGGCATCCACCGGCATCATCAAGCCTATCTGCCGCTCTATCCGCTGGCATGGGATGGGCTGCACCTGGACGACTGCGATATCGTGCTCAGCAACAAGAGCGGCTTCTGTCATGGGCTGCACGTCGGCGAGTATACGCTGCACATCTGCTACTGCCTGGCACCCACCCGCTACGTTTGGCAGTTCGATGCCTACATCGAACGCGAGGGCTTGGGCAGCGCTGTGCGCGCCGCGCTCCAGCCGCTGATCGCCATGCTGCGGCGCTGGGATTACGCGGCGGCACAGCGCGTCGATCATTTCATCGCTATCTCGTCCGACATCCAGGCGCGCATCCAGACGTATTACCAGCGCAGCTCGACGATCATCTATCCCCCAGTCGCGACCGATCGTTTCACGCCCTCGGCCGTCATCGAAGATTATTTCTTGATCGTCTCGCGGCTGATCCCCTACAAGCGGATCGATCTGGCGGTGCAGGCGGCCACCCGCCTCGGCCTGCCGCTCAAGGTCGGCGGCACCGGCCGCGATCTCGACCGGCTGCGCGCGCTGGCCGGGCCGACGGTCGAATTCCTCGGCTACGTGCCCGATGATCAGCTCCCCGATTTGATGGCGCGCTGCCGGGCATTCATCTTCCCA
>CAYTME010000257.1:0-2064 GCA_964438415.1 uncultured Pleurocapsa sp. | reverse complement strand
TGGAGGATTTCGGCATCACCCCCGTGCAGGCGCAGGCCGCCGGACGCCCGGTGATCGCCTTTCGGGGCGGCGGCGCGCTTGACACGGTCATCCCCGGACGCACCGGCGAATGGTTTGACGCTCCCACCGTCGAGAGCCTGATGGAGGTCATGCGCGCCTTTGATGCGCGCAGGTACGATGTCCGCGCTCTACGCGCCCACGCGGAACGCTTCGACGCGCAGATCTTTCACCGCCAGCTCGCGGACTATCTGGATCGAGCTTGGGACTCGTTCAGGCGCGGTGACCGACGGCGCTGAGTCTCACTTGATGGCGACACCGGCGATGTGCGGCGCGACGACCGGCCACGGGATGCTGAACGTCTCGATCTGGACGCTGCTGAATCCCGCCTGCTCGACCGCCTGCGCCGTCTCGCGGTTTGGATGACAGCCATCGCCGACCAAGCTCCAGAGGGGGACGACCAAGTTCTGTACATGCCGCGCCAGCGTCGCGGGCGGCGCAGCCACATGCTCGATGAAGACAAATCTGCCGCCGGGCTTGAGCACACGCCAGATCTCGCTCAAGGCTCGGGCGGGCTGGCGCACCGAGCAGAGCACATGGGTCGCCACGACCGCATCAACGCTGCTGTCGGCCAGATCGAGTGCCTCGGCTTCCTGCGCGCGGATATCGACGCGAAAGCCGTGCTCGCGCGCCGCGCGCTCTAAGTGAGGATGGAGAAATAGGTTCGGCTCGATGCCGATCCAATCGATATCGGGCGCGAAAAACGAAAAGTTGGCACCCGCCCCGGCACCGATCTCCAACACGGTGCCGCGCAGGTCGGCGAGCAGGCGGCGGCGCTGATCGTCGACCGCATCATCCAGCCGGCTGGCCGAGTCTGAACCGGCAAACCACCAGGCAAACAGGCGCTGGCGCAGCCCCCTCCGTCCGCGAAACTTGTCGGCTCCCATCGCGATCCTATCGCCCCTCGTCGGTAGACGCCGCGCATGACCCCCATTATAATTCGGCGACAGCCGAACGAAATGGGGACAGCAATCGCTTGGACATCCTCTACCTGACTCGCATCCTCCTGCGCCGCTGGTGGCTCGTCCTCATCCCGACCGCGATCACCGCTGCGCTCGCACTGCCCGCTTTCATCGGTTCAGGCAGCGCCGTCTCTGGCGGCTTCAGCACCCGCTTCAGCTACAGCGCGGCCCAAGACCTCGCGGCCGTGCCGCGGACGGAGGGTGATTACCAGGACATCTGGTTGGCTTCCGAACTGACCGTCAACGCGCTGACCGATTGGATCACCAGCAGCAGCTTCGCCGAGGAGATCAGCCGGCGGTTGGCCGCGCAGGCGGCGATCGAGATCGACGCAGAGGCGCTGCTCGGCCGCTTCGCCAGCGATAACGCGCGCAGCGTCGGCCAGGTGTTCATCACGTGGCCGGATGCCGAGCAGCTCGAAGCGATCGCCGAGGCAGCGGTCTGGGTGCTGCAGAATCGCAATGCCGCCTACTTCGCCCAGCTCGGCGGTACGCCGGCGACCATCACCGTCCTCGACAGACCGCGCATCGCCGCCGCCCCACCCCCGCTGACCGACCGCTTCGGCCCGCTCATCCGCATCGGGCTGGGGCTGTTGGCGGGCATCGGCTTGGCCGTGCTGGCGCATCTGCTCGACCGCGCGCTGCACCGCCGCGAGGATGTGGAAGCGTTGGGCATACCGGTCATCGTCACGATCCCCAGGCGCTGACGGCCATGCGCGTGCTTCTCACCGCCCTGCTCGCGGCGCTCAGCCTGGCGTTGTACGCACCCGCCGCCGCTCAAGAGCTGGCCTATGTCCCGTATGCTTGGCAGCGGGGCGATCTGGCTCTCGCCTACCCGGCCGCGTGGCCCACGCCGACCGAGTCATCGACTGAAGACGCGGCGACCCTCATCTTGGCATCGGCGGGCACGACAGCGCCTTCGGCGCGTATCTTGCTCGAGATCATCCCAACCCCGACGCAGCGCCCGTTCGACTACCTGGCCGCGCGGCTGACTGGGTGGCAGCTCGCGGCCAGCGCACCGACACAGACAACCCTGGCAGGGCTGACG
>CAYTME010000256.1:0-4919 GCA_964438415.1 uncultured Pleurocapsa sp. | reverse complement strand
AGCGGCGGCAGCAGCGGCCCCGGCAGCGGCAGCAGCGGGCGCGGCGCGCCGACGATATCGGCGATCAGTGCGAACCATTCGCGGTATGAGACGTTGTCCGTGCCGAGGATGTAGCGCTCGCCGGTGCGCCCGCGCTCGGCGGCGGCCAGATGCCAGCGCGCGACATCGCGCACATCGATGACTGCGACGCCGCCAGGCGGCACAGGAATGAGCGGGCCGAGACGCTTGATCTTGACGACGAAGTCGCCGGAGATCAGGTTGAGATCGCCGGGGCCGAGGATGACGACTGGATTGACGATGACGGCATCCAGCCCAGCAGCGACGGCCTCGCCGACGCAGCGTTCAGCCAGCACCTTGCTGTAGCCGTAAGGGAACTGCGCGGGCGGCAGGTCAAAAGCTGCGGTCTCGTCCGCGAGTTCGCCGCTGCGCGCACGCCCCAGCGCCGCCGCGCTGCTGGTGAAGACGACGCGGCGCACGCCGGCCGCTTGGGCCGCTGCCAGCACAAGCTGCGTCCCGCGCACATTGGCCTCGAACATCCGGCGGTGATCGGCACGCCAGTAATCGGCGACCGCGGCGACGTGGAAGACCCAATCGCAGCCTTCGCAGGCGCGCCGCAGCGACTCGGCATCCAAGATATCACCCAGCGCCGACTCGTAGGCGACGCCGTCGAGCGCGTCGAGCTTGGACTGCGGGCGGTGCAGCACGCGCACCTGATGTCCCGCCTGCACCAGCGCGCGCGCAACATGCGATCCGACGAACCCGGTGCCGCCGGTGACGAGTGCTTTCATGAGGACAGCCTGCTGTGCGTGATGGCGATCACTCCCGACCGCAGTCGGGCATGGCGATATTGTTATCCGGCCGCGCCGTCACGACCAGGGGCAGATCGAAAACGTGGTCACCGCGCGCAACTTGCAGCGTGACCTGATCGCCTGGTTTCACGTTCAGCATCAAGTAAGCGAGCAGATCGTCCATCGAATGCACCGCTAAACCGTTGATGGCGACGATGATATCGCCGCCCGCGCACACGCGCCGTCCGCGCACGATCACCTCGCGTGTGCCGCCGCGCAGCCCGGCGCGCGCAGCCGGCGAACCGGGCGTCACCCCCGCGATCAAGACGCCGCTGGTGACCGGCAGGTCGAGCGGTTCGGCCAGCCCGGTCAGCCCGAAGCCTTCCTGCGCGGCGATACTGCCGATGCCGAGCCAGGGGTACTCGATGCGCCCATGCGCGATCAGTTCGGGGACGACGCGGCGGACGGTGCTGGCGGGCACGGCAAAGCCGATGCCTTCGAACGCGCCGCTCTCGCTGCGGATGGCGGTCGTCACCCCGATCACCTCGCCGCGCGAATTGAGCAGCGGGCCGCCGCTGCTGCCGGGGTTGATCGCTGCGTCGATCTGGATGATGAGCGGGTTGCGGAAGCTGGCGAACTCGCTGCCCATCAGCTCCGCCGAGGGAAGCTGACGCCCTAACCCGCTGATGATGCCGACGGTCATCGAGCTGGCGAGGCCGAACGGGTTACCGATGGCGACGGCGCGCTCGCCGACGCGCACCGCATCGCTGCTGCCGAACTGCGCGGGCAGCAGGCGCGCCGGGTCGACGGCCACCCGCAGCACCGCCAGATCGGTGAAGACGTCCATGCCCACCAGCGAGGCGGCGGCGACGTAGCCATCGTTGAATGTGACCGTGATCGCGCTCGCATCTTGGATCACGTGCGCGTTGGTCAGGATGTGACCGGCATCGTCGAACACAAAGCCGGATCCGCTCGAACTGCTGCGCCGCGCATTCTCGGTCGAGCCAGTGATGGCATCGATATTGACGACGGTCGGCGCGACGCGCTCGTACAGGTTGCTCAAGAGCAGGTACTCGGCATCAGCGGCGGCGATGACGGCATCCGGGATGTTCGTCGGCGTTGGCCGGCTGACGGCGGGATCGGCAGCGGGCCGCCAGATGCCCACCGGCGTGCCGACGGCTGCCAGCAGCGACGTATCACTCGGCTGGACGGATGAACACGACAGCGTCAGCAGCGTGATGACGACCAGCGCTAAATAGAACCCAAGCGGTCGCGTCACATGCCCCCCTCTAGAACTGTGACGGCCTATCCGCTCAGTATAACGCGAATCGCAAAAGATTAAAAGGAGATGAGAGGCCGCGGCTGTCTTTTCACCCGATGCGCCGGCGCAGCAGCGTGTGCATGGCGACCGAGACGACGATGATGAAGCCGTAAATGACGTCGGTCGTGAAGCCGCTCCAGCCGATGGCGACGACCGCGGGCTGGATCGACGCGATGATGAAGCAGCCGATGAACGTGCCGAAGACCGTCCCCACCCCGCCGAAGACCGACGTGCCGCCCAAAAACACGGCCGCCAAGCCGATCAGCAGATACCCCTCACCCAAGTTGGTGAAGAAGTTGTTGATATCGAGCACGTTCAGCATCCCGGCGAAGGCGGCGGCGAGTCCGACGATGGCGAACAGCATGATGCGCGTGAAATTGACGCCGACGCCCATCAGCCGGGCGCTGTTCTCGTTATCGCCGATCAGGAAGACGTGCGCGCCGAAGCGGTGGCGCAGCAGCAGGAACCAGACCAACACCGCGACGACGATCATCCAGAACATCTGCATCGGGAAGTTGAGCGTTTGTTCACCCAGCAGCGGGATGGGGATGCGGCCGACGAATAGATCGCGGAAGAACGTGCCGCGCAGCTCCGTCAGGGTGAAGCTGCGCCCGTTGGTGACGACATTGACCATCCCGCTCCAGAAGAATTGGGTGCCGATGGTGGTGATCAGCGCGGCAGCGGGCAGACGACGATCAGCCCATTGATCAGCCCGACTGCGAACCCTGTGACCAGACAGGCCAGCAGCGCCAGCTCCGGGCTGCCCGTCGCCTTGACGACGAGCACGAACGACGTGGCGCTGATCGCCATGATCGACGGAAACGACAGATCGATATCGCGCGCGATGACGAGCATCGTCAGCGGTAGCGCGACGATGCCGAAGAACGGCACGCTGGTCATGAAAGCGCTGTAGATATTCGGCTGGCCGAAAGTGCGTGGCGCGAGCAGGATGAAGACCAGCCAGAGCAGCAGCAGCACGCCGAAGATGCCGAACTGCAAGCCGTTGCGCCGCACGTAGCGCGCCACGGCTGCGCCCGATGCGCCGGTCATGACGGGCTGTACCGGTTGGGAGTGCGGCTGCGAGGTCATCGCGTCAATCCTCCAGACGGCCGGTCTCGGCCACATGCTGCATCTTGTCCAGCAGTTCGTCGAGCGTCAGCTCGTCTTTGCGGAACTCGCCCGCCACCACGCCGCGGTCGAGCAGCACGATCCGGTCGGCCACTTCGTAGACGTGGAAAACGTTGTGATCGATGAAGATGCACGACTTGCCTGCGCGTTTGATCTCGCGGACGAAGTTGAGCAGCTTGCGCGTTTCGCTCAGCGCCAGCCCCATCGTCGGCTCGTCGAGGATGATCAGCTCGGCTTGAAAATAGAGCGCGCGGACGATGGCGACCCCCTGCTTTTCGCCGCCGGAAAAGCCCTTGATCGGCGAGTCGGGGTTGACGGCGGACGACGTGAAGCCGAGTTCGCTGCGCATCAGGCGGTCGGTTTCGGCGCGCATGCGGCGGATATCGAGAAAGCCGAAGCGGTTGGTGATCTCACGCCCCATGAAGATGTTGCGCCAGAGCGTCTGCTGATCGGCCAGGGCGCGCTCCTGGTAGACCGTCTCGACGCCGAGCTGGCGGGCGCGCGGCACGGTCAGGTGTTCGACGCGCTGGCCGCCGAACAGGATCTCGCCGCTGTCCGGCTGGTGGTAGCCGGTGATGATCTTGATCAACGTCGATTTGCCCGCGCCGTTATCGCCCAGCAGGCCGACAACCTCGTTCATGCCGACGCGGAAGTCGATATTCCGCAGCGACTGCACTTCACCGAACGATTTGCAGATGCCGCGCAGTTCGAGACGGTAATCGGTCATTTGGGACGGTAATCCTTGCTCGCATGAACAGCATTTTTCAACAGCACTTGTCACGACTCAGGGGGCGGCTGCACATGCCGCCCCCGCGCATCCTCAGCCGCAGGGCGTCAGCGGATGCCGCGTTCGACCAGCGGGGCCAGAATATCGATGTTGTCGGCACTGGCGAAGCCCGCGCCGGTATCGATCGTCAAGCCAGAGAATTTGTATTTCACGCTCAAGCAGATCTGCAAGATCGGCAGGTAGCCCTGGAGATACTGCTGCTGGTCGATGACCAGATCGGTCCAGCCGCCCTGGATGCTCTCGACCGTCGCCGGTGACAGGTCGAAGCCGGCCATGATGATGTCGTCGGGACCTTTGCCCGCCGCCGTCAGATACGACTCCTGCGACGCGGTCAGGTTGCCGTGATCGGTGATGATCAGGCGCACGTCGGGGTTCGCCGACACGTAGCCCGTGAAGGTGCCGATGCCAGCGGCAGCGTCGGCGTTGGTCGCTTGGTCGATCTCGAGGTAGTCGACCGTCAGGCCGGCCTGTTCGAGACCCTCGATCACACCGCGCGTGCGCTCACCGCGCCCAGGCTGGGAGAGCAAACCCCAGACCATCGCGCGGTCGCCCTCGCCCAGATCGAAGCGGCGCACAGCTTCCTGAGCCAGCGAGAAACCGGCTGTGTACTGGAAGGCGCCGACATAGCCGAAACCGTTACCGCCGTACAGCGCCTGCAGCTCGCTCAGCGGCACATTCTGCGCGGTGACGACGATGCCGGCTGCCTCCGCCTCCTCGACGGCGGCGCGGTAGGCCTCATCGCCAGGATGTCCCATGACGGCGATGCCGTCCGGCTGGGTGGCGATCGCTTCGTTGAGCTGCGTCACCATCTTCTGCGGATCCCAATCCGACCAGACGTACTGGACGTTGGCACCCAGATCGGCGGCGGCAGCCAGCGCACCGTTATAGACGACCG
>CAYTME010000255.1:0-4942 GCA_964438415.1 uncultured Pleurocapsa sp. | reverse complement strand
TCCCCCGTTGAGCCACCCGTCGGGAAGACCATTGCCAGATACTGCCCATCCAGATAGGGCATCTGCGCCACCCGGCGGGCATCCTCACCCAGTCCATCCAGCCCATCCTTCTCCAGCGCTGCTTCGACTTCGCGCTGATGTTCTTCGGCAGACCCCCAGGATGAATACGCGCCTAAACGCAACCGCTGCTCATGTTCATGCCCATAGCGATCCTCTGATGCCCGGACGAGTTCCACGCCATACTGCGCGCCATAGCTCTCACGCTCCGGCGGCATAACTTCGACGGCATACACCGAACCATCTTCGGCAGTGTGGCGCACGGTGTCGGTATCACTCATGCGCGTCCTTTCGCTCCAACCGGATCAGAAACTCCGGGGGTTCAGCCTCGCCCGCCGGAACGAAGTAGCCGGATTTACCCAGCTTCTTCTTCCACGCCAGCACCTGGCGCACGGCACGGCGGATACTGCCGGGACGATCCAGCCCATAGAGGTCACACAATTCCTTCAACGCCGCCTGATCTTCGGGCGTGAGGCGGATGGTGAAACTGCGGGTTTTGACTTCGTTGGCATCGCTTATATCGCTCACAGTTCCACCTCCCAGGCATCACGGGTATAGTCAGCAATCTCCTTTGCCGCGTCTGGTTCCAGCGCCACCCCGCGTTCGTTCTCCCACAATTCACGCTGATCGGTTGCCAGTGCCATGCCTTCGGCGGCATCAAAACAGCGGTCAATGCCGCCTTTCTGTGCCACCTGAATTAGATATTCGGCTGAGGCATACGCCTTGTCCCACTCACCGGGAACGCAGGGTGCGAGCTGCGCCTCCATTTCACCCGTTTCAGGGTTGCGCCCCAGCGACAGGATGGACGTAACGCAGTTCTCACGGTCTTCTTTATCGGGCTGAAATACGCCGATCCAGTAGGCAGTCCCGGTTTCGGCATCATAGAATGGCGGCGGGTCTTTGGTCGGGTCGAAGTTCTCGGCTTCGATACCGATAGCACTCAGCGCCTGAAATGCCGACCCATCTTCAAGCTGCGGCGCTTCTGCCTCTGGTTCAACCACCACACCACCCAGTTCAATTGCCGTTTGAATGAGCGGATCAACCGCGTAATCAGGCGGTTCGTCGCGCCCGCTGATGCCGCCATCGTCCAGATCGCGCAGGTGTTCATAGGCGGCGTATTCTTCGGGGGTCGCCCCACGCCACTGCTTCGGTTCGGGATTCACCTCAGCGGCGCGGGCTGCTGCAAACTCCGGCACCTGATAGGCGGGCAGTCCTTGATCGTGCATCTGCTCTTGAAGGGTGTGGTAAAACGCCGCCGCCACGTCCACATCCTCAAACGAGGCGACGGGCAGATAGCTCCCGCCCAGATCTCCTGTGTTGACGTTGGCATACACGTCGATAGCGCCAATTTCGTAGCGCGTGCCGTCGTAGGTGTCACGTTCGATCCCAATGAGACGGGTATCATGCCAGCCCCAGCCTTCATCCGGTGGTTCGGGTGGCTCGAAACCCTGCAACCCATCCTGCGATAAGGGCGGAACATCTGGCAGATGCCGGGCATCCTCTGGCACGAAGCGCTCATCGTCAGGCAGCCAGGGGTCATCGACAGGCACGTAGTCGTAATCCGGCGGCGGTGCGCTGCTGAACAGGTCGTCCGGGAAGGGATCGTCCGGCATGAAATACGCCTCATCCGATGGAGGTGGCAGCCAGTCGTCGTAGTCAATAGGCGGCGGTTCGGGCATCAGGTCGATGTCGCTCATGTGCCTACTCCTCCGCCGGACGCAAGGTTAGCGGTTTGGGCATGTGCCGCGCCTTGACCTGCGCTAGGGCGTATTCCGTCGCTTTGCTCAGGTGCGGATTGAAGCCGTCCCAGAATGCCCGCAGCACCTCCAGTCGGTTTGTGTTCCCTGCCGCGATGCGGTCAAGCTGGTCTTCCAGTCGGGCGGTGTAGTCATACGCCAGCACGTCGGCAAAGTGCGCCGTCAGGAACTCGCACAGCGCGATACCGTTTTCGGTGGGGACAAGCCGCTTCTGGCTGACTTTCACATAGCCCTTGTCCTTCACGGTTTTGACCATGCTGGCGTAGGTGGAGGGGCGACCTATTCCGCGCTGTTCGAGCGCCTGCACCAGCGCCGCTTCGGTGTAGCGGGCGGGGGCGCGGGTCTGGTGGTCTTCCACCAGCGGCGCGACCAGTTGAATGTTCTGGTTGTCCTTTAGCGGCGGCAGTGTCCCGGTCTCATCGTTCCCGTCTTCGCCCTCGTCGGCAGGCTCTTCGTAGACCTTGAGGAAGCCGTCGAACAACAGCGAACGCCCCTGCGCCCGGAATTCCATGGGGAAGGGCTGCCCCTGTGTTTTGCCCGCATAGATGACCGCGCCGGTGACGGTATAGAGGGCAGGCGACATCTGCGAGGCGATGAAACGCTTCCAGATCAAGGCATACAGCGCCGTACCATCCCCCTCCACATCCCGTGGCAGACGGTTCACATCCGTCGGGCGGATGGCTTCATGCGCCTCCTGGGCATTTGCCGTTTTCACGGTGTAGGTGGGCGGCTCTGGTGGCAGATAGTCCGCGCCATGCTCACGGGCGATATAGTCCCGCGCCGCGGTCTGTGCTTCAAGCGCAATGGACACGCCATCGGTTCGCATGTAGGTAATCCAGCCCTGTTCATACAGGGTCTGTGCCAGCGCCATCGTTTTGTCGGGCGACAAGCTCAGACCTTTGGATGCCGCCTGCTGAAGTGATGAGGTCGTGAAGGGCGGCAGCGGACTGCGGGCTTTCACACTGCGTCCCGCTTTGCCCACCCACACCTGCGCCGTTTGCAACAGGGTTACGAGTTTGTCCAGCGGTTCGCGGGTCTTGAAGGCGCTGTCTGAGCCTTTAACCCGGTGCAGTTTCGCCGTGAACTCTGTACCATCGGCAGCCAGCTTGAGTGCCAGCGTCCAGAGGGTTTCAGGGGTGAAGTTCTCAATCTCACGTTCACGTTCGACCACCAGCCGCAGGCACACACTCTGCACCCGTCCGGCGGAGAACTTGCCATCCAGCGCCTTCGCTGCCAGCGGCGAAGCTAAGTAGCCGACGAGACGATCCACAATGCGCCGCGCCTGCTGCGCTTCGACGAGATTGATGTCCAGCGCACGCGGATGGGCGATAGCGTCTCGTACTGCATCCTGGGTAATGGCATGGAACACTGCCCGATAGACAGGCTTATCCTTCGGGGCAGTCGCCAGCTTCAGCAGATGCCAGGCAATCGCTTCACCCTCCCGATCCGGGTCCGTGGCGACGTAAACCGCTTCAGCATCCTTAATCGCTTTCAGCAACTTCCTGACGACATTGCCCTTGCCGGGCAGTACTTCATACATCGGGCGGAAGTCAGCGGCGACTTCCACTCCCAGTTCGGCTTCGGGCAGGTCGCGGACGTGTCCCAGACAGGCTTCTACGCGCCAGCCGCTTCCCAGAAATCCGGCGATCTTTTTGGACTTTGCCGGGGATTCAACAATCACCAGTTTCATGTGTTATTTACCTCCTTGATCCAGCGCCGGATGGCGGCGCTGCTGCTCAGGTTGTGTGCCAGCGTTCGCAGCATCTGGCGGGCGCTGCGCCGTGAGATGGGCATCCAATTCACGCTCGCGCAAGACCAGCCACACCGGCCATTCACGGAAGGCATGGTAAGCCTCTTCTTCGAGCGCCTGAAAGGGATTGGCAGCCGTTTTTTTCGACACGGTTCATCCTCCATTGGGTGATCCTTCTAGGTGGTCTGGAAGCGGGCGATCTCCCCCGCCGCCGGGCGGTTGTACAGATACCAGAGACCTTCGTCCTGAATGTCGAGAACGTAGTGGAAGCGCGGCAGCGCGGCGATAATGTCGCGGTGCTGTTGATTGAGATGCTGGAACGCAGCATCTTCGTGGAACACATTCATGCCCTGCCGCTGCGAAAAGACCACCCGGATGGGGCAGTTCTCGAACACCAACCGTGCCTTTCCAGCGAGGAATATGCTCATTTGCTGGTTCAGTAACAAATCACCAACGAATTGTGCCGTTTGACTTGAGCGACGTAGCGCGAGCTTTCGATGGCTCGTTCGCGTCGCGTTTCGCCTACCTGGAAGCCAATCAATCGACTGACGCTTCCGCTTTTGATTCGGAGATATAGAGGAACAATGGCTAAACAAACGAAGAAGCAACAGCAGAATCTCAATAACCTGACCACAGGTGTCATCACCGTCGGTCTGGACATCGGTTACGGCGTGGTGAAGGTCGTCACCAACGATGGCGCGTTCGCCTTCCCTTCCGTCATGGGTCATGCCCGTGAAATCAAATTCCAGCAGGAGACTATCCAGCAGAAGTACCCCGGCGACCAGATCAGCGACGATGAAGGCACATGGTTTGTCGGCGATTTGGCATTGGCGCAACTCCCACCCGGCGAACTGCTCCGTCTGCGCGGCAGAACCGCCAATGAAAAGACGATGGGCAACACCTTCCGCCAGCGCCTCGCAAAGGTCGCCATCGGCAAGCTGGTGCAGGGGGTGTGGGGGCGGGATGTAGTACACCTCCGTGTCAGTACGGGCCTTCCCGTCGATCATATGCGGGATGCCGCCGAACTAAAGGAAGCCCTTCTCGGTCAGCATCTCATCAAGACTGACTCCTGTGAGGTTATCGCCAACGTGACGGATGTCATCGTCATGCCACAGCCGTATGGGAGCGCCTATTCGCAGATGCTCACCCCCACCGGCGAGATCAACGTCTATCACACCTACATGCGAACTGGGATCGTGGATGTGGGCACGTACACTGTCGATATTGCCCTCGATGACGATGGCGAGTTTGTGGACAGCGAAAGCGGGAGTGTTGAAGGTGGTGTCTACACCGCGCAGGAACGTATCAGCGCGATGCTGGAGCGTGACTACCGCGAGAAGATGCCTTACAAGATCATCGAGCAGGTGCTGAGGACAGG
>CAYTME010000254.1:1135-4964 GCA_964438415.1 uncultured Pleurocapsa sp. | reverse complement strand
TCTGGGTCGGCATTCTCCTCCAGCAGCGCGGACGCGGTCATGATCAGCCCCGGTGTGCAGAAGCCGCACTGCACTGCGCCATGCCGGACGAACTGGCTTTGCAGCGGGTGCAGTTGGTCGCCCTGCGCCAGCCCCTCGATGGTGGTGATGCGCCGTCCCTGCGCCTTGAAGGCGGGATAGATGCAGGAATTGACAGGTGTGCCGTCCACCAGCACCGTGCAGATGCCGCATTCGGCTTCCTCACAGCCGATCTTGGTGCCTGTGAGGCCGAGATCGAGGCGCAGGAACTGCGCCAGCGTGCGCGTCTCCGGAATATCGCGCCGGATCGCTTCTCCATTGACGATCATGCTCAGTTCGGTCATCGTTCCGTTACTCCTCTGCCGCATCCCTGCATCTTCGTGCTCATTCTTGCGCGCGCTCGAAGGCAGCGCGCAGCGTGCGCGTCAGCAGCACGCCGATCATCTCCTGGCGATAGGCTGCCGTCGCTCGGTATTTGCTCGTACGCGGGTGCAGGCTCGCCAGTGCGGCTTCGCTCGCCCGCTGGATCGCCTCGTTATCGACAACGCTGCCAGCCAACACCTGCTCGACTGCGTCGGCGCGGGCGGGCGTCGGCCCGACCGGTGCAATGCAGATGCGCACATCAGCGCAGCGTTCACCCGTCTCATCCAAGCACAGCCAGACCGCGCAGCCCAGGATCGGCAGCGCGACGCCCTGCGGGCGCATGATGCGGCTGAAGGCGCTGCCCTCGCGCTCACCGCCAGCGCGCAGTCGAAAGCGAATGAGCAGATCGCGGCTGGGGTCGAGCAGCGATTTACCTGGCCCCAGATACAGCGATTGGATCGGCAGCCAGCGGCGCGCGCCGCCCTGGATGACCTCCGCCTCGGCATCGAGCGCGACCAGCGAAACCGTCCCATCGCCAGCGGGCAGCGCGTGGGCGACATTGCCGCCCAGCGTGGCCACATTGCGCACCTGCGGCCCGCCGACGACACCGCAGCTTTCGACCAGACAGGTGGCATACCGTCGCAGGAGCGGCGACCGCTCGATCTGACTGTGGGTGACGCCCGCGCCGATGATGATGTGATCGTCCTCTTTCGTGATACCGCCTAGATCGGGGATGGCGGTCACATCGACCAGCGCCGGATAGGGCGCGTGATGTCCGGCGCGCATCTCCACCAACAGATCCGTCCCCCCGGCGACGATGCGCGCACGCCCACTGTACTCGCTGAGCACGGCCAGCGCCTCGTCGATGCTGTGCGGCGTGTAGTACCGCTGCCACAGTTCCATAATGCTCATCTCGACCATGAATTCTCATCTCTTGCTTAGAATGTACTGCGAAAGGGCAGGGCAAGGCAAGCGATTGGCGGCTTAGTTTGTGCGTTGTAGGAGACGTCAGCGCAGCCTGCCCTGCACATTCGAGCGCGGTCGCGACTCGATGCAGCTTAGCGCTCTACCGGTTGAGCATCAATAACCGGGATCTATCGAGCTGCAAAAGAAGGGATGGACTGCAGGCTGGCAGTTGGAGATGCCGGCAGCTGGTGCGCCGGTCTATGTCCTCTCCCATCCGCCGCGCGCTCACCGGCTGCTGTGAGCGCTGATGGCCGGGCCGCGTGAGCACGACCCGGCGACGAACCCAATGCTCAGTCGTAGTTCTGCACCGTGCACAAGCGCGTCGGCATCGGCAGACCGCGGAAGCTGCCGGTGACGCGCGCCTCAGTTTCCCCATTGAGTGAGATGACGAACAGCTCGAATTCCCCGCTCAGCGTGCCCGCCTCGGCGTCAAAGGTCAGATCGACCACACCCTCATCGACCAGGTTCGTGCGGAAGCTTGCGCGATCGGTCAAGCTGACGGTGACGCTGCGCCGCGCCCGGGATCTGGCATCATACATGCCGCCCGGATCATCGAGCAGGATGCGCGAGATCTCGAGGCGCATCCCCTCACCTTCGAGCGTGTTTTGCAGCGTCAGGTCGATGTACGGGGAACCGCCGTCAACATACGTCCGCCGCGTCTGGGCGATCCAGCCGCCTTCGTTGGGTGGCAGCGCATAGCTGGGGATGGTCTTCGAGCCTTCAACTTGGAATGTGAAAACGCCGTCTTCATTGCTTCCGCTCGTGCGGCAGTCTTGGATCGGGATCAGCGGGAGATCGGCGAACGTACCGCTGACGCCAGCGTCGAACTGCGAGGCTCGCAGCTCGAACGAGCCGCTAAAAACACCGTCCCTATCATCGACGCTCTCGATCGTCAGACTGCCATCCAGGTTGACCGGAAAGCCATCCAGCCGCCCGCCGGCGTACAGCTCGGCGGGGCCGCGTATCCCGGCGACGGTGTACGTCCTCGTCTCCAGCCCGATCGGAATGTCCCGGAACCAGACGTGATCTTCGAGTGTGTCTGCGGCGTCCGTGTAGAGTGTGAGCGTGAACAGCGAGTCGCGGGCGTCCCGCGCGAACGTCGGCTCGATCTGCCAAGCGGCGTCGGCAAATTCAGCGGTGCTGCCGTCCCGACTCTTGATGAAAAAGGTGACCTGTCCGTCTTGTGGGGAAGCTTCGTCAGACTGCGCCGCGCCGATGCAAACGGGCAGCAGCAGTACAACCAGCAACAGGAACTCGCTGACCCTACGCTTCAACGTCCATCTCCGTCACTCATGGTCAATTGTGTGCGAGATTCGGCGCAACCGCGGAAACCGCGCACTGCTGAAACGATAGACGATCGCGCAGGCTGCGACAATGGCTCCAATCTCCTAACTGATCAGATGGCTCACGCGCCTTCCAGCGTCGCGCCCGCCATCAGCGCGCCGACCTGGCGTACGCTGACCGAGTCGCGCGGCAGCACGGCGACGATGCGCCCCTCGTACATGACCGCGATCCGGTCAGAGAGCGCGAAGATCTCATCCAGGTCTTCCGAGATGAGCAGGACGGCCGTGCCGCGCGCCCGCTCTTCGAGCAGCCGCTTGTGAATGTACTCGGTCGCGCCGATATCGACGCCGCGCGTTGGCTGCGCCGCGATCAAGACCTGCGGAGAACGCGACAGCTCGCGCGCCAGGATCAGCTTCTGGATGTTGCCGCCGGACAGGCTCTTGACCGGTGTCTCGGCGCTCGGCGTCTTGATCTCGTACTCGCGGATCGCTTTGCGGCAGGCCTCACCGATCGCGCGGAAGTTCAGGAAGATGCCGCCGCGCACGTAGGGTACACGGGCATGATCCTGAAGGATATAGTTTTCTGCGACGGTGAAATCGCGCACCACGCCGTCTTCCATCCGCTCCTCTGGGATGTACGAGATACCGAGCAGATGGCGCTGCGTCGGCGACTGCGCGGTCACATCGCACCCATCGACATGGATGCTGCCCGCCTCGACTGTGCGCAGCCCGGCGATCACCTGTGCCAGCTCGGTCTGCCCATTGCCGGAGACGCCTGCCACGCCGACGATCTCGCCGCCGCACACGCTGAGTGAGACCTCTTTCAGCCCAAGCTCACCGCGATCGCTGCGCGCGCTGACGCGTTCCAGGCGCAGGCGCTCAGCACCGAGGGTGGCTGCACTGCGCTCATATTCGAGCACAACCGGACGCCCGACCATCATCTCGGCCAGCAGGGACTTGGTCGCCCCGGTCGTAGGGATGCTGTCCACCTTGCGCCCATCGCGCAGCACCGTGATGCGGTGGCTGATATCGAGCACCTCATGCAGTTTGTGCGAGATGAAGATGATGCTCCGCCCGTCCGCCGCCATCTGCCGCAGGATGCGGAACAGATCATCGACCTCCTGCGGAGTCAGCACCGCGGTCGGTTCATCGAGGATGAGGAGCGATGCCTCTTTGTAGAGCGCGCGCAGGATCTCGAC
>CAYTME010000254.1:327-1104 GCA_964438415.1 uncultured Pleurocapsa sp. | reverse complement strand
CGGCGAGCTGCCAGATCGGCACATCCGGCTCGACCTTGAGATTGTAGAGCTGCGACAGCTCGGCGATGCGCCGGGCGATGCCGCGCAGATCGAGCCGCCAGCCGCCCGACTGTTTGAGGCCGAGGGCGATATTCTCCGCCACAGTCAGGGATGGCACGAGCATGAAATGCTGGTGCACCATGCCGATGCCGCTGCTGATGGCGTCCTTCGGAGAGCGGATCGCTGCCGGCCGGTCGTTGATCAGCGTGACGCCCTCATCGGCTTGATAAAGGCCGTAGAGCAGCTTCATCAGCGTGCTTTTGCCCGCACCGTTCTCGCCGAGCAGGGCATGGATCTCGCCTGCCTGCACGTCGAAATCGACCTTGTTGACCGCCAACACGCCCGGAAATCGTTTGACGATGCCGCGCATCTGCACATGGTGGATGCGCCGGCCGCCGGCTTGAGTGTTCGAGACCATATCGTAAGCCCTAGTGGGCGGGGACTGCGCCCCGCCCTCACCCTCATGACGATTGACCTGTCGCTTACGACCCTGGCTCCGGCGTCGCCTCGACATCCTTCGGCAGCGGGACGATCGTGCCGTCGATGATGCCCGCGCTCAGCTCATCGACCATCGCCTGGATCATCTCGCGCTGCTCATCGGTCAGCGCCTCGTTGACCTCGCTCAGCTCCATCACCAAGCCGCCGTTGCTCAGCTCGATGACGTAGGCTTGACCGCCGAGCGTGCCGGCCTGGATCTTCTCGATCATGTCCATCAGGACGACATCCCAGCGGTAGACC
>CAYTME010000254.1:0-215 GCA_964438415.1 uncultured Pleurocapsa sp. | reverse complement strand
TGCGCAGTACCGGTCAAGATGTCCGCGCCGTTGGCAACGAATGTGTTGGCCTGCTCGGTGGCCAGCGGCACATCCGAAAACGACTGGATGTAAGCGACATTGACGGTGACATCAGGATCGGTGGCCGCCGCGCCCGCGACGAAACCATCGACGTAGAGCTTGGCATCGCCAACCTCGATCGGGCCGATGACGCCGATCCTGCCGGTCTCAGTCAG
>CAYTME010000253.1:0-4966 GCA_964438415.1 uncultured Pleurocapsa sp. | reverse complement strand
CAGAATACGCGCTATGAAGTCGTCGCGCGGGCGGCTGGCGGTGGTTTCGATTGGTGGCAGTTCCGAAACCCGGCGCTGCGCATCAACGATGGTCTGTTCTGGGTGGTACAGCAGGAAGTCGTCGAAGTCGGCGGCTGCGGCGCGATCCCGGAAATCGTCGCTCCGTGAGCATGTGAGCGCAGCAAAGCCGGCGGATCGAGCTGCGTGAACCATTCGTGCATCTAATGCCCTCCACCTCCCCGCCCCCTCTGCCAACCGCGCCCATGGCGCTGAGCGAGGGGCGAAGACGCTTGATCTACTCACGGTTTCCGCCTGGCCTAGCCACCCAGTGGTTTTGCTGCGATGATCCTCGACGGGTGCACTCGGATCTCGGGGCGCATCTGCTCCGCCGAGCGCTCAAGCAGGTCGGCTGGGCTGCGCAAGCGCACTGAAGGTGCTCCGGCCTTTGCGGAGGGTTTTCCTCGTCCCTTATGCAGATAAAGAAAATAAACAGACAACAAAAACTAGGATAAGGTGTTAGATGAAGTGGAGGTGCAAAATGCCAAAGCCACTTCAGATCACATTGACAGAGACGCAACGCCAGGAGCTTGAGAAATTGAGGGACAGTGGGACGAAAGCCTATCTGCGCGAACGAGCAGCCGCCATTCTCAAGATCGCCAGTGGAATGTCCGCCAGCGCAGTCGCGCAACAGGGTCTGCTGAGAAAGCGTAAGCACCAGACGATTGGCGAGTGGGTGCAGCGCTATAAGCGTGAGGGGGTCAAGGGCTTGGTTATCCGCAGCGGTCGTGAACGCAAGCCTGCTTTTTCCCCCAACCCAGGCCACGGCTAAAGCGGCCCAAATGGCTTTACTGGAGGTCGTGCATCGGGCACCAGAAGCATTTGGGTATCGACAAACTCGCTGGACGCTCACCCGCTTACGCCAGACCTGCGACTGGTTGCGTTTAGAAACCGATGCCGGCATGGGGCAAGTCCTCAAACGGCTTGGTATGGTTTACAAGCGTGGGCGGCAGTATCTGCATAGGCCTGATCCCAACTACGACGCCAAGCTAGCGTATCTGCTGACCTGATATGAGCAGGTGGTCTGCCAGCCTGAGCGCTACGTGTTTGTCTATCTGGATGAGTTCATCTACATCGGCTCAGTGATGATTGGAACCAGCTCAAACAGCGCGGCTTCGATTGCGTGGCACAGTTTGCCAACGGCTCTCCTCAGTTGCTGCGATACGTTGGTTTATTGTCCGATTAAAGTTTTCAGGTGCATAAGGGACGAGGAAAACCCTCCGCAAAGGCCGGAGCGCCTTCAGCGCGCTTGCGCAGACCAGCCGAGTCGCTTGAGTGCTCAGCGAGGCAGATGCGCCCCCAAACCCGTATGCACCCTGGGCGCGAGCACGACCTGTGCTGCTTTGATGGCTTGCGCGCGTGAGTTGTGTCTGGACAACCTCGGCCATGTCGGGTTGAATCGAGGTTGTCTGTCTTCATCACCGACCGAGTACTCCCATGTGCGGCATCGCGGGCATTGTCGATCTAAGCGGGCGCGGGCGCGTCGATCCGGCGCGGGTGCGCGCGATGACGGACGCCATCCGCCACCGTGGGCCAGATGGCGACGGCTTCCACGACGCGCCGGACGCTGTGCTCGGCATGCGCCGCCTGGCGATCATCGATGTGGCGGGCAGCGATCAGCCGCTCTACAACGAAGATGACACGCTGGCGCTGATCTTCAACGGCGAAATCTACAACTACCGCGAGCTGCGCGCGGCCTTGATCGCCCAGGGGCACGCGCTGCGCACCGAAGGCGACGGCGAAACGCTGCTGCACCTCTACGAACAGCATGGGCTGGATATGTTCCGCCACCTGCGCGGCATGTACGCCTTCGCGCTCTGGGATGCGTCGCGCGCGCGGCTGCTGCTGGCAGTCGATCATATCGGCATGAAGCCGCTCTACCTGGCCGAGCGCGATGGGCTGATCGCCTTCGCCAGCGAGGTCAAGGCGTTGATCGCGGCCGACCTCATGCAGCCGTCGCTGCACATCGACGCGCTCGATACTTACCTGAGCTTCGGCTACATGATCGGCGAGCAGACGTTGTTCGCGGGCGTGCGCCGCCTGATGCCCGGTCACGCGCTGGTGATCGAAAACGGCGCGGCGCGGACGGTCGAGTACTGGCGCTTCGGTGTCGATTTCGAGCCGGAGGCCGCGCCGCAGCCCGCCCTGCCCGCCAGCGATGACAGCGTCATCGCCCAAGCGCGTGACCTGCTCGCCGAGGCGGTGCGTCTGCATCTGCGCAGCGATGTGCCGCTCGGCCTATTCTTGAGCGGCGGAGTCGACTCGGCGGCGGTGCTGGCGCTGATGAGCCGAGCGGCGGGCGCGCAGATCAGCACGTACACGGTCGGCTATGCGAGCGACACCTCCGATAACGAGCTGGCGCAGGCGCGGCGTGTGGCGGCGCATTTCGGCGCGCTGCATCACGAGCGCGTCATCGACGCCGAGGATTGGTGGGGCGCGCTTGATGATTACGCCTATCACCACGACGAACCGAACGCCAACAGCTCGGCGCTTTCGCTCATGCTGCTGGCGCAGATGACCGCGCAGCAGGTCAAAGTCGTGCTGACCGGCCTCGGCGGCGATGAGCTGTTCGGCGGCTATGCCCATCACCGGACGATCCCCTGGCTGCTGCATACGGCTGCGCACGCGCCGCCGCGCCCGATCGCCCCTCTGCTGGCCGGGGCGCTTGGCGCGATCGAGCCGCTCTACCCGGCGTTTAAACGCTTCCGCGTGATCGGCGCGCTGCCGGCGTATCTGCCGCGCTGGCGACAGGCGCTGCTGCCGGTCGAGGACGGTCTGCGGCGGATGCTCTCGTATGACGGCCTCGTGCTGACCGACAGCCTGCGCGCCCAGCTCTACGGGCGCGACCTGCGGGCGGCCTGGGCGCGGGCGCAGCACAAAGAGCGCACGTTCGGCGAGATCATCGCCCGCAGCCAGCGCCCCAGCACCGACGACACCGCTCAGGCGCTGGTCATCCATACGTGGCTGCACGGCAACGCGCTGCTCAACTGCGACAAGGTGACCATGGCGCACTCGCTCGAGGCGCGTGTGCCGTTTTTCGACCCGGCGCTGCTCGCTTTCGCGGCGCGGGTGCCGTCGGAGCTGCGCCAGCGCGCCAACAAGCACGTGCTGCGCGAGGCGATGCGCCCACTGCTGCCCGATTTCGCGCTCGAACGGCCCAAGCGGCCGTTCGGCACGCCGATCCGAGCGTGGTTTGACGGCGCGCTCCAGCCGCGCATCGCCGCTGTGCTGCGCGATCCGGGCGCGCGCATCCGCTCGCTGTTTAACGCGCAGGGCTTGGATCGGCTGCTCGATGCGCACTTCAGCGGTCGCCAGAAGCACGAAGAGATCGTCTTCCGTCTGCTGCTGCTCGAAATCTGGTCGCGGCGTTTCGGTGTCCTTTAGCCGCGCCGCTGAGCGAAATGGATCGCCAGCAGCAGCAGCCGGTCGGCGATGAAGGCTTGCACGAGCGCGAAGATGACCAGCGCCAAGCCGAGCAGCACGCCGTACGGCACGATGGCCCAGATCTCGCCGAAGCTGCTCAAGTGCAGGAAGTACAGACCCCAATCGGCTAGCGCGCCGAAGCCGAGCATCAACGCCCACGCAGGTCCTTCAGCGAGCCGCAGATCGCCGGCGATGAACTGGAAGGCCGCGAATACGAGCGCCCCCGTGAGCGCCAGCCGAAAGAGGATGAGGGCGAACTGGAGCATCGAGTTGTACGTGCGGTTCTTGACCAGCGTCGAGAGGAGCAGGCCGAACGCGGCGTCGAAGCCGACACCTGTGAAAGGAAGCAGGATCGCCGCCGTCAGCATGAACGCCAGCAGCATGACGCCCACCGCAACACCCAGATCGAGCGGCGGTTCGCCGATGGGGACGACGATCGACATCTGCGGCACGATGCCGCTGATGAGCAGATCGAGATACTGGCCCTGGAAGGCCGTCAGATCCCACAAAATGCCCAGGATCAGCAGCGCGCGCCCGATCAAGATGATGGCCAAGAGCGGGCGCAGTCGATAGAAGACCGATGCCCAGCGCGTCCGCAGTGCCAGACCTGCGCCGCTCGGGGTCACCCGCAGGTTGTCCCACTGCTGCTTGCGGTCGATCTCGCCGACCGCGCCGATGGTCGTGCTCAGCGCGGCGATGCCGAGCGCGATCTGCAGCAGCAGCAGCGGTGGGTAGGCGATCCGGTTGGCCGTCTCGGTCAGGTTGGGCGACAGCTCACGGCTGAAGAACTCGGTTGCGACGGCATACCCGAACGCGATCAGCATTAGTGCCGCCAGGATGACGGCCAGGATGCGCAGCAGACGGCGGCGCGGCTTGGGACTCCCGCGCAGCTCGTAGCGCAGCAGAGGATGATCGCGCCGTGCCCACGCGGGCAGCGGGCCGATGATACGTTCCAGCATCGTCATTTAGCCTAGCGCATCGCCAATGATCGTCTCGATCGTGTCCAGCGCCGCCTGCCATGCTTCGGCGGGCACTGGGATGCTGTGATTATACCGAATGTAGTGCAGATAGACGTCGGGCATCTGGCCGCCCAACTGGCGCTGCACCGCCGCTGCGTACACGCCGACCTGCAGATGAAAGCGGCGGGCGTGCGCCTCCAGCACCCCGATATCGCGCCCGCCGCGCACGGTGCTGCTCTTATAGTCGATGACGACCCAGGTGCCGTCCGGCTTCTGCAGGAGCGCATCCAACTTACCGTGAATGGTGCGCCGGTCGGTCTGGAAGATGAACGGCAGCTCGGCGAAGTGCCGCCCGTCCCGGTGCGCTCGATCGACCATCTCGAACAGGGCGCTGCGCTGGAAGCCTTCGAGCAGCCGCCGCGCCTCGCTGACGGCGTAGGCGATGTCATTCGGGTCGATGATGCCCTCTTCCCAGGCGTAGTTGCGCAGCAGCGCGCTCAGGTCGTCTCCGGGGCGCGGAAAGCGCC
>CAYTME010000252.1:0-5071 GCA_964438415.1 uncultured Pleurocapsa sp. | reverse complement strand
CCACCGGCCGGTCATTGACGGTGCCCCGGTAATGGCTGATGCCAGCGTTCCAGATGCCTTCGACCGCGCCTTCGGCCAGCTCGCGCGCCAGCAGGCGCACGCGCGCCATCGGGTTCTGCGGCAGCGGCCGCTGCAAAACGCGCTGCATGAAACGGTCGAAGCGTTCTTGGTCGTCCATCGCCTGTCGCTCTCCATGTGTGTTTTCAAGAGTTTAACGCACGATCGCGCCCGTGCGTTCGGGTACCGCAGCGTGGACATCGTGCCGATTCTTGTTATGATGACGTCAAATCGCTGCGGCGCTCGGCGTGTGCTGAGCGGACATGGCCAGGGCATAGGCGGTCCGGCGCGTTTGGTTGAGGCTTGAAAGCTGCTTGTTGTGGTCAAGATTTTGTGCGTTAGCGACACGATCATGTCGCAAATGGAGAATGCGGCTCACCTGCGACGGCGTTATCACGATGTCGATCTGCTGCTGAGCTGCGGCGATATGTCGGCGGCTTATCTCGAATTCATCGCCAGCGTGCTCAATGTCCCGCTCTTTTACGTGCGTGGCAATCACGATGAAAGCTACAGCGAGCGCCCGCCCGGTGGTGAAGACCTGCACATGCGGCTGGTCGAGTTCAAAGGCCTCAGCTTCGTCGGCCTGGAAGGATCGATCCGCTACAACGACCAGCCGGTCAAATACACCGAAGGCGAGATGCTGGCCCTGGTCATGAAGATGGGGCCGCGTTTGCGCTACCGGCGCTGGCGGCGCGGCGGCCACGCCGTCGATGTCTTTGTGACGCACTCACCCGCCTTCGGCATTCACGATGCCAGTGACCTACCCCACACCGGCTTCAAGGCATTTCTGCGTTTCATGGAATGGTACCGCCCGCGCTACATGCTGCACGGCCATGTGCATACGTACGACCGCCGCGTGGCGACCGAGACCGACTACGGATCGACGCACATCATGAATATCAACCCGGTCACGCTCTTGGAGATCGAGCCGCTGTCCTGAGACGGCGCGCCGCCGCTCGGCTCATTCAGATCGCTCACAGTCGGAGGGAGAGATCGATGGCTAGAAAATCGCTCGCGGACAAGCTGCTCGTCAAGCCGGGACAGTCGCTCGCGCTGATCAATGCGCAAATTTTAGGGCGGCGCTTTACGCCCTTCACTCACCTTGCGCATCTATGGGCCAAGATTGGCGCAGCGTTAGCAGCGTGTTAGGCCAGCGTCCTAATCTGGAAGCCAGAGGCGCTGCCCCCTCGGAACCTCCCGTCAGCTCGTCTCATGCGATCTTGCGCGAGGGGGCAGCGTTCTCGCCAGATATCAACCCATCAGTCGGCAGGAGCAGCAGGCCATGAGCGAATTCGGCACGCAGCATTCTCTTTACGATCTCGCCATCGTCGGCGGCGGCATCGTCGGTTTGGCGACCGCCCGCGAATTCCTCAAGCGGCAGCCGGGGCTGCGCCTGATCGTGTTGGAAAAAGAGGATATTCTCGGCCAGCACCAGACGGGGCACAACAGCGGCGTCATGCACGCCGGCATCTACTACGCGCCCGGTTCGCTCAAGGCGAAAGCGTGTGTACAGGGGCGCGCGGAGGCAGTCGAATTCTGCAAGGAACGCGGCATCAAGTTCGAGCTGTGCGGCAAGCTGATCGTCGCGCTCGACGAAAGCGAGCTGCCGCGCCTGATGAACCTGTGGGAACGCGCGCAGGCCAACGGTGTGCCTGGCATCGAGCTGGTCGGGCCGGAGCGCATTCGGGAGATCGAGCCGTATGCGGCCGGCATCAAAGCGATCTGGTCGCCGAATACCGGTATCGTCAGTTGGGCCGAGGTCGCCCGCGCCTACGCCGACGACGTGCTCGCCTGGGGCGGCGCGATCAAGACCGGCGCGCGCGTCATCAACCTGACGCCGCTCGCCAGCGAGACGATCATCACTATCGAGACCCAAAACGATGTTCACGCCCGCTTCGTCGTCACCTGCGGCGGTCTTTACTCGGATAAGCTGGCAGCGATGACCGAGGGCAAGACCGATGTCAAGATTGTGCCCTTCCGCGGCGATTACTACGTGCTGCGCCCGGAAAAGCGCCATATGTGCCGGGGCATGATCTACCCCGTGCCCGACCCGCAGTTCCCGTTCCTCGGCGTGCATTTCACGCGCCATATCAGCGGCGATGTCTGGGCCGGTCCCAACGCCGTGCTCGCCTTCCGGCGCGAGGGGTACGGACGCTGGGACATCCACGCCCGCGAGCTGTGGGAGACGCTGACTTACGGCGGCTTCTGGAAACTGGCGGCCAAATACTGGAAAATGGGCATGGTCGAAATGTACCGCGACTACGTCAAGGCGGCCTACGTCAAAGAGCTGCAGCGGTACATGCCGGCTCTCAGCGGGGCGGATGTCGTGCCAGGGCCGAGCGGTGTGCGCGCCCAGGCGCTCAGCTATGACGGCAAACTCGTCGATGATTTCCTGATCCGGCACGGTAACCGCGTCGCCCACGTGCAGAACGCGCCCAGCCCTGCGGCCACATCGTCGCTGGTGATCGCGCGCATGATCGTCGATGAGGTCGAACGTAAGACCGACCTCAAGCCGCGCGCTTCGACCAACGGCATCAAGCGCGAGCCGCTGCCCATTTCGTGAGCTAGAAGATCGAACGGTGTGCGATGACGGCGGTCTGCGAGGTCGTGCGGCTGGGGCGGATGAACTACGCCGACGCCTGGACGCTGCAAAACGCACTGGTCGAGGCACGCGCCCGCGGCAGCATCGCCGACCGTCTGCTCTTGGTCGAGCACCCGCACACGTACACCTTCGGCAGCGCCGCCGGCGCGGATCATCTGCTGCTGGATGATGAGGCGCTGCGCGCACGCGGTATCGCCGTCTTCCGCGCCGATCGCGGCGGCGATATCACCTATCACGGTCCTGGCCAGCTCGTCGGCTATCCGATCCTCAAGCTGACGGACGAGCGCGGCGAGCTGCGCGCCGACGCGATCAGCTATCTGCGCGGGCTGGAGCGCACGATCATCGCCGCGCTGGCGACCTACGGCGTCATGGCGGGCACCATCGCCGGGTTAACGGGCGTCTGGATCGGCGACGCGAAGATCGCCGCCATCGGCGTGCGCGTGACGGCGCGGGCGGTGACCAAACACGGCTTCGCTATCAACCTCAATAGCGATCTCAGCTATTTCGACGGCATCGTGCCCTGCGGCATCCACGACAAAGGCGTCACCAGCCTGGCGGCGCTGCTCGGCACCCCGATCGATATCGAAGCATTCAGCCGTCGTTTGATCGACGCCTTCGGCGCGGTGTTCGAGCGGACGATGGTGGAGTTGTGAGGCTCAGACCGAAGGAGCGGGCGGCGGCGTGTTGTTCGGCGTCTGGGCTGAACGCACGAGCGCGTCCTGGATGCCGCGCCGGATGATGCGACCGTCGGTCAGGCCGAAGTACTGTTCCGTCACCTGGCCCATATCGTCCAAGATGACCAGCATCGGCACGGAACGGGCGCCGTAGCGGCTGACCAGGCTGCTGTTCGACGGGGCGTCGATATCGACCATGCGCACGTAGACGCGCCCGCGGAACTCATCGGCCAAGCCGTTCACGATCGGCTTTTGCTGGGCGCAGTACGTGCACCAATCGGCCTCGAACATCACCAGGGTGACGCTGCCATCGTTGTAAGCGAATTCGAGCGGCATCTCAGCTTCGGCGGTTTGGCGCGGGAACAGCGCCACGCCGGCGACCGCCAGCAGTATAACGCTGATCAAGCCGATGCCGAGATAGAGGAGTCCGCTCAGATTGACCGGTGCTGGCGCGGCCTGATTGGCATAGTGGATCGTCGGCGCAGCGGCCTGCGAGACGACGGGTGCGGGCGCAGCGGTCTGCCGGAGAGCGGGAGCCGGCGCGATCGGCATCGATGCGGGCACAGCCGCGACCGGACGCGGCACCGGGCACGCGGCAGCCGTGACGGACGCAGCAGCCTCCCCCGTGAAACGGAGCTGAACGCCCCCAAGATCGATGACATCGCCCGGTGACAGGAACGTGCCGCGCAGCACCGGCTGGCCGTTGACTGCGCAGGCTGCGCCTGGGAGTGCCTGGAGCAGATAACGCCCGTCTTGCAGGCGCACTGCTGCATGACCCGGCGCGAGGCCGGCATCAGTCAAGCGCAGATGCGCTTTTTCCGAGCTGCCGATGATGAAAGCCGGCAGGCCACGCGCGATCAGGATATCGCTGATCGAGCATGTGCCGCCGTCCGGCTCGATGACGAGGCCTACCTGTGATTGTGGATCATCCGTTTGCATCCGCTGTTCCCCGTGACCACTGACTGTCGAACACCGTGACTGTCTTCCATGAGCATACCGTCAAAAACGGTCAATGCGCAATTGAACTTGACTGGGGTGCATACGGATCTCGGGGCACGTCTGCCTCGCCGAGCGCTCAAGCGGCTCGGCTGAGCTGCGGAGGCGCTCTGAAGCGGTTCAGGCCTTTGCGGAGGGTTTTCCTCGTCCCTTCGATGGAAGAGCAGCATTGCAGCCGGTGAGTGACCTCGCCGACGCAGGGGAAGCAAACCGCCCGTCAGAGGACGCGGCCTATCGCGTCCGCTGCCCATGCGCGAGCGTGATAGTGCTCGCCCAGCGCGTCAGGCCGGGAGCTGAGGCGCGCGGTTATGCGGACTCGGCGGCTTCTTCGCTGCTCGTCTCGCTCGTTTCGGCCTCGCTGTGGCCGTTGCTGCGCTCGCTGACGGGCATCTCGCTGGTCGCTTCCGGGTCTGCTGCCGCTGCAGCCTGTTCACCGCCGCCCCAGCGCTGGGTGAAGCCGACCCGGCGCTTCTCCGGCTCGAGATGGCTGATGCGCAGGCTGAGACGGTCGCCCTTCTTGACGTAGGAGTGCGGCTCGCGCAGCGATCCATCGCCCATCTCGCTGAGATGCAGCAGCCCTTCGAGACCGTCATCTAGCGCCACGAACGCGCCGAAATCGACCACGTTGGTGACGGTGCCTTCGACCTGCTGTCCTTCATGGTAGCGTTCAGCAGCGGTCTCCCAGGGATCGGGCAGCAGCCGCTTGCGGCTGAGCGCGATGCGGTTCGTCTGCCGATCGAGG
>CAYTME010000251.1:723-5196 GCA_964438415.1 uncultured Pleurocapsa sp. | reverse complement strand
ATTAAGTCCTTGGCGGTCACGTTGTCGGGCCGCTTCCCGTACACGCGCACCTTCACCGTTTCCGGCACGCGGACGCGCACGTCCTTCGTGATCCACGAATTGAACACGTCGGTCGTGCCGACGCCGAACAGGTCATTCCCGGCAAGGGCGGCCTCATTGGCGAAGCTTTACGCGAAGGTGTGCCCGTGATCGGCCAGCGTGGACGAACCGATCCTGAACTCACCTACTTCACGGGCTTTCACAATACGCGCTCGGTGCTGTGCATCCCCCTGCGCGCCAGCTATGATAACTTCGGTGTACTCATCTACGGCAGCGATAACGCCAACGCCTTCACCAATGAACATATCGAAGTGCTGGCGGCTATCGGCGTTCAAGCGACGATCGCCATCCAGAATTTCGTCCTCTACCGTTCGTACTTGGAGGAGCGCGAGCGGATTGCGCAGGTCGCCATCGGTGAGCGCAAGCGAATCGCGCGCGAACTGCACGACGGCCCGACGCAGAAAGTATCGGCGATGGTGATGATGATCCGCATCATCCGCAGAATGCTGGAACGCTCGCCGGAAAAGGTGACCGATGAACTGACCAAGATGGAAGAGATCGCCGTCACGACCAGCCAGGAGATGCGGCACATGCTCTTCAAACTGAGGCCGATGGCGCTGGAAAGCCAGGGTCTCAGCGCGGCGCTCAAGGATCTGGCGACGAAGACCGAGCAAACGCATGGGCAGCGGGTGGATATGTACGTTGAACCGGGGATCGAACGGCACCTCGACGACCAAAAGCAGGCTAATATCTTCTGTCTGGTTGACGAAGCCATCAACAACGCACGCAAGTATGCACAGGCAGAGTTGATCAAGGCCGAAGTGCGGCGTCAAGGGCGCGATCTGGTCATCACTGTTCAGGACAACGGCGTCGGTTTCGATGTTGCAGCCATGATGGCCAATCATGCCCGGAGCGGCAGTCTCGGCATGGTGAACATGCGTGAGCGCGCTGCTATGTTGAACGGCACCTTCAACCTGGCGAGTTCGCCCGGCACCGGCACGCGCGTGACGATCGTGGCGCCGCTGATAACTGAGACGCCGCGCGTCGGCCACCTAGACAGCAGCTTCGCCGACGTCGCCCTTGATGCGCTCAAGGTTGGGTACATCGGACACAACGAGCGGTCTTTCACCTCGAACCCGCAGCGTGCGCAGCGCAACGGCAATTTGAACCATCGATGAGCATCGACGATCGCGCTGCCGAACGCGGTGTACCGGCATTGGTCTGGCGAGCAGGTCAGGAGCGCCGCCTCAAGATGATCGCCCAGTTCGCGGCGCTGAACGGCGCGCGCGTGCTGGAACACGGCTGCGGGATCGGCACCTTCTCTGCCCAGATCGTCAGCCGATTCGACGCTCAGGTGGCGGCATTCGATATCGAGTTCGACCGTGTGCGCATCGCGCAGCAGCGGACGCCGCATGCCGTGGTCGCCGCAGCCGAACACCTGCCATACCGATCCGACTGCTTCGATACTGTGCTCTCACAAGACGTGCTGGAACATGTTGCGGACGATCGCGCTTCGGCGGCAGAAATCATCCGCGTACTCAAACCCGGTGGACGCGCGCTCATTCTGGTGCCGAACCGCTGGTATCCGTTCGAGACGCACGGTCATTACTGGCGCGGTCGCTATCACTTCGGCAATACACCGCTGATCAACTACCTGCCGGATAGGCTGCGCAACCAGCTAGCACCGCACGTGCGCGCCTACACCGTACGCGGCTTGCAGGCGCTGTTCGCCGACCTACCCGTCCGCACGATCGTGCACCGGCGTATTTTCGGCGGCTACGACAATATCATCGCCCGTTTCGGCGCGCCGGGCCGCTGGATGCGCAGCCTCCTACACAAACTTGAAGGCACACCACTCGATACCTACGGGCTGGAACACTTCTTGGTCGTGGAAAAACTGCCCTGACTCACTGCTCGTCGACAAAGACAGGCAGGTGCCCTAGCGCGATGATGTTCTCCCATCGAGCGCGATCGCCCTCTGTGAAGATCGCCGCCTCGGCGATCACCTGCGCGCCGGCCTTGTCCATGATCAGGCGCAGCCCCTGAAGCGTGCTGCCGGTCGAGATCACATCATCGATCAGGATCGTCCGTCTGCCTTTGACCAGATCACGATCTTTCTCGTCCAGATAAAGCGTCTGCGGTTCGCCCGTCGTGATGCTCAGCGTCTCCGACTTGAGCGCGAAACCCATGTACGGCTTATAAGTTTTTCTGAGCACGACGTACGGGATACGCAGTTCGAGCGACAGGGCATGAATGAGCGGAATCGCTTTCGCTTCTGGGCCGACGAGCAGCTCAGCGCGCAGCGGCTTCAACTGCTCAGCAAGGGCGTGCGCCGCCGCCTGGACAAGTTCGGTATCTCCCAAAATATTGAGGATGGCGATGCGCAGTCCCGGCTTGATCGTGAACAACCTCAGGTCGCGTTTTATACCCGCGACCTCGACCGAGTAAGTATCATATTTCGCCACGTCGCTGCTCCTGGTTGGAGTCCTCAAACACGGCTGTGCAGCGCTTCCGGCTCTTCCACCACGCGGCCGTCGATCAGGGTGATGATCCGATCCGCGTGTCTGGCGAGATCGATATCGTGGGTGACGATAACGACCGTCGTCCCGGTTTCACGCCGTACCGCCTCCAACGCTTTGAGGACGATCTGTCCTGACTCGGTATCGAGATTACCCGTCGGCTCGTCTGCGAGCAAGAGGGGTGGATTATTCGCCAGCGCCCGCGCGATCGCGACGCGCTGCTGCTGTCCGCCGGAAAGCTCTGCTGGGCGATGATGCAGCCGATCGCCAAGCCCGAGCATGTCGAGCAGCTCGCGCGCGCGCTTCTCCGCCGGGAAGCGGGCTTTGCGGGCAAACTGAATCGGCAGCGCCACATTTTCCAGCGCGGTCAGAGTCGGTATCAAGTTGAAGAACTGGAAGATGAAGCCGATCTTTTCGTTGCGGATCTCGGTCAGGCGATCTTCGCTCATGCGTGTGATATCGACGCCATCGATTTCGATTTTGCCCTTTGTCGGCCTATCCAAACCACCGATCAGACCGAGCAGTGTGCTCTTGCCGCTGCCGGAAGGCCCAACAATGCTGACCATCTCCCCACCGTAAATATCCAGATCAACGCCGCGCAAAGCGTGGACAACGACCTTCCCCAACGGCAGGTCTTTGGTGAGATTGCGCGTGCGGATGACGGGCTGTTTCGCATCGGTCATAAGGCTTGTCGATCCCTCTCGCAGCAGAAACACTCGGTCGTGCTTCTATACGCAGTCTGGTCGCAGACGTTGCGCGCCGTCAGCCGCTCCCGACAGGCGTCGGCATGATACCCATATCCTCCCCAGGTGCTGACGAGTTGGGTCCGCCCGACTCAGCCGGCAGCATCTCCGCCCCGCGCTCGCGCGCCGCCAGCTCGACATCAAGCGCAGCGCGCGCCGCCTCATTGACTTGAGCTGGGCCGCCTCGCGCATACAGCTCCGGGCGCAGCAGCGCGTCGAGGATGGGAATCCCGCCAATGGGGACAATGCCCGTCAGAAGCGGTCGATTCTCCGGCGGAACTGGTTCATCAGCCAGCTCGTAATCCAAGCCCGCTGTGCGTGAGAAACCCGGCCAGGGACGCGCGGTATAGGCGTTGTCGGCCAGCAGATCGACACCGTCAGCATCAAGAGCGTCGGCGATGAAGGCCGGTACCTGGTCGAAACCGTCAGGCAGGTTAGTCAGGATGCGCGCCAGCGGGTCGAACATTAACTGGAGATTGGCAAATGGATCGTGGAGCTGGGTTTGATCGAGCGGGATGACAGCGCGCACGTCGAGCGCGATCGGCAGGCTGTCACGCACGGGCACATTCAGGTTCAAGGCCACCGGCAGCACCAGGCCTTGGGGCAGTGTGAGTGCGACATTGGCATTGTTGAGCACACCGACGCCTGGCAGCGTGATGTTGGCGGTCACGTTGAGCGGTACCGGCGCGGTCAGCACGACCGCTGTGTTCTGCTGCAGGGCGATATCGAGATTGACCGGCACATCAGCGCGCACCGGGATCGTCCAGTCAATGGTCGCCTGATCCAAGCCGACAAAACTGCTGTGCAGGCCGGAGACGAGCGGTGCCGCGATCTGGTTCTTGATCTCGAAGATGGTCAGGCCCAAGACGATCAGCACGACCACCAGGACGAGATTGACGATGAACGAAAACAGGATCATGAAGTTCTTGATCGAACCGCCGATCGCCTTGAGTGCGCGCATGATCGCCTCTTCAGGTCGTATTGAACAGCCACCGCATCCACTATAACGCGAATAGGTGCCCGATAACAGCAAAGGTGTCCAGCAGGCTGTCTTTGTGAGGGACGAAAGGGATACGGCGCGCGCCTGTGGCGATCCGCGCGCGCCGCGCTGAACGGGCGATCAGGCCAGGCCTGCCGCGTGGCGCAGCAGACCGGCCTTATCGACCTGTTCC
>CAYTME010000251.1:0-713 GCA_964438415.1 uncultured Pleurocapsa sp. | reverse complement strand
AAGGGACGTGGACATCTTCGCGCCCGAAGTGACCGTAAGCCGCCACCTGACGATAGATCGGGCGGCGCAGATTGAGGTCGCGGATGATAGCAGCTGGACGCAGATCGAAATGCTGTCGGATGAGGCTCTCGATCGCCGCGTCGGGGATGACGCCTGTGCCGAAGGTCTCGACAGCGAGCGAGGTCGGCTGCGCGACGCCAATGGCATACGACACCTGCAGCTCGAAGCGCGACGCCAGACCTGCCGCGACGACATTCTTGGCTACGTAGCGCGCCATGTACGCCGCACTGCGATCGACCTTCGTCGGGTCTTTGCCGCTGAAAGCGCCGCCGCCGTGCCGGGCGACGCCGCCGTAGGTATCGACGATGATTTTGCGCCCGGTCAGCCCAGCGTCGCCCAGCGGCCCACCGGTGACGAAACGGCCGGTCGGGTTGACGAAGATGCGCGTGCGGCTGTCGAGCAGCTCGGCGGGCACGACCCGACCGATGATCTGGTCGATGACGGCGGCGCGCACGGTATCTTGGTTGATCTCCGGCGCGTGCTGTGTCGAGACGACGACCGTATCGACGCGCTTAGGCCGACCGTAGGCGTATTCGACCGTCACCTGGCTCTTCGCATCGGGGCGCAGCCAGGCGATCTCGCCGCTCTTGCGCGCGGTCGCCAGGCGGCGCGTCAGCTTGTGCGCCAGCGAGATCGTCAGCGGCATCAGCTCC
>CAYTME010000250.1:2351-5302 GCA_964438415.1 uncultured Pleurocapsa sp. | reverse complement strand
AAAATGGGAGAGGAAGTCATCGGCAACCGCACCCGCGTCAAGGTCGTCAAGAACAAGGTCGCGCCGCCGTTCCGCACCGCAGAATTCGACATCATGTTCATCGAGGGCGGTATCAGCAAGAACGGCGAGATCCTCGACTTGGCGACCGAGCTGGGCATCGTCGAAAAACGCGGCGCTTTTTTCCGCTACAACGATGGTCTGCTCGGCCAGGGGCGCGAGAACGCCAAGCAGTTCTTGGCCGAGAACCCGGCGGTGCGCAACGAGATCGAAGACCTCGTGCGCACACACTACGGCCTGCCACCGCTGCAAGCGCGCGGGTGAGCGCACAGTGCACACGCAAAGACAGCGCCCCCGCTGCACGAATGGGGGCGCTGCCGCCTGAAATGGACGACGTCAGCCTTTGACGGCGCCGAACGTTAGACCGCGCACGATGTAGCGCTGCACCAGCAGAGAGAGCAGCACCGGCAGCGCGACGGCGATGATCATGCGAGTCGAGACGAAGTTGAACATGATGCCGCGCACCGAGTCCGTCCCCGCCACCATCATCGGGTAAGGCTTCCAGTCGCGGTTGGTCAAGATGCTGGCAAAAAGATACTCGTTCCAAGAGAACGCGAAGCAGATGATGGCCGCCGCGACCAGCGCCGGGGTCGCCAGCGGCAGCGCGATGCGCCAGAACGTCTTGAATTCGCTCGCGCCATCGACGAGTGCCGCCTCGCGCAGCTCCGCCGGGAAGTCGGCGAAATAGTCGCGCATGATCAGCACCGCGAACGGCAGCGTGAACGTCGTGTTGACCATGATCATGCCGTGCAGCGTATCGAGCAGACGCAAGTCGCGGAACAGCAGCACGAACGGGATGACTGTCGCGATCGGGGGCAGGAAGCGCTGGGAGAGGAACCACGAGACGAGGTTGGCATTGCCGATGCCGTAGCGGAAGCGCGCCAGCCCATACCCTGCCAGCGTGCCAAGCGTCGTCGCCATGATGGTCGCCCCAAGCGAGATCAGCGCGCTGCTGCGCAGCGTCTTGAAGGTCTCCGCACCGCCAGAGCCGAATTCCTGCTGCCAATTGATGAGCGTCGGCTCGTACTGGAGCCAGGGGATGACTGTGCCATCGATCGAGGCAAGCTGGGTCTTGAACGAGGTCGTCAGCGCGAACAAAAACGGCGCGATGGCGATGAACGTCCAGAACAATGCCAAAGCGAGCAGGACAGCGCGCCCCCAACTGAACGGACGTTTCTTGGTCGTCTGGAGTGTCGCCGTCTGGGCGCTGGGGCTGGATACTTGTGCTGCGGTTGCCATGTCTGCTGCCCCCTCACTGGTAACGGGCGCGCATGCGCCAGAAGTAGATCGACGAGATGATGATGGCGACGATCAGCACCAGATACGACAGCGCCGACGCATCACCGAGCTGGAAGCTGCCGCGCAGCCCGACCTCGCGGATGTAGAAGGCGTAGCTCTGGGTGATCGAGCCGGGGCCGCCGCGCGTCAAAGTCGTCGGGATGTCGAGCAGTTTGATCGTCTCGACCAAGCGCAGCAGGAAGACGGTGCCAAGCGCAGGCGCGATCATCGGCAGCGTGATGCGCGAGAAGAGCATCCAATTCGACTTCGTGTCCAACCGGGCCGACTCGTACAGATCATCCGGGATGCCCTGCATCGCGGCGAGGACGACGATGAAGACGAACGGCGTCCACTGCCAGACATCCGTGATCATGACGGCGAAGCGCGCCGGCCAAGCATCGATGAACCAATTGACCCTTCCGAGACCGAAGCCCTGCAAGATATTGTTGACCGGGCCATTGGTCTCGTTGAAGATGACGACACCGAGAAAACCGACCGCCACCGGGGCGGCGAACAGCGGCATCGTGATGACGGCGCGCATTTGGCGCAGGAACGGGAGATCATGATTGAAGATCCAAGCCATGAACGTTCCGAGTGTGAGGGTCAGCGCCGTGCTGCCGAAGACGATGAAAGCGGTAAAGGCGGCGGTATCTCGTGCCTTGGCGTCGCCACCTCTGCCATCGAGGCCGAGGATCTCGGCGTAGTTCTGCAAGCCGACGAACTGCGGCTCGCGCCCCATGCGAAAGTCGGTCATGCTCAGGTAAAGCGAATAGATCAGCGGAAAGAGCGTGAACATCAAGACCCAAATGACGCCGGGCATCAAGAAAAAATACTTGGCACGTTGTTTCATCGCAAACAACCCTCAAGGTCTACCGTCATCGAGCGGGATACTGGATCGGTGTTAAGAAATCCTTGACGCTGCTGAACTCCTCCTTGACTTGCAGCGTTCGCTTCCCCCTCTCCAATTTGCAGGAGAGGGGGAAAGCAGGGGTTGAGATGAAGCCTAGCTGCCAGGCGTGTAGCCGATGGCAGCCTGGTAGATGGCGAGCTGCGACTCACGGCCGAGGTCGTCGGTAATCCTGTCCCAATCCGCCGCTGTCGCATCCAGCGCAGCCTGCGCGCTGAGCTGCCCGGTCATCGCCTCCGACAGACGAATATCGAGCGTTTCTTGGATGTATTCGAGCGTGCCGGGGATGCGCAGGTACGTCAGGTAGGTTGGCTTGTCATATACGTTCGAGCCGTAGGCGTTGATGTAGCGTTCCATATCGCCTGCATCGAAGCCGACTGCTGTGTAGTCTTCCGACGTGGCGCTGCCGCGCGGCTCGTAGAGCTGATACGTGCAGCACGGGTCGATGCCCTGCCAGCCGGTGGTCGCGTTGTAGAAGTTGATCGAAGGGTTGGCCAGCATCGCCATGAAGAAGTACGTCAGTTCCGGAACGTCAGTGAAGGCTGACATCGTCGGGTGCCACGAGCCGCCAGTCGTATTGCCGACGCAGTTCGGGTTCTCGGAGTCGGTAACGAACTGCCCAATCTCGCGGTCATACCATTCTTCCGAACATAAGATCGGCGCTGCGCCCAAATTGCCCTTGATGACCGAACGGTTCGGATCCTGCGAG
>CAYTME010000250.1:0-2208 GCA_964438415.1 uncultured Pleurocapsa sp. | reverse complement strand
GAGTTGATGAGCGGGGTCATGTCGTCCGGGTCGAACCAGAAGACGTTGTCGTACTTGGTGACGGCGCGCGGGTCATCGCCCTCAGCCGGAGTGACGGCGAACGAGGCCGCCAGCGTTGCGTAGTGGAAGTGGCCCTGGCCGCCCGGCGCGAGGTGCAGGCTGATGCCGTCATCGGGATCGCCGTCGCCGTTCCAGTCTTTGCCGTTGAAGAAGGTCGTCACGGCCAGGAGCTGCTGCCAGGTCGTCGGCGGGTTTGGCATCGGGTAGCCCATTTCGGCCTCGAAAGCCGCCTGCCACTCCGGATCGTTCAGGATGTCGTAGCGGTAGTAGAAGAGCTGCGCGTCACCGTCCATCTGCGTGCCGTAGGTCTGGCCGCCCCACTGAAGCAGCGCGCGGAAGGAGGGCGCGGTGTCATCGGGCGACCACTGCGGGAAGCGTTCGTCGCCGATCCACTGATCGACCGGCTGGATCCAGCCGTTGCTCACCCAGTCGCCGTACTGCCAGGCCGCGCCGATGAAAGCATCGTACGTGTACTGGCCGGTCAAAAAGTCGGCAGGGATGGTCGTGCCGAGTTCGTTGTACGGCACTTCGACGATCTCCATGCGCGCGCCGGTCGCCGCTTCGAAGGCGTTGCGCCAGAAATAGATCGTGCCGGAGATGCCGCCGCGCGACCCCTGGCCGAGCACGCCGAACGTCATCGTCTTGCCTTCGCCGAAGGCACGGCCATCGGGGATATTGGCGGCCAGCAGCGCCTCGAAGGCGAGCCGCTGTTCCTGCTCATTGGCGGCGACGTTGGGGATGGGGAACAGCTCCTCGGCAGTCTTGCCAAAGAACGTCTCTTGGGCGGCGACTTGGGCGACTCCCAGCGCCAGCACGGTGCAGAGCACGAATAGGACGAGGAGAGACTTGCGGAGGTTCATAAGGTTCAATACTCCCATGCACGTTGCAGATCAGCTTTACGAAATCAATCTTGAGTGTGCGCGTGTGGACGTATGGGTACTGGTGGGCTACCTCCTGTCTCCGATACCGACACGGATGCCGCCGAGTATTACGACGGCACCGTTACAGTATAACGAGTCTGCGCGTCAATGCGAGAGGTTCGGGGCGTTTAAAGCACATCGCGCCTTGACGCGCGCAGCCCGTTTTGCTACTATAGCGGGTGTCTGAGAGCCATTCCACAGTAGCTCAACGGCAGAGCAATCGGCTGTTAACCGATGGGTTCCAGGTTCGAATCCTGGCTGTGGAGACTGAATGGTCGTGACTCGAACAGTGTTCGGGGGAAACGCCGAGGGAAACATCCCCGGCGTTTTTTGTTGCCTTTCGCCCGCCCTTCACCGTTTTTGCTGCGCTGATGTTCGCGCATCGGATGTCGTCTACCAGTGCATTGAGATAGGCGAACGGTGAACGCAATTCCAGGGTAACCTGTCCGTCATCATCCACGATGACCCGTTCAACAACCTGCCGCAGCAGTTCTTTCTGGTCGCTGCGCTGTAAACCATTATACAGCGTTCCAATTTTTGCGATCATTTGCAGCGCCATGTCCAGGTTATCAATGTGAACCTGATGTTCCTGCTGCATCGTTTCGAGCGTGCGCTGAATGGTCTGGCGGCGATCCTGCCATTCCGACCACATCCCCTCCCAGATTTCATCCGATATTTTGCCCGTCGCATACAGGCGCAGCGCACGGGCTTCTTCTTCATCGATCTGTTTCAGCAGCGATTGCATCTGGGCGCGCTGATCAGGTCGGTTGTGACCCATGCAGTCCTGAAGTTCTTTTGTGTAACCCGCCTGGATGAGCGGCATCAGTTCGGGATCGACCTGTATATGCCAGATATGCTCTGAAACTGCCGTATCGATCAACGAACACAAGAAACTGGCTTGACCAGCACCGACGATGCGATAGTAGGGTGTGCCGCCGCCGCGCCGCCCGGCATTTGAGGTTGAATCCGTCAGTCGCCGCAGTAATCCGTTCTTGTCGCGATAAAATACCAGACCGGTGAGCAGATAGAACTGTTTGCGCCTCACGCTGTGGCTGGCGTTGCGACGTGCCAGAATATCCTGAGCGCGTTCAAATTCTTTTGTCGTCACCAGTGGTTTCCAGTTTCCGCGCACTGTTTTGGGCAGAATGTCATTTTTCAGACTTACAACCCAACCCTGGTAGTCATGTGAGATTATCTCGCACCTGCAGACGAGAAGAGCGGCGTGAGC
>CAYTME010000249.1:0-5302 GCA_964438415.1 uncultured Pleurocapsa sp. | reverse complement strand
CGTGACGCGCACAGCGCGCGCGGGGTCGCCGACGACCTCACCGAGCGCGATCCCGCGCACGTCGAACGCCAGCGGCACCAGCGTCGCTGTGGCGGTCGGTGTAGGCGTGGCGGTCAGCGTCGGCGTCGCCGTCGGCACCGGCGTCGGCGATGAGATGACCGGCGGCTGGACGACGACCGGCGTGCGCGCTGTCGGGGCGGGCCGCTCCGGCACGGTGAACGGGATCTCCTGGCTGGCGGTGCGCCCGTCGGCGGCGGTCAGCTCGATCTCGAGCAGATGCGCGCCGGGCGCAAGCGCCGCCATGTTGATCGTCGTCACGTAGGGCGCGGCGATGTCGCGGTCGATCGGCGCGCCGTCGAGTGTGAAGACGACGCTGGCGACCTCGACGCCCGCCTCCGGCGTGACGCGCACAGCGCGCGCAGGGTCGCCGACGACCTCACCGAGATCGATGCCGGACAGGCCGAACGCCAGCGGCACCAGCGTCGGCGTGGCCGTCGGCGGCACGGGCGTGGCGGTCAGCGTCGGTGTCGGTGGGATGGGCGTCGCCGTCGGCACCGGCGTCGGCGATGAGATGACCGGCGGCTGGACGACGACCGGCGTGCGCGCTGTCGGGGCGGGCCGCTCCGGCACGGTGAACGGGATCTCCTGGCTGGCGGTGCGCCCGTCGGCGGCGGTCAGCTCGATCTCGAGCAGATGCGCGCCGGGCGCAAGCGCCGCCATGTTGATCGTCGTCACGTAGGGCGCGGCGATGTCGCGGTCGATCGGCGCGCCGTCGAGTGTGAAGACGACGCTGGCGACCTCGACGCCCGCCTCCGGCGTGACGCGCACAGCGCGCGCAGGGTCGCCGACGACCTCACCGAGATCGATGCCGGACAGGCCGAACGCCAGCGGCACCAGCGTCGCTGTGGCGGTCGGTGTAGGAGTGGCGGTCAGCGTCGGCGGTACCGGTGTGGCGGTTGCTGTTGGCGTGGGTGTCGGCGTCGGTGCCGGGATGGCGAAGGCCAGTGTCGCTTGGGTCTGCTGCTCAAAGGCAGTGCGCGCTGTCACTGTGACGAGATGCGGCCCCGGCTCCAGCTCGGACATGATGACATCCGCCTGATAGGGCGCCTCGGTATCGATCTGGATCACGCGTCCATCGACGGAGAAGGTGACCTGCGTCACCGGCCCTTGGCTTTGGACGATCTCTGCCGTCACCGTGCGCACAGCATCAGCCGCGATCGTCTCGCCCTCGGTGATGCCGCCCGCTCGGAGGATCAGCGGCAGCTCTGCGACCGTGAAGGCGCGGCTGATCGCGCGGCGAGCGCCGAGCAGATCGACCGCCTCGACGGTGACCGTGTGCGCGCCGGGCGCAAATTCCAGCGGATCGATCGGCAGTGCGGCGCTGAAATCGGTATTGTCGGCGTTGGCGGCTGCATCGACCGGTTCGACCACGACGTCATCGACGCTGACTGTGACCTGCGCGAGTCCGCGCGGCGCGGCTGCGCCGACGGAGAAGCGCGTCGACTCGGCGATCGGCTCCGATGGGATGCCGTCCAGCCTCGGCGTCGGGTAGAGGTCGGGCGTCGTGTAGCCGCGCACGGTCGAAACGCCGCCGCTGCGCAGGCTGATCGGCGCTGGCGAGCCGTCCGGTTCCAACCCGGAGTCGATCGTGACGATGTACTGGCTGCGCAGGAAGTTGGCGATGAAGTCGAAAATCTGGCTGAGCTGATCGGATGACGGCAGGATGTAGGTCTCACCATCACCGGCACTGCCCAATTGGCGTAGATACGGCTCGAAGACCGAACCGAAACCGATGGCGAAGACGGGGATGCCACTAGCGCTGGCCAGGCTGATTGCGTCCTGCGCCCCGCGCGTGCTCAGCTCGCCAAACTCGTGCCCGTCGGTGACGAGGACGACGAAGCGGCGGGGGTTGCTGGCCGGCGCGAGGGCAAGCTCGCCGCCGGCGTAGGCAGCATCGTAGAGCGAGGTCACGCCGCCGCTGCTGATCGAGGCGACAGCGGCGCGCGCCGCGGCGACATCGGTCGTGAACGGCTGGATGACGCGAAAGCCGCTGTCGAAATCGATGACGGCGACCTCGTCGCTCGGACGTAGGTTGTCGAGCAGGATGTTGGCCGCGTTGATCGTATCGGTGAGCGGCTGGCCGAACATGCTCTCGCTCGAATCGAGCACGAGCACGACCGAGACGCTCAGCTCGGCATTGCGGATTTCGTCGACTTCGACGACGCGCGCGCCGCGGCCATCAGCCAGCGCTTCGAAGTCGGGTTCGGTCAGCCCCAGCACGGGCCGACCATCGCCGTCGGTGACGGTGACGAGCAGACGCAGCAGCGGGAAGCCGCTGTCGTCGATACCGTTGATGGTGATCCCCTGCACCGGCTGTGCCGCGACGATTGTCGCAGCGAGCAGCAGCGCAGCGGCGAGCAGGACGGAGAGGGCGGTTTTACGCATGAGCATCACGTCTTTCTCGATGAGCTTGGGTGCGGAAAGACCCAGTCTCAGTCCTGCCGGCCAGCGCTGAGACGTTTCACATAGTCTTGGAAACCTTCCCAGTCGCCATCGACCAGATACTGCGCTTGGCGCGCCCAGGTCGGGATGCTGGGGGCGAAGCTCATGCCGGCGCGCTCGATCGCTGCCCGCAGCTCGCTTTCGGACGCGGCGGCCAGTTTGGCGAACGTATCGATGCCAGCGGCCTTGAGCGCGCTCGCGAACTTGGGGCCGATCCCTTCGATGACTTCGAGTTCATCGTCCTTGACCGGGATCTTGGCGGCAGCGGCGAAGCTGCGCGGCATCGCTTCGAGCGCCTTCAGCCGGTTATCGACTTCACCGAAACGCGCCTGTACCCGGTGATCGATATCTTGGAAGCGGCCTTCGAAGCCGCGCACCTGAGTCTCGATGCGCGTGACGGGCGTCAGATCGACGGTGGGTGCGGCGGCTTCCTGCACGAGCAGCCACAGCACCAGCGCGGCGATCCCCCAGAGGACGGCCAGCCAGAAGATCTGCGCGGCGCTGAAAGCGGCACCGAACAGCTCGAACGTGCCCGGCGGGGTGCCGAAGGCATTGTTGGTGAGTGCGATGATGAAACCGACGATGCTGACCAGACCGATCAAGGCTGCAATCGTGTTCTTGCCCGACATGGCGTGCTCCCCTTTGCTGCTTATCACGCGCGAAGAAACCCCGATGAACGCCTGTGGATGCTGCTGTCTCATCTGCTGCAATGTGAGGTACATCCAAACTCATCCGAGCCTGAATGCTGACACAAAATATACTCCAAGAAACCAAGGGGTTACAAGCAAATCGTGACGAAAAGGCGCAAGAAGTGCGCGTGTCGCGCATGCGAAACTTCGGAACTTTGGCGGACTGCTTGACAAATCGAACAAGTGTTCGTATAATTTAAGCTGTGGAGTGGATTTGGTGCGGTCACAGCCAGTGACCGCCGCACAATCTTGAGGAGGCAGAGATATGGGACGCACAAGCACGTATCTGAACTTTCCAGGCAGCACCGAGGAGGCGTTTCTCTTTTATCGTTCGGTCTTCGGCACCGAATTCGATGAACCGATCACCTACATGCGCGATGTCCCCGCCGATCCCGACCAGCCGCCCCTGAGCGAGCAGGAAGCGGGTATGGTCATGCATGTCTCGCTGCCGATCACCGGCGCTCACCGGCTGATGGGCACGGACGCGCTGGAGTCGCGCGGCCATAAACTGACGTTTGGCGACAACATCAGTATCAACCTCGAGCCAGATACGCGCGCAGAGACCGAGCGCCTGTTTGCGGCGCTCTCCGACGGTGCGACGGACATCATCCCGCTGCAGCCGATGTTCTGGGGTGATCTGTTCGGAATGCTGACCGACCGCTACGGCATCCGCTGGATGTTCAACGGGCCGCTTCAAGATTGAGCCAGGGGTCGAACGTAATCCACGACCGAGGAGTGCTCTTTGGACTTGAACCGCTGCTCGCCGAGGTCGTGGATCATGGATATGTTTTGACCATCGGCTTCGCGGCTGAAAGCTGAAGCCATCGACCTGCGGGCAGGCGCTCATTCGAGGTCGCGCTCGGCTCATCACACGCGGCGGACTGGACAGCCGCGCAGTTTCTATCTCCTCATCAAAAGGCAGACATCGTGCAGACAATCGTCCCCAACCTGTGGTTCGACCGCGAGGCCAAAGAGGCCGCCGCCTTTTACATCGGTATATTTCCCAATGCGCGCGTTGTGAGCACCGTCACACTCAGCGGCACGCCGGGCGGAGATACCGATATCGTCACCCTTGAGCTGTGCGGACAGCGATTCCAGTTCTTCAGCCCCGGCTCACCGTTCAAGTTCACTCCCGCCATCTCGTTTCGCGTGGACTGCGCCAGCGAAGATGAGGTCGACCGGCTGTGGGCGGCGCTGTCTGCAGGCGGCTTCGCGCTCATGCCCCTCGGCGAATATCCCTTCAGCCGGCGCTACGCCTGGCTGCAAGATCGTTTTGGTGTGTCCTGGCAGTTGATGCACATCGACGGTGCGACCGAACGGATCACGCCGGCGCTGATGTTCGTCGGCGAGCAGTGCGGCAGGGCTGAGGAAGCGGTCGAACTCTACACCCGCTTGTTTCCGCAGTCCACGATCGATCACACGATGCGCTACGGCAGCGATGAAGCCCCGGATGTGGAGGGTACGATCAAACAGATCGCCTTCACGCTGGCGAGGCAGCCGTTCGCAGCGATGGACAGCGCACACAGGCATGAATTTGGTTTCAACGAGGCGATCTCGCTCGCGGTCTACTGCGAAACGCAGGCTGAGATCGATCGCTGTTGGGAGGCGCTCTCCGCCGTGCCGGAGGCCGAGCAGTGCGGCTGGTTGAAAGACCGCTTCGGCATCTCGTGGCAGATCGTGCCCACGGCGATGGACGCGATGATGACGGATGCCAATCCAGAGGCGCTCGCACGAGTGACGACTGCGTTCTTGGCCATGAAGAAGTTCGATCTCGCGGCGCTCGAACGCGCGTATGCGGGTACTCCCGCGGATTGACCGCGCGCTCGGGAGAGGGGCGGAGCGCAGTCAAGTCAGACACTGCAAATGCCAGGGGTGCATACGGATCTCGGGGCACGTCTGAATCGCCGAGCGCTCAAGCGTCTCGACTGGGCTGCGCAGACGCGCTGAAGGCGCACCGGTCTTTGCGGAGGGTTTTCCTCGTCCCTTCAGTGGACGAGCGACCTCGAAGCCGGCGAAGGCAGACCAAACCGCCCGTTGGAGGACGAGGCAGGCCTCGTGCCGACGGGGGGCGAGCCAGGGGTCGTCCGCTGCCCCCAAACCCGAATGCACCC
>CAYTME010000248.1:0-5389 GCA_964438415.1 uncultured Pleurocapsa sp. | reverse complement strand
CGCGGTCGATGTTCAGTTCCAGCATGCCCGACTGCAGCATGGCTGCGTCGAGGAAAGTCTGGATCATATCCTGCATTCCGTTGAGCGACATCTCGACGTTTTCCAGCACCAGCCGCACATCGGGATCATGCGCGAACATATCGGACAAGATGTACTGGGCCATGCGCAGGTTCGAGAGCGGCCCCTTCAGATCGTGCGAGACTGTGCGAAAGAACATCTCGCGCATGGTCTGCAGCGCCTGCAGTTCGCCGATCGTGCGTTTCTTGTCGTCGGAGAGCTGCTTGACCGTGACCTGCATGCTCACGCGCGCACGCGCGACTTCGACGCTGAACGGCTTGGTCAGGTAATCGTTGGCACCCAACTGTAAGCCGCGCACCACGTCGTCGCTTTCAGCCAAAGCCGAGACGAGGATGATCGGCAGGTCGGTCGGCGCAAATTCCTGGCGAATCGCACGCAGCACCTCCAAACCGTTCAGCCCTGGCATCATGATGTCGAGCAGCATGACATCGAAGACATGGTCGCGCAGCAGCGCCAGCGCCTGGTGACCGTCTTCGGCGGTCGTGATGCGGTAATCCGCCTCCAGAATGCGGCGCAGCAGCAGCCGGTTGATCGGATCGTCATCGACCACACACAGGTGGGGCAGATCTCGCTCATCGACACGTTCTTTGTTGGTTTCTGGGGCGCTCACAGCAAACATCGCCTATATTTCCTGTAGATTTTACACCGCACATTTTCAATATAGTCCATAATTTTCCGATCAATGGCTAAAGAATTGATATATTGATGAAATGACAACAATTTTTTACCTTATTTCTATACAACGCTTACTTTTTTGAGCTGACTCGTACTGTTACAACGAATCTTCTGTACAATGATAGGGATATTGGACGCTGCAGGAGGTTGAGAATTGGCATCAGAGCTTGCCGGGCTGGTCACAAAAGAACAGAGTGGCTTTTTTTGGGTCGAAGTAGACGATGGTAAAACCTATATGTGCCGGCTGCGCGGGCGGCTGCTCGAGGAGGCACAGTCTTCAGATGTGGCCGCCATCGGTGATCGCGTGCAGATCGATGTGATCGACGACCAAACCGGCGCGATCACCGCCGTTGCGCCGCGCCAAAGTGTCCTTTCGCGCGCCGCACGCACAGAAGGCAGCCGCGGCGCGGGCGCGCCGGAACGCGAGCAGGTCATCATCGCCAATGCCGACCAGGTGCTGTTCGTCTTCGCGGCGGCGCAGCCCACCCCGAGCCTGCGTATGCTCGACCGCTTTCTCGTCATTGGCGAAAAAGCCGGGATCGACCGCTTGGTCATCATCGTCAACAAGGTCGATCTGGACGGCGCTGGGCCGACGATTGCCCGGTTCGACTTGTACCAGCAGATCGGTTACACCGTCCTGCACACCAGCGCCAAACGCTGCGATGGCATCGACGCGCTGCGCGACGTACTCAAAGACCGGATCTCGGTCTTCACTGGGCCGTCCGGCGTTGGCAAGAGCAGCCTGCTCAATGTCATCCAGCCAGGTCTATCGCGGTCGGTGCGCAGCGTCAGCGAGACGCGCTTTGAGGGTATCCACACCACCCGTGACAGCGCGCTGATCAAGCTCAGTTTTGGCGGCTACTTGGCTGATACACCGGGCATCCGCACGCTCAATATCTGGGACGTCGAGCCAGAAGAGCTGGATGCCTATTTCATCGAGATCGCGTCGCTGGTAGCGGACTGCCGCTTCGCCGACTGCTCACACCGCACAGAGCCGGGCTGTGCTGTGCTGAGGGCGCTCAAACAGGGACAGATCAGCCACAGCCGCTATCAGAGTTACTGTTCTTTGCGTCAGGAACTAGAGGCCGCTTTGGATACGATGTACTGACGGCGTCACGAGCGCGCTCATCATGAAGACCGGTTCGGCATACATCAACGGTGCGGAAATCCACTACGACGAGGCGGGCACGGGTCCTGCGGTCGTCTTCCTGCACGCCGGCATCAGCGACCGGCGGCTCTGGGACGCGCAGATGCCCGTCTTCGCGCGGGACTGGCGCGCCCTGCGCTACGATCTGCGCGGCTTCGGCCAGTCCACCATGCCGCCGGGAGACTACAGTCATATCGACGATCTGCGCGCGCTGCTCGATCATTGGGGTGTGGAACGCGCCCATCTGATCGGCGTCTCCAGCGGCGGGCGCGTGGCTCTCGAATTCGCGCTCGAACAGCCTGCGCGAGTCTCGTCACTGGTGCTCTGCGCGCCATCGCTGCGTGGCTACGACTATTCCGAGCAGATCGGCCGCTATGCCGAGGCCAATGATGCCGCAGCCGCGGCAGGGGATATCGCCCGCGCTGTCGCGCTCGATACGCAGATGTGGATCGACGGCCCAAAGCGGCGCCCTGAGACCGTCGATCCGGCTTTTCGCGCGCGGGCGCAGGCACTCGCCGCCGATGTCTACCGTCATGCGCAGGAGCCTGGGGCGGAGCGCCCCTTACAGCCGCCCGCGCTCGACCGCCTGTGGCAGATCGCGGCTCCGGCACTGGTGCTGGTCGGCGAATATGAGACGCCGGACTTCATCAATATCGCTGGCATGGTCGCGTTTGCGCTGGCGCGGGCGGAAAAGGCGATGATCCCGGGTGCAGCGCATCTGCTGCCGATGGAGCAGCCCGACGCTTTCAATGCGCGCGCGCTGGCATTCCTGTCGGCACAAGAAAATGCGGAGCGATCATGAGTGCACTGCTTCCCCTCGAGGGCATTCGGGTGCTCGACCTGACGCGGCTGCTGCCCGGCGGGCTGACGACACTGCTGCTGGCCGATCTCGGCGCGGATGTGATCAAGATCGAGGCACCGGACGGCGGCGATTACGCTCGCGATATGCCCCCACTCGTCGATGGCATGGGGGCGCTCTTTCGTTTGCTCAACCGCAATAAGCGCAGCGCCATCCTCGACTTGAAAAACCCGCGTGGGCAGAATGCCTTCAAACGTCTGGTCGAGCGATCCGATGTCGTCATCGAAAGCTTTCGCCCCGGCGTGCTGGCGCGTCTGAGCATCGACGTGCCGGCGCTGCGGGCGATCAACCCCCGATTGGTCGTCTGCTCGCTCTCCGGCTGGGGGCAGGATGGACCGTATGCGCATCTGCCCGGCCACGATCTCAACTACGCTGCGCTGGGCGGGTTGGTCGGGTCGCAGATCGTGCCGCAGCCATTGGGCGGCCAGGTCGCCGACATCGGCGGCGCGTATGCGGCGCTAGGAGGCATCTTGGCGGCGCTGTTCCGCCGTGAGCGCACCGGCGAGGGCGCGGTGCTCGATGTGTCGCTTTTCGAAAGCGCACTGCCCTTCGGCAGCATCGCCTGGACAGATGCGCTCTACGGCGATCCGAACGGCTCGCTGAACGGGCGCTATGCTTGCTACGCTGTCTACGAGACGGCGGATCAGCGTCACTGTGCGCTGGCAGCACTGGAGCCAAAGTTCTGGGCCAATTTCTGCCATGCTGTGGCCAGGCCTGACCTGATCCCCTATCACATGGATACGCTGCGGCAGACATACCTACTGCAAGAACTGCGCCAATTGTTCGCCGGCGACACGCTGGCGGCCTGGACAGCGCGCTTGGCCAAGGCTGAATGCTGTTTCACCGCCGTCACCCCACCGAAGTCGCTGGCCGATGATGCGCAGATCCGCACGCGTAGTGCACTTGGCGTCGATGAACGCGGGCGCGCTTGGCTTGCCAGCCCGATCCGTCTGCAAGGCGCGCGCGCGCCGATGACCCCGCCGCCGTATTTCGGCGAGCATACGAGCCAGGTGCTGCGTGAATTCGGGCTTGATGCCGCCGAGATCGACGCCCTAGACTCGTGAAACCAATCGAGATTTCGCTGTGTAAGCGTGAAGAATAACCGAATTCCATGAACCTTATCATCCGGTTGGATGTGTTTCATTGTTATAATATTTCATGTATTTATCAGCGCGGATCGATGGAGCGAAACTAATGCGACGAAACGCCCCACTCGCGGTCGTGGTGTTATTTTTGGGACTGATGCTTGCTCGTCCATCCAACACATCTGCTCAGGACTCTGCGACATGCGAGCGTTTTACGGGCAGCGTTGTTTCGGAAGTGGGCAGCCAGTGTGCTGAAATCCTGGCTGACGAAGTCTGCTACGGCTTTGGGGATGTCGAGACGATCACATCCGCTCCCAGCCTGCCGCTGACGACTCCCGGCCAGACCACGTATCTACGTGACACGCAGATCGTCGATACCAGCCCGCTCGATGTCACGGCGCGCACGTATGGTATCGCGCCGCTGCGTGTGCGCGCCAACCTGCCGGTGGGACATCCCGGCCGCGATCTGGTCATGCTGCCGCTGGGCAATGTCGAGATCGGCAATGGGGTCGATGCTAGTCAGGCGCTCACGCTCAGCCAGTCGGAGCGGGTTGCTCAGGTGACGACGGCGGGGCAGACCACGCTTTATCGCACGCCATCGGCTTTGGGTCAAGTCGCGGGCGTGGTCGGCGCAGGGACAGTTTTGCTGGCCGATGCGTTCGATGTCACCAATCAATGGCTGCGCGTCTACTACGAATATGACGGGGATTACGATACGCGGTCGGTCGCGTGGCTGAGTCGTACCGCCATCCGCCCGGTGAACGCGCTGACGCTGCCGCGCATCCGCACAGGCGCTTTCACCCCAATGCAGCGCTTCTTCTTCAAGAACGGCTTCGCGCCGACACCCTGCCCCGGCGCGCCGAACGGCATGCTGCTGCTGCAGGTGCCGCAGTCGCTGGAGACAGAGTTCTTTGTCAACGATGCGGACGTGCTGATGACCGGGGCGATCGCGCTGCAACTGCGCCAGCCTGCGACGATGGAACTGCGTGTGCTCGATGGTCTGGCGGTCGTCTGCCGCGGCACTCCTAATGAGATCATCATCCCGGAAGGCTTCAGCATCGACCTGCCGCTGATCGTGCCGGCGGATGTGCGCATCGCCGACCGCACGTTCTTCCGCGCTGGCGGCTGCGGCTGGACGAACCTGCGCCTGCTGACCCCGTCCGAAGTTGAGGGGATGGCGCTGCTGGAGGGTCTGCCGAACAACATCCTGAACGACGATCTCAGCCTGCCGACGATCGTCTGCGCTTCAGGCGTCGGCGGCCCGATTTGCGAAATCGAAATCGACGATGCTGCCTCGCTGGCAGCGATCGCGCGGTTGTGCCGCGACGAACGAGTCGAACCTGTCGTGTGCGACTTGGTGCGAGGGCTGTAAACGTCCGAGGGTGAGGAAGCGGGTCTAAGATCGACTATGGAATTCGTTCAAATCATCCGCCTGCTCCGCAAATGGGGCTGGCTGATCATCGTCTCAGCGGTCGTGACGGGCGGCTTGAGCTACGTCATCCGCAGCAGCCAACCGCTGACGTACCGGGCTGAGACGATCATCTC
>CAYTME010000247.1:0-5393 GCA_964438415.1 uncultured Pleurocapsa sp. | reverse complement strand
ATGCGTGCCGCCATCCACTGGCTGCGGCAGCTTCCGGCGACCAGCGCCGCAGCACAGATCATGATCGCTGTGCCGGTTTGCTCACCGGAAAGCGCTGCCGAACTCGCGCCGCTGGTCGATGTGTTCATCTTTCTGGCAGCACCGCTCAATTTCATGGCCGTCGGCCAGTTCTACTGGCAGTTCCCACAAGTGAGCGACGATGAGGTGCTGGCAGCGCTGCGCGGGGATGTGCTCGCCTGAGCGGCAGCGCTGCGCGGCGCCGCCTTCGATGCAAGAGGCATCCCCGCCACAGCCCGATGAAGAGCGCGTCGGCGGCGCTGTGCAGCGTCGATTGCCGACCGGCTGCGCCGCGTCTACAATTGCATCGAGGTGAGTTCGGAGGCACAGGACATGACGCAGGGAGAACGCACGGACATCGCGGCAGCCGTCGATCCCGGCGAAAAGATCAGCTTCGAGGAATACCTGCGCCGTTTCACCGCCTTCGAGGGCATGCGCACCGAGTGGCTGGCTGGGGAGGTGGCGTTCTATCCCGTGACCAACAACGTCGTGTATCTACGAGGCTGCCGGCGTGCCCGAATACTGGCTGTTCGACCCGACGCGGCGGGAAGCGGTCGTCTAGGCGCGCGGCGAGGACGAACGCTATCACCCACTGCCTGTCGATGCGCAGGGCAGGCTCGTATCGCAGCTGCTGCCCGGTTTCGCGCTCGACTCGCAGGTGCTCTGGGGCGAGACGCCCCCCGACGGCATGGCGCTCGTGGCGCTCGTGCAGACGATGGAGAGCGCTCAAAACGGATAGATATCGATGCCCAAAGCCTGCGCCACCGCCACCATCAGCGGAGCGAGCAGCAGCGCGGGCAGGAAATTGGCCACCCGCGGACGCTTGAGATCGAGCAGGATCAGCGCCAAGCCGATGATGATCAATCCGCCGACCGCTGTCATCTCGGCGATCATCGGCGCACTCATGAATTCGCCCAAGACGCTGCCCGCCAGCGCCAGCCCGCCTTGGACGACCAGCACCGTCAGCACGGTGAAAGCGACGCCGATGCCGAGCGTGCTGGCGAGCGCCATCGCCGCGAAACCGTCGAGCGTGCTCTTGATGGCGAGCTGCTGAAATCCCCCTGTGATGCCCATCCCATCTTGAATCGAGCCGACGACTGTCAGCGGCCCGACGCAGAAGAGTAGGCTGGCGGTGATGAAGCCGGTGATGAAACGCGCGCGCCGTTCCGCCGCGTCGCCCCGGCTGCGGTCGATCGAGCCAAAGCGTGCCTGCAGCGCGCTGGCGAAACGCTGCAGCAGGCCGTCAATATCGATCAGCTCGCCGATGATGACCCCAAAGACCAGGCTCAGCAGTGGGATGATCACATTGCCGGTGCTTGCCGCGTTCGTCAGGCCGACATAGAGCGAGACGAAGCCGAGGCCGGTCATGACCGATGACTGCATGCGGTCGGAGATGCGGTTGCCGATCAGCAGGCCGACCGTGCTGCCGATGGCGACTGTGATGATGTTCAGCAGGGTTCCACCCACGCAGGCTCGCTTTCACAGGATTGATGCAGTTAGAGCAAGGTGATGCGTCACGAGTATAGCGCAGCGGGATGCGCCTCACCCACGTCTCATCTTTGCCTGCTTCAATGACAAGTGTGGACGTGAACACCCCCCAAGCGAGGGCTGGCGATGACCGACCGGCGCGACGACCGGCTGAGCGACCTGCTCAATTACGATCTCGATGATGATGCCTACGAGCGCGATGCGTTCGACGATGGCAGCGATTTCGAGCATCATACCGGTCAGGAAACCCGCTTCTGGACGACCCGCCGCATCATCCTCGCCATCATTCTAGGGCTGGCGCTGCTCAGTCTGCTCGCGTACGACTTAGCACCGGTCTTCGATTTCACGCGCCAGCCCATCCCGACGCCGGTCTACGGCCCGCCCGATATGCCGCTGATCTGAGCGTCAGCCGCCGATCGCGAGCAGGTTGGTCGTCGCGCGGGCGATCAGCTTGCCGCTGTCGTTGGTGAGCATTGCCTCGGCGTGGACGATCTGCCGTCCCCGGCGCACGATCCGCGTCGTGCAGACGACCGTTTCACCCTCGCGCGCGCTGCTCAAGAAATCGACCGATAGGTTGATCGAGGCGTGATACGCGCCGGTCATGACGATGATCGTCATCCCGATCAAGTCGTCGATGATGGCCGCGATCGCGCCGCCGTGCAGGATGCCCGCCGGATTGGTCATGTCAGCGCGCACGATGTAAGCCGCGCGGATGCTGTCCTGTTCGACCGCCTGCAAGACGCCGCCCAGCCAGCGCCCCAGCGGTGACGGGCTGTCGGTCAGCGGCTGGCCGATCAGGCGTTGCAGGGCAGCGATGGCGGGATTGTCCTGATTTGACTGTACCATTGTGCCTCGAAATTATACATCGGTCTGTTCGCGTGTCGCCATCGCGCCACGACTCAGCTCACTTGAAGTCGATGATCTCGTATGTCATGACGGGCGCGGCACGCCCGCGCAGATTGAGCGGTCCCAACGGCTGGCAGACGACATGTTCGGCGATGGCACGCTGCGTCTCATCGCTGATCAAGATACGCCCACCCGTGCTCATCCCCTGCAGGCGAAAGCCAAGATTGACCGTATCGCCAATGGCGGTGAAGTTCATCATGTCTGGCGCGCCAACATTGCCGACGACTGCCGGTCCACTGTGCAGCCCGAAGTTGATGGCCAGGCGAAATGTCGGCTCCAATTCGGCGTGAAACTCGACCAGCCGCTCGCGTATGCTGAGGGCCGCGCGCGCTGCCTGCAAAGCGTGATCCGGCTGTGCCAGCGGCGTATTGTAGATCGCCATGATGCCATCGCCCATGAATTTATCGACGGTGCCACCGTGTTCGCGCACCGCTGCAACCATCAGCGTGTGATAGCGGTTGAGCACGGCCAGCAGCTTCTGCGGCTCGGTCACTTCGGCCAGGCTGGTGAAGCCTTCGAGATCGGCGAACAAGACCGTGATCTCCTGGAGTTGGCCGCCCAACGCGACCTGTTCGGGATGCTGCAGGAGCTGTTCGACCACCGCCGGAGCGACGAATCGCTCGAAGGTGTCGCGGATCAACTGCTGAGTTTTCTGCAGCCCGTCGGTCTGTTCTTTGAGCCGCAGGCGGTTCTTGATGCGCTCGATCAGCTCGCGCGGGTTGAAAGGCTTGGTCAGATAATCATCGGCTCCCAGCACCAGCCCCTGCACCTTGTCATCCTCGGCATTGAGCGCCGTCAGCATCAAGATCGGGATATGCGCCGTGGCCGGGTCGCCCTTGAGCCGGTTGCAGACTTCGAAGCCGCTCATACCCGGCATCGTCACGTCGAGGATGATCATGTCCGGCGGCTGCTGCTGCACAAGCGCCAGCGTCTCGATGCCGTCGTAGGCAGTCATGACCTGATGTCCTATGCTGGTGACGATGTCGGTCAGAAGCTGCCGGTTGTCGGCGTTGTCATCGGCGACGAGGATCAACATCAGTAGGCCTTCTCTCTCAGCCGCCCAAATACTGCGCCAATTTGCCCGTCAGCTCGCGCAGGTTGATCGGTTTCGACACGTAATCATCGCAGCCGGCTTCGAGCGCGCGTTCTCTGTCGCCCAATAGGGCGTGTGCCGTCAGCGCGATGATCGGGATCGACGCCAAGTCGGGATTGCCCTTGAGCGTGCGCGCCGCCGACCAGCCATCGACGCGCGGCAGCGAAAGATCGAGCAAGATTAGCGCGGGTTTTTGCTCTTCGACCGCCTTGACCGCTTCGGCACCATCGCCCGCTGTGATCGTCTCGTAGTCGAGCGACTGGAGCAGATCCAAGATCAAGGTCATATTGTCGCGGTTGTCCTCAACCACCAAGATACGTTTTTTCTCGGCCATCCTGTTACCGCTCCCTACCAAGTGCCGACCTGATCACACAGGGCGCTGTCCGCTCTGCAGTGCGCGTGAATTGGCCGCAGACAGCCGCTCCTGCGTATCGCCGGCGCGTCCATCGCGCGGGGCGTGCAGGGCGACGTAAAAAGTGCTGCCCTGGTTTTCAGCGCTTTTGACCCAGATCGTGCCCCGATGCAGATCGACGATGCGTTTGACGATCGCCAGCCCCAAGCCGAGACCGCGCTCGTCGCTCGTCTGGTCGCGCTGGACGCGATAGAACGTGTCGAAGATGCTGGCCTGGTCTTCTGACGGGATGCCGATGCCGGTGTCGGACACGGTGATGACAACCCAATCACCATCGCTCAACCAGCCGATGGCGGGCAGCTCTAGCGCTGCGCTGACGCCGTTGCGCACCTGAACCGCGCGCGCGGAGATGGTCACGCCGCCCTGCTTGGTGAACCGCAGCGCATTGAGCAGAAGCTGGGACAGCACCTGCTCGATGCGCTGCGCGTCGCCGAACAAAGCGCCGGCGTCTGGCGCGACGTCGGTGCGCAGCGCCAGCGACGTATCGCGGAGCTGGGAGCGCGTGTCCTCGGCGACCTTTTCGATCAGCGGCGCGACCGGGACAGGCTTCAGCTTCAGCTCGACGCCGCCGGAGATCAACCGATGCAGCTCCAACATATCGGTGATGTAGCTGAGCAGCTCGCTGCCGCTGCGGTGAATGGTCGCCAGCCGTTCGCGCTGCTGCTCGCTGACCTCGCCGTAGATGCCGTTCATGAGCAGCTCGCTGTAGCCGATGATGTGATTGAGCGGAGTGCGCACGTAATACCCCATATTATCGAGGAACGTGCTGCGTGTTCGCCCTGCCTCCGAAAGCTGCTTGGCCAGGGTATCGCTGCGCTGACGTTCGGCAGCCAGATCGGCGCGCAGCTCGCGCAGCTCGCGCTGAGCATCTTCGATCTCCGCTGCCAAATCCGCCGCAGCGGGCTGCTCTGATCGAATTCGGCGCAGGCGCATGGCTTGAGATACGTTGTAGATGACGGAGAGTACCAGCGCAACCACTGCCAGGATCAGCATATCGGCCGGCTGCATAGCGTGTATCTGCCTTCCCGCTCGCCGCGTATCACCCTGCTGAGTGTGTGTGAGGCGAAACGCATGATGCGTGATGAGGGAACGAGTGGCACAGACTGTGCTGCGGGGCTGGTACTGCCCGATCACGCATCGTTCATCACCTGGACTCTCATCATCGCATCGCCTTTGTCCTCAGCACGTTTCGATGCTGACACCGTACACTGGCAAGACGAAACTGACAGACTTGATCGTGTACGAGCAACCCTGTGCATCAGCCACCCATCGGGCGGGGAAGCCACCGCTCCCCGACACGCATCGCGTTTTCCATCTTGCTGACGTACTCAGCAAAAAGTGTACCACAAAGCGATCGACTGCGCCGGGGGGGCTGGCAGGGTGGGTGCATTCGGGTTTGGGGGCAGCGGACGCCCCTTGGGTCGTCCCTACGAAACG
>CAYTME010000246.1:3248-5448 GCA_964438415.1 uncultured Pleurocapsa sp. | reverse complement strand
ACGACGAGCGCGAGCAGACGCTCAACCAGATCCTGGTCGAGATGGACGGGTTCGAGACCGGGACGAACGTCATCATCATCGCGGCGACCAACCGGCCGGACATCCTCGACCCGGCGCTCATGCGCCCAGGTCGGTTCGACCGCAAAGTGACGATGGACAATCCCGACGTCAAAGGCCGGCTCGATATCCTGAAAGTGCATGCCAAAGGCAAGCCGCTGGCCGCCGATGTCGATCTGGAGTCGATTTCCAAGATCACGCCAGGCTTCTCTGGCGCTGACCTGGAGAACCTGATCAACGAGGCGGCGATCCTGGCGGCGCGGCGCAACAAAAAAGCCATCGGCATGAGCGAGATGCAGGAGAGCATGGAGCGCGTCATCATGGGGCCGGAGCGCAAATCGCGCGTGATCTCCGAAAAGGAGAAGCGCGTCGTCGCCTACCACGAAGCCGGCCACGCCATCCTGTTCCACGTGCTGGAGCACACCTTCCCCGTCCATAAGATCACGATCGTCTCGCGCGGGCGCGCCGGCGGCTATGTGATGCCGCTGCCGGATGAGGACAGCAATCTCGTCTCGAAGGAGCAGTTCGAAGACATGATCTGCGCCACGATGGGCGGACGCGCTGCCGAGGAGATCATCTTCGCCCAGATCACGACCGGTGCCAGCCACGATCTGCAGCAGGCGACCCAGCGGGCGCGCATGATGGCGATGCAGTTCGGTATGAGCGAAGTGCTCGGCCCGCGCACGTATGGCAGCGGCGGCGGCTCGCTCTTCCTGGGGCGTGAACTGTACGACATGCGCGATTACAGCGAAGCCGCAGCCGAGGAGATCGACAACGAGGTGCGCCGTATCCTGCAGAACGCCTACCAGCGCGCCAAGAACATCCTGCTCGAAAACCGCGACAAACTCGATCTGCTGGCCAAGGTCTTGATCGAGCATGAGACGCTCGAACGGCAGCAGTTTGAGGAGATCATGAACGGTAAGATCCCTGCGGGCTTGGAGACCGGGTCATCGCCTGCACTGCCCGCCCCTGGCGCGTAAGCGCTTGTCCGCATGACGTGACATGAAACGAGGGTGGCCGTCCGGTCACCCTCTCTTTTATTCATCAGCCGCCCATCGAGCACACGGCGTTCGTTCCAACCGCACGTCACATCATCATGCGCTCGAAGTTGATGAACTGCTGAATCTCCTCGGCGTCCAGCTCGCGCCCCGGCGTCACGATCAAGTAGCTGTCGGCCCAAAGCTCAGCGCGCCCCATCGACGGGTTCTGACTGCGCACGATCGAGGCCGAGCGCCGTTTCAGATCGCGGATCGTCTCGTAGGGCGGGATCTCGCCAGGCACATCAGCCATCAGATAGACGAACTCATCGCCGACGGCGAGGTTCAAGATGCGCCAGCTCCGCTCTTGAAGCTGCACGCGCATCCCGGCCTCAATCGCGCGCGCGACCACATCATTTAAGCGCTCGTTCGGCTCTTTGAGCATCCACACGTACGTATAGACTCCGCGCACGTCCGAGTCGACCGGAGCCAGAGCGGAGTCCAGTGCGTCATCGCTGACAGCGGCCGGTTCCGGCTCTGGCACGGCCATCAGCGCCTCGATCAGGCGTTTGCTCTGGCGGCGGATGTCGCGCAGCGGCGTCGAACCCTGGAACACGAGCGACAGCGTCAGATCGTTGATCGTGCGGCGCGAGTGCAGCATGTAATCGCGCCCGCTGCTCGGCAGCGTGACGAAGCGAATGCTGGCCTGGTCGCTGTCAGGCTCCCAGCGGTCGTGGATGGCGGCGCGGATCTCCTCGATATCGGCGCGCCCCATGCGCCCGGCCACCGCGATCACCTCATCATGGCGCGTGAGGATGGCCGCCGCGATCTCCTCCAGCGAAATCTGCGTCAGGCTGAGCGCGATCTGGGCAATATACGGGTCTTGGATGACCTGCATGCCCAGCGGCGGCGTGATGTCGGCCTCATCCACACTCAAGTTGAACGAAGCGAGACGTTCGAACTCGGTGCTGAACTGCGGCTCTTCGTCTTCGATGCGCGGCAGCGGTTCGGCTGCCGCCTCGCGCTGGCCAAGCGGGCGCGTGATGCCGTCGGTATCCTCATCTGCGGGGGGGGGGTCCAGCGTCCAGCTCTGTTCCGGCAGCGTCGGCGGAAACGGCGGCTGCGCAGGCAGATACTCGGTCTCCATCTGCTGGACATCGTCGAGC
>CAYTME010000246.1:2866-3192 GCA_964438415.1 uncultured Pleurocapsa sp. | reverse complement strand
TCGCGCCCGGGCAGCGCACCGACATCGGCGACCACCCCGGCCAGGAATTCCGGCTCGCGCACGTACAGGTCGTCGCGCGGCGGCGCGGCCGCGTGCCCCCACGACGGCAGCGGGCGCACCGAAGGCTTGTGGTCGCTGAGCTGGCGTTCGATGTTGGCGATCAGCGCGTCGAGCGAGAAGGCATCGGCGGGCGTCGAGTCATCGAGCGTCGTCTCCAGGATGAGCTGCGCTGGATTGTCGTCTTCCTCCGCTTCGACGGCCGGCTCTCGCTCCCGCGGCTGCGCGGCCAGCCCAGGACGTGTGAAGGAAGCGAAAATCTCGTCGAT
>CAYTME010000246.1:0-2805 GCA_964438415.1 uncultured Pleurocapsa sp. | reverse complement strand
ACATCGACTTCGACCGCGTCCTCGCCGCGCAAGATTTGCAGCACATTTTGGAAAGCCGGATCGTGCACGCCGTCGCGCAGGTCACCGACGGTGCCGCCCTCGTCGATCGTTTCGGGCAGCGGCGGCTCTTCGGCGGCGAGCTTCTGGAAGACTTCATCGGCGCGATCGAGCATCGAGGACTGCGGCAGCTTGTCCGTTTCGCGCGTGCGGCGGATCTCATCCGCGATCGCTTCGAGCCGTTCCAGGCCAGAAACGTCGCCAGGCTCAACAACTGCTGACTCCCAAAGCGGCGGCGGCAGCTCGACCGCATCTGCCGGGGTATCTCCCCAACCGCCGATCAGATCCTCAGGCAGTGTCGGCGGCTCGAAGTAATCTTGCTGGCTCTCCGCCAGCGGCGCAGCCATGATCTCGCGCACATCGAGCGCGCCACCGCTGCCGAACAGCGACTCGACTTCGTACTGCTGCGCCAAGAAATCGTCCTGCGCCAGCGCTTCGGCCAGCTCCGGCGGCAGGACATCGGTCGGCCGGCGGTTGCGTTCGCCCACTTCCGATTCGAGCGGCGGCTCCTCCTCGTCGTCCGGAAAGCTCCAATCGAGCATGTCGGGCGCGCGCTCGGAGCCGAGGATCTCGCTGGCCTTCGCCTCGTCTTCGAGCAGGCTGTGCAGCGAGCGCGGCTGGGCGTCTGCATCCCACTCAGCGGCTTCGACCTGAGCTGGCTCGGCAGGCGTATCGCCCGCGTCCGCCTCCAAATCCTCCCCATACGCAAACTCGAACGCGAGGACTCCGGGTGCCGCATCTTCTCCGCTGAGCTGCTCCCACATGGCCGCCGCGTCTTCGCTCGAAATGGCCGACGTATCGGGTTGGTTATCCTTGAAAATGTCGGTGCTGATGCGGTACTGCTCGATCTCTTCGGGTGTGATCTCGCCTGGCCGGCGCGGACGCTCGCGCGGCTGCTCTGCCTGTTCCTCGGAGATGGCGCGGTTGAGCGCCAGATTGAGCAAATCCTGCTCGCTGTACTCGCCCGGACGCAGCGGCGAGCGCGCTACCGGCGGAGCCAGATCGACTTGATCGAGCGGCTTAGTGCGGCGGCGGCGCGGACGTTCGAGCGGCGGGATCGCGCCCCCATCGGACGCCTCCTCGGTGTGCAGGGCGTCCGTCGTGGGCGGGATCAGATCGTCGGTCGTCAGCGCGGGCACGCTCAGCTCGGCGGCATCCGGGACATCGCCCTCTTTGAAGACATCGGTGCTCGGTCCCAGACTTGGAAACTCCGCCGGGTCAAATTCACCAGGGCGCAGTCTCGGCTCATCCGGTTGGGACTTCGCCTCCTCCTGACGCTTGTGAAACACATCGCTGCTGACCATGTAGGGTCGGAGCTGCGCTGCGTCGATCTCGCCGGGGCGCAGCCTGGCGGGTGGCAGTGGCGGCTCCTGCTTGAAGATGTCGGTGTTGGCCGGACGGCTTTCACCTCGTGGCGCAGTCTCACCAGGCACTGGCGGCAGATAGCCCGTCTCCGAGCCGCTGGCCGCGGGCGGCACGGCTGCCTCGGCGCGCGCCTTCTCGACTGCTCGGTTCAGCAGCGGGATCACGTCACGTGCGTTGAACGGCGGCTCGATCGTCTCCTGAAGCCTGAGCCGCTGCATCGTCTCATCGCTCTGGCGTGGGCTGGCGACGATCGCGATGTTCGGCTCCAGCCCACGCAGCGTCTCCACGACATGTGCACCGCTGGGCGCTGCGCTTTTGAAATCGAGCAGCACGACATCCTGCGGATGCGCTTGCAAGTATTCGATGGCCGCGTCCGCAGTGGTGAACGGATGCACATCGAATGCTCCGGTGCGCTCGAGTGCCTGCTTGAGCGCCACCGAGAAAGCAAGCTGCCTGTTGATGATCAAGACCCGTATCGCCATATCCTCACCTCGTCCTCCGGCGGCCTTCGCGCGCGTCCCCACGTCCTCTCATCGATGCCGCTCAGGGGATCGTGACCGTCACATTAAAGATGCCGACGTTATTGACTTCGCTCTGCTCCGTCACCTGCGAGTCGCTGTCCGTGCGCGCTTGCAGCGTGTAAGTGCCAGGAGCCGTGAAGCTGATGCTCGCATTCAGGATGATGCTCTCGCCTGGCCCCAAACTCGCCACGACAGCGACCGGGACGGTCACGTTATCCGGCAGGATTGTGATGATATTGTTAAACTGGCCGGTCGGACTCTGCCCCGTGTTGGTGACAGTGATCGAGTAGTTGGAGGTCACGCCGCCTGCGCCCAGCACCAGCGAGCTGGAGCCGCTGATATTGGAGATGACCAGATCGGGCAGCCCCGGCGTCGCCGTCGGCGGGATCACGATCGGCGTGAACGTCGGCAGGATCGGCGTTGCGGTCGCGGGCTGCGGCGTATTGGTCGGCGGCGGCGGCGGCTGGACGACCGGGATGTTCAGACAGTTGCCATAGATGACGACGAACTCGTTCGTCACCCAGCCGATGGTCGTGCCGACACGCACCTGCCACCAGGTGTTGTTGGCGTTGCGCCCGGTCACCGGGACGACCGTCCCGGCGGCCAGCACGCTGATGCGCGGGTAGTTGGTGCCCGGTCCTTGGCGGACGTTCAAACCGACGTTGGTCAAGACGCGGCAGGTCGGGTCGTTGGGGTTGATGATCGGCACGCCGGGGTTCGGGATGCTGGTCGCCGTCACTGGGCTGCAGGTGCGCCTGTTCTTCCCTATGACGGGCCTCATGGGCGCCCAAGTGGAGATTTTGAGTTCCTTCGCCCTCTTCGATCGCATTTTCCAGTATACCGACCTGCCGGTCGATAGCCA
>CAYTME010000245.1:0-5537 GCA_964438415.1 uncultured Pleurocapsa sp. | reverse complement strand
CGATCAGCGCCAGCAGCCCTCGACGCGGCTGCTCGGCCGCCGGCGCTGCGGCGGCGCTGCGCGCCTGCGCCTGCGGCCGATCGACGATCGGCGGCGCTGCGGCGGCGAAATCTTCGACATCGACGAACTTGGGGACTGCCGGCTGGTCTGCCATGCGACGTACACCTCTCACAAAGCCTATGCCAGTATAACCCAATTCGCTAAAAGACCGTTATAGAAGTTTGAAGTGCGTAACGCTCACATTGAGCTTTTTTTGCGCAGATCAACCTTAATTTTCCCGGTCAGGAATCTCGATGACACTAGATTAAAGACCGCTCATTTATTTTCACTTCATGTCTTGCTTGTGGTTCGTTCGAGCGATGGGGTAGACCACTATGCGTCTCACACAACGGCTTCTTCTCGGTTTCGGCGTCTTGTTCGCAATGCTGATCGCTTTCGGTGCTGTCATCACAGCGCTGGCGAACCGCACACTGGCTGATTTCAACCAGCTCAATCAGGTGACACAGCCGATCTCGATCGCCGCTTTCGGCATGGAGGCGAGTGCCATCGATATTGGCGTTCATGTCGAAGAATACCTGCGCACTGACACGCGCGAAGCGCGGCGCTCGATGTTGGCGGATATGGCGCAGTTTGAACAGGATCTATTCCGCTACCAAAGTTTGAGCGATGAACCCGCGCAGCGCGAGACCGCTGAGCAGATCGCGCAGCTTTTCGCCGAATACCGCCGTTTCGCGCTGCTGCGCGTCGGCACCCACGATGTGCAGGCTGTGCTCAGCAGGAGCCTGATCCGCAACCTGGAACAGATCACGCGCGATGCTGACCTGCTCGGCAGCCGTTCCGAACGGGCGAGCGCGCAGGGGGTGCTGCTCAATAACTTTGAGGAAGCGACTTTGCGGCTCAGCGTCAAGATCAACGAGTACCTCGCCTCGCCCAATCCTTTGACGAATATGCAGGTCTCCACCGCGCTGGCGCGGTTCCGGAGTCAACTCGGAGGGCTGGAGCCGCTGCGCCCTGTCTTGACCGGCTCCGCCTCGTTCGACCGCATCCTACGCTTGTCCGCTTGGTCGATTCTCGACATCGGGAATGTCGTCCGGCTCCAGGATGAGATCGTCTCGCACACGAGCCGCTTTTTTGATGTCCGTGCTCAGCTTGAAAGCCTGCTCACGGATCAGGTGCAGGCGCGGACAGCTGAGCAGCGGCAGCAGGCGTTCGCCAATGCTACAGGCTCTGCGAACTCGACGCGCACGGCGGTCATCGCGCTGCTTGCAGCGGTGCTGCTGGTCGGCGGCGCGACGACCGTTCTGGTCACGCGCAGCATCAGCCAGTCGGTGCAGTTGCTCAAAACCGGTGCGGACAAGATCGGCAGCGGTGAGTTGAGCTACCGCATCCCGGTCGAAAGCCGCGATGAGCTGGGCGAGCTGGCCGCTGCCTTCAACGATATGGCGGCCAAAGCACAGGACAATATCAACCATTTGGATATGGCGCGGCGCGAGGCCGAAAATGCGAACCGCATGAAAGACTTGTTCCTGGCGACCATGAGCCATGAGCTGCGCACACCGCTCAATGCCATGATCGGCTTCCTCCACTTGATGCTGTTCAGCGGTCAGCTCAGCCAAGATAACGAGCATATGGCCAATCGCTCGCTGGCCAACAGCCAGCGCCTGCTGACGCTGATCAACAACATCCTCGATCTTTCGCGCATCGCCACCGGCGCGATCCAGATCGTACCCTCACAGGTCCATCTTCGCGATCTGAGCGCCGCGATCTACAACGATATGAAGCCGATGGCGGAAGATAAAGGGCTGACCCTCAATGTCGAAGTCGATCCGGCCCTGCCAAGCCGGCTGCATCATGATAGTGACCGTATCATGCAGATCGTGACCAATCTGGTGCATAACGCCATCAAGTTCACCGAAAAAGGACATGTCGATCTTACCTTCAGCCGCCAGCAGGATCGCTTGTTGATCCGGGTGGCCGATACCGGCATCGGCATCCCCAAGTCCAAACAGGGGCTGATCTTCGACGACTTCTTCCAGGTCGATCCAACCTCGACGCGGCAGCATCAGGGTGCCGGCTTGGGGCTGGCGATCGTCAAACGCTTGGTCTTGATGATGGAAGGCACGATCAGCCTGAGCAGCGACGTACAGCAGGGCAGTGTCTTCACCATCGATCTGCCTCTCAACTTACCTGCGCGCGAGATCGAACTGCGCGAACCGGTGACAGGTGTTTTCTCTAGAGTCGACGACGTGAGCGAAATCGCCGCTCCCGCCGCTCCATAGCAAGAAAAAGAGCAGAGAGCCATGTTCAAGATTCCCCGCATCTTCGAAGGTTGGGACGTGATGGTCGTCGATGATGAGTCGGATAGCTTGGAAGTCGCGACGCGGCTGCTCATCATCGCCGGTGCCAACGTCGTGCAGGCAGTCAATGGTAAGGATGCGCTGGTCAAGCTGCGCACATGCAGCCCGCGTTTCATCATTTCCGATCTCTCGATGCCAGAGATGGATGGCTGGGAGCTGATCTACACCATCAAGCAGGATCGGCGGATGATGGATATCCCCATGATCGCCCTGACGGCGCATGCCATGTCCGGCGATCGAGAGCGCGCGCTGGCTGCCGGCTTCCACAATTACATCTCTAAGCCGCTCGATCCGCCCAAGTTCATCCAACAGTTAGTCGTCATCCTGACGGATATTCCCGAAATGGCGCCGCTGCTGCCAGCCATCCGGTGATCAAAACAAGGAGAGTGGATTTTGAACTCACCCACGATTTTGGTAGTCGAAGACGAACCCGATGGGCAGGAGCTGGTCGCCCGGCTGCTGTCCCAGGTCAATCTGTCAGTCGATGTCGCGGGCACCGCTGAGCAGGCGTGGACGATGCTGCAGTCGCACAAGTATGCCTGCGCCATCATCGACTTGGCGCTGCCAGGGCAGGACGGATTTCAACTGATCACCGCCATCCGCGGTGACAGCGGTCTCAAATCGCTGCCATGCATCGCCGTCACGGCCTATCACACGTCGGAGATGCGCCAAGCGGCGCTTCAGTACGGCTTCGACGCCTATTTGCCCAAGCCGCTCAACCGCACGCTCTTCTTGAACGCGGTCGATGGGCTGATCAGCCAGTGATGCCGGCGGGCGAAGGCCACCGCTCAGGCTCGCGCTTTGGCTTGTGCCAGCGCCTCGTACTGCGGCCAGATGGCTGAAGCATCGGCGTTGCCGCCGCAAATGAGCGCGGCAGGACATCTGCACCCCGTCACATCGACCGCGCCTGTACGCAGTGCCGCGATCACGGCCGCGCCGGACGGCTCGACGAGCTGGTTGTACTGTGCCCACAGCCAGCGCATGGCGTCGATCATCGCTGCGTCATCGACAAGCACGATCTGATCGACAAAGGCGGCCGTCAGCGCGCGGGTGCGCTCGCTGACAGCGCGTGGAGCCAATGTATCGGCGATCGTGCGCACGCGATCGAGTTCGACCACCCGCCCCGCAGTGAGCGCGGCCTGCATCGATGCCGCGCCGACAGGCTCTACGCCGATGATGCGCACGCCCGGTCGCGCGGCCTTGATAGCGTTGGCCATGCCCGCGATCAAGCCACCGCCGCCAATGGCGATCAGAACGCAGTCGAGATCGGGCACATCATCGATCAGCTCCAAACCGAGCGTTCCCTGCCCGGCCAGCGTCGCATCGGCGTCGAAGGGGTGGATGTAGACGAGATCATCGCGCTCGGCATGCGCTGCTGCGGCGGCGTGCGCATCGTCCCAAGCGTCCCCATGCTGGATGACCTGTGCGCCCCAAGCCGCTGCGCGCGCTGCGCGGTCGGCGCTCGCCGTCTGCGGCAGATAGACGACAGCGGGCAGACCTAAGCGCCAGGCGGCATAGGCGACGGCCACACCGTGATTGCCGCCTGAAGCAGTGACGACCCCGCGCTGGCGCTCCACTTCGCCCAACTGAAGCAGCGTATTGAAAACACCGCGCGGCTTGAACGAGCCGGTCACCTGCAAGTTTTCCAGCTTGAGCACGAGCTGTGCGGGCACTTCGTCCGTCAGCGGGGGTGCGGGCGCGATCGGCGTGCGGCGCACGAAGCCGTGAATGCGTTCGCGCGCAGCGCGGTAGTCATCGAGGGAAAGAGTGTAATCGCTCATGCGCTTGATTGTAACGCGCTGCTGGCCGTTCCGAGCAGCCCCAGCCCGTAATTCCTAATTCCCAATCTGCAAAAGGCGGTATCCTATAAACATTGCGACCGCATCCGCGCCCGCGCGCGCATCGCGCTTTTCTAAACGCTGACGGCGAGTCTACGAGGAGACAAGGCATGAGTTCCAGGCGCGTCATTTCCTTTGCAGCCACCCGCCCTTGGGCGATCGTGCCGCTGATCGTCGGCATCGCGATCTTGAGCATCGTGTACGGCACAGCCTTCGCGCAGACGATCACACTGCCCGATCCGAGCGCGCTGCCATCCGCGATCGCCGGCCAAGTGTACTCGCGCAGTTTGGCTGCGTCCGGCGGTGCGCCTCCCTACAGCTACAGCGTGATCGCTGGCCTCCTGCCGCCCGGGCTGGCGCTTGACAGCGCAAGCGGTCAGCTCAGCGGTGTGCTGACAGCCAGCGGCCAATCGATCACGTTCACCGTGCGTGCGGTCGACGCGAACGGTGCGATCGGCACCAAGCAGTATGAATTGACGGTGCTCCCACCCATCGGCGGTACTGATTTGAGCCTGGTCGTCAACAGCGGCGGCACGGTCGGCATTCCATATGACGCTAATTTAGCGCCCATCGGCGGCACTGCGCCGTACACATTCACCCTGGTCGACGGTACGCTGCCTTCGTTTCTCACGCTGGATGGGGCCACGGGGCAGATCGGCGGAACACCGATCGTCTTCGGCACCTTTCAGGTGGTCATCCGCGTGACTGACGGCGCTGCCGTCGTCACCGATCACGTCATCCGCGTGCAGATCGATCCCGCCTCGTTCACGACACCGCCGCCGACCGACCTCACGCTCGTCCCAGCCGGGCCACGCCTGCCGACTGGCAATGTCGGGCTGCTGTACGCGGTCAATTTCACGACGCTCAACGGTGCGCCGCCTGTCACCTACGCGCTAGGCGGCGCGCTGCCGCCCGGCCTCAATTTCGATGTCAACACAGGCGTGTTAGACGGCATCCCGACATTGGCCGGAGATTACAGCTTTACGGTCTTGGCCACCGACTCCGGCGGTCTGCAGGGCGGCCGAAGCTACGTGCTTACGATCACAGAAGCGCCAGTCATCCTCGATCTCGCACCGTCAACGATCGCAGGCGGCGTGCTGGGTCAAGCCTACAGCCAGCCGCTAGCCGTCATCGGCGGCACGGGGGATGGACACCAATTCAGCATCACGAGCGGGGCGCTGCCGCTCGACCTGCAGATCGATCCGAATACCGGTTTGATCAGCGGCACGCCGTCGCAGTTCGGCCTTTTCACGTTCACCGTCTCGGTGAGCGACTCGGGCGGCAGCAGCGGCTCGCGCACGTATGGCCTGTTCGTCGCCACCAACGCCACCGCGACGCCCAT
>CAYTME010000244.1:1880-5605 GCA_964438415.1 uncultured Pleurocapsa sp. | reverse complement strand
GAACTGCACCTGATGGAGCAGCACCGGGTTTTGCAGGTGATAGCCGACGACGACCAGAAACAGCGTCACCAGCGCCAGCATGTCGCGGTCGAGCGTGCGCGCGTCGTGCGCGTCGTCGTTGGACGCACGCTGCTGCGCTGCCTTGATTTCGATCGTGCGCAGCCCCGCCGCGTCAGTCATCGTAGCCAACTCCTTCCGCGCTGCCGCCGCGCAGCGCGTGTCGGACTTCGCTCGTCAGGTGGAAGAACTGATCGAGATCGCGCGTCTCCGGTCCGCGCGGGCGCGGCAGATCGATCTCGATGATCTTGGCCAGCCGTCCAGGACGCGGCGAGAGGACGACCACGCGATCGGAGAGGTAGACGGCCTCGGCGATGCTGTGGGTGACGAAGACGACCGTCATCTGCGGGATGGCCGTCCAGATGCGCAGCAGCTCGTTGTTCATGCGCTCGCGCGTCATCTCGTCGAGCGCACCGAACGGCTCATCCATGAGCAGGATGCGCGGCTCGAAGGCCAGGGCGCGGGCGATGCTTACGCTCTGCTGCATCCCGCCGGAAAGCTGCCATGGATACTTGTGTTCGAAGTCGCCCAGCTCGACCAGCCGCAGCATCTCCCGCGCGCGCGCCTCGCGCTCGGCTTTGCCGTAGCGCATGATCTCCAGCGGCAGCTCGACATTTTTGATCACCGTGCGCCAGTCGTAGAGCGTGGCGTTTTGGAAGACGAAGCCGTAATCGCGGTCCTTGCGCGCTTTGCTCGGCGGCTTGCCGTTGACGTTCAGTGTGCCGCCGGTCGGCTGGATCAAATCGGCGATGATGCGCAGCAGCGTCGATTTGCCGCAGCCCGACGGCCCGATCAGCGAGATGAATTCGCCCTCCTGAATGTCGAGGTTGATCTTGTCCAGGGCGTGGACGAGCACGCCATCGCGCCCACGAAACTTCTGCGAAACTTCTTGGATCGAAATAACGACGGTCACGACTCTTCTCGCTTCCAGCGCACAACCAAACGTTCGATGATGACGATCGTCACAAAAAACAGGATGCCGACCAGCCCCGCCGTCAAGATCGTCGCCCATAAGCGGGGCGGCGATTGGTTGTAGTAGCGGGCGAAGTTGAGGATGGCCACGCCGAGGCCGTTCTGAAACCCGCTCGGCAGCTCGCCGATGATCGCGCCGACGACGCTGGCCGTCGCCGAGATCTTGAGCGCGGTGAAGATCTGCGGCAGGGCATTGGGCAGGCGCAGCTTGACCAGCGTCTCCCACTGGCTGGCCGCGTAGGACTGCATCAGCTCCAGCGCGGTCGTGGGCACCGAGGTCAAGCCGCGCAGCGTGTAGATGGCGACCGGGAAGAAGGTCAGATAGGCCGAGATGACCGGGATGGCGAGCTGCTGGTTGCCCGCGCGCCCCAACCAGACGACCACCATCGGCGCGATGGCCAAGATCGGCACCGTCTGCGAGGCGACGACATAGGGCAGACAGCCGCCCTGCATCAGCCGCGAGTGGGCGAACAAGACCGCCAGCAGGAAACCGAAAAAGCTGCCAAGCAGGAAGCCGCCGACCGCGGACTGAAGCGTGAAGGCCGCCGCGCTGATCAGCATGGTGTAGAGCGGCGGGCCGTTGCGCTGCGCCGGCTCGGTAAATGCGGCGGCGATATCCCTCAAATGCGGAAGCTGCTGATCGTTCAGGATCGACAGATCGATCGTGAGGCCGGCGATGGCAAGCCGGTAGCCTGTGCTCGCGCCGAAGGCTTTCAGTCCCTCCCACGCCAGCAGCAGCAGTGCGATCAGCAGAGCCGTCCAGATCAAACGCCGGACGCTCCCAGTCTCAATTCGGGGGTTTTCCGCCCGCACCCGCGTGGAAGCTGGCGATGAACTGCTCACTCTGCCGACCATGCGCCCGACCTAAACTTGTTTATCTACGCTAAAGACTAACGATCGCCTCGACCGCGGCGCACAGTGTAACCTGTTCGCGTGCAAGTGCCAAATGGTCAAATCTGACAAGTTTGCCCCGACCTCATTTGTGAACCGGGGCACTATCACCAACTGCGGCGAGGCGCTTGCAGGGTCTGCGCACACCCGCCGCATATCGACCAAGTGTTGAAATACTGTAATCTAGACGCGGCACAAAAGGCTGGACTTTTCCCAGTAATCTTGTGATACAATCAACGAACGCTTGAGATGCCATTGTGAGTCTAGGGTGGAATTATGATCGCGCCACAGCCAGCCGATACCCCTGCCGAAGGTGCCGCCAAAGTGCCCAACGGTCGACGCTTCGAACGCTTTGCCGGGCTGAACTACGAGGTGATCGTCTCGAAGTATGAGCATGCTGCGCTCGGCATGAAATTCCACAACTGGATTCGCAGTCACATCAAGAACACCGGGCCGCTTCAGATCACCCCGCTGAAACGCGGCATGGTGCAGACCGCCGCCGCGCCCGACCTCGGCATCTACATCATCGGCCCCTCGGAGAGTTTTGCCACGATGACCGCGCGCATCCTGCGCGATCTGCGCAGCGGGGCCAAGCTGATCTGGGTTGTGTCGCCCGATGAGCGCGCGGTCATCGTCTACACCCGTAAGGGTATGCGCATGTTGAACGCCAACGACATGCTCGACGGTGGCGAGGTGCTGCCCGGCTTCCTGATCGCCGTCAGCGACATCATCGACGTTTAATCTCAGCATTCGCGCCGGACGGCGCTCGCGGCTAACCAGTCGGCAGAAGTGCGGTAATACCCACACCCGACGGATCGAGGAGATGCATCCTGTGCGGACGACAGGGCTGTCGTCCGCCGTCCGCCGCTGTCTACAACCGCCGCACTTCTTGCAGCCGCGCGTCGATCTCAGCGACGCGGCGCTGATGCGCCTCCCACCAGGCCGGGTCGCGCTGCGCGTCCAGCTCTTCGACCGTCTTGCCCTGCTGCTCGACCCAGGTGTAATACTTCAAGTTGTGCCAGCGCTCGCGGTTCTGGCGTGTGCCGTCCAGCACCCAATCGGTCTTCTGCGCGTGGAAGATGCCCTCGATGCGCCCACAGGCCGCCGCCTCGTCGAGCGCGCCCTCGCGTGCGCGCAGCTTGTCCATCTCGGAGTGGTAGCGGTCGATGCCGTCGGTCGCCGCCGTCACGATCACGTCGTCTGCGCCCAGCTCGTAGTACTTGGCCGTCTTGATCGCCCCCAGGATGTGGCAGACACCGCTGATGCCGAAGCGCCCGACCAGCCGCTCGACCGCTTCCGCCTCCGCGCCGTAGCGCTTGACCAGCGTCTCACGCCCGACCGGTTCGGCGAGCACCTGCAGGCCGCGCACGCAGCTCATGTCGTCGATGCACATCAGCGCATCGACGTTCCAGACGTTGTGAATCCAAGTGACGTGTTTATCGCCGATGCCCTGAATTTCATGCGTGCCGTAGCCGTTGTTGTAGAGCGTCGGGCACTGGATCGGCTCGAGCGAGACGTGCTTGCACTCCGGGAAGGCCTGCTTGAGCCGGTCGGCAGCGGCGTTGGTGCCCCCGCTGCCCATCGCCCAGACGAAAGCCGCCGCCCGCCCGCGCCCGATGCCCTGCGTTTGCAGCTCGGCTAGCAGCTCGATGATCGTGTTGCCGGTGACGTGATAGTGAAAGCGGTAGTTGCCCATCTGCTCGAATTGGTTGAGGATGCGGATGTTCGGATCGCTGGCGCGCAGGCGGTGCGTCTCGTCGTAGATCTCCTTGACGTTGCTCTCGCTGCCGAACGTGCGGATGATG
>CAYTME010000244.1:0-1785 GCA_964438415.1 uncultured Pleurocapsa sp. | reverse complement strand
ATGCGCCCGCCGACCCACGCCCCGCCGATGCCGTAATTGCCGGTCGAAGGCCAGACGAGCGTGTGCACCGCCGGGTCGATCTCGCCAAAGATGACCTTCTCCAGCAGCACGGAGTAGGCCGCGCCGACCTTGTGGCTGCCGGACGGGAACCCCCAGGCAGTCAGCACGACGATGTTGGCCTCGACGCCCGTCAGCGCCTTCGGCAGCACGACGTACTGGATGCAGTTCTCGGCATCGCGCCAGTTGATATTGAACAGATTGATCGGGTCGAGCGGGTTCTCGCGCTTGGCGGCCAGCGCACGCGCGCGGATATCCGGCGCGATCGTCTGCGGATGCAGCATTTCTTCAAACGTTGGGCCGGTGATCACGATGATGACACTCCTGATTGTCGATGCACGAACACGTGAGCGCCTATTGAACCGCAAAGCCGCCCGCCGCGCAAAAGGCTGATCTGCCCAGGGTGCATTCAGGTTTGGGGGCAGCGGACACCCAATGGGTCGCCCCCGTAGGCACGAGACCTGCCTCGTCCTCCAACGGGCGCTTTGGTCTGCCTTCGCCGGCGAGTGAACTCGCCGGCTGCGAGGCCGCTCATCCACTGAAGGGACGAGGAAAACCCTCCGCAAAGGCCGGTGCGCCTTCAGCGCGCTTGCGCCGACCAGTCGAGGCGTTTGAGCGCTCGGCGAGGAAGACGCACCCCGAGATCCGTATGCACCCATCTGCCCACCGTTGGAGCCGCTCGCCGCGCTGCGCTACAATCCGCCGGCGTGAGGTCATGCACAAGATCGGCGCACGGATGAGCACAACGGATGCCTACACCGGCCTGCTGGCGGTCGATATCGGCAACACCAACATCCACCTCGGCTTGTGGGATGGTACGCGCTGGGCGTACAGTTGGCGAGCGCGCACCGTCCCCGGCAAGATGCCGGATGAATACGCGGTGCTGCTGCGCAGCTTCTTGGAGGCCGATGGGCTGGACTTCAGCCGCATCACCGGCGTCGCCATCGGCAGCGTCGTCCCCTCGCTGACGAGCGCATGGGCTGAGCTGACGACGCGCTACCTGCATCGCGAGGCGCTGGTCGTCACCCATCAGACCAAGACCGGCATCCGCATCGAGATCGACGAGCCGCAGCAGGCTGGCGCCGACCGCATCATCAACACGGCGGCAGTCGTCGCGCTCTACGGCGGCGGCCCGGCCATCGTCATCGATTTCGGCACCGCGACGACCTTCGATGTCGTCTCGCGCGATGGGGCGTATCGCGGCGGCGCGATCGCGCCCGGCATCGCCGTCGCGCATGACGCGCTGGTGGCGCGTACTGCCCGCCTGCACAAGATCGATCTGCTGCCGCCCGCCCGCGCCATCGGCACCAACACGATCGCGGCCATGCAGTCGGGCATCTTCCTCGGCTATGTCGGGCTGGTCGAAGGCTTGACGCAGCGCATCAAGCGCGAGCTGGCCGAGGCGGATACGCGCGTGATCGCTACCGGTGGTCTGGCTCCGATCGTGCAGGCGAGCACGCCACTCTCGTCGCGCATGTGGCGGACCACGGCGAGCACGACCATCATCGATCTGGTCGCGCCCGAACTGACGCTCGACGGTCTGCGCGCCATCTACGCGCTCAACGCGGGGTAGGGATACCATGCCGCGTTTCGTCTATCACCGGGGCGACACCGCCTTCGTCGTCGAGCTGGAGCCGATGCCGGGCGGGCGCTGGCGAGCGGTCGTCGATGGCCGCGCGTACAGCGTGGAGCCGCAGCCCCTGGCCGACGGCGGCTGGCGGCTGCTTG
>CAYTME010000243.1:2318-5614 GCA_964438415.1 uncultured Pleurocapsa sp. | reverse complement strand
TGCTGGTCGCCTGGCTGATCGCGCTGGTGGGCAGTTGGTTCGTCCTGCGCGGTATCGAAGGCTCGCCGCTGCTGCCGGTCGTGCCGACCGCCGTCTGGGGTGGGCTGCTGCTCACCCTGGTGCTGACCGTCGTCGCCATCGTCTTTTCGTTCCCGCTCGGCGTGCTGCTGGCGTTAGGACGCACGAGCGGCCTGCCGATCTTGAGCGCCGTCTCCACGCTGTTCATCGAGGTCATCCGCGGTGTGCCGTTCGTGACGATCCTGTTTTTCGCCAAGCTGATCGTGCCGTTCTTCATCTCGGCATCCGCCGATGTCGACCAGGCCATCCGCATGATGATCGGCCTGACGATCTTCACGGCGGCCTATCTGGCCGAGGTCGTGCGCGGCGGCTTGCAGATCATCCCCAGCGGCCAGATCGAGGCGTCGAAGGCGCTCGGCCTCAACCCGATCCAGCAGACGAGCCTGATCGTGCTGCCGCAGGCGCTGCGCGCTGTCATCCCGGCGATCATGAATCAGTTCGTCAGTCTGTTCAAAGACACGTCGCTGGTCGCGGTCGTCGGCTTGTTCGAGCTGCTCGGCATCGTCGATTTCATCGTCAACGGGCAGCAGCAGTTCCGCGGGCTGACGCGCGAGGCCTATCTGTTCGTCGGTATCATCTATTTCGTCATCAGCTATGCCATGTCCGCCGCCAGCCGGTGGGTGGAACGCACAGGTGCAGGAGCAGCACGGCGGTGAAAGCAGACAGCAAGACCGACATGATGAGTCCACCGTTCAGAAGCAGCGCGATCGCGCCGCGTCCGACAAATGTGATCGATCAGGAGCATGCCAAGACGATACGTATCGTATCGCTCCTGCCGAGCAGCACTGAGATCGTCTGCGCGCTCGGCTTCGAGTCGGCGCTGGTCGCCCGCTCGCACGAGTGCGATTATCCACCAGGCATTGAGCGGCTGCCGGCTATCACCGCGTCCAAATTGGACCCCGATGGGCGCAGCTATGAGATCGACGCCCGCGTCAAGGCTATCTTGCAGGAAGCGACCTCGGTCTACCGCATCGATGGTGAGCTGCTCAAGGCGCTGCAGCCCAATGTGATCATCACGCAGACACAGTGCGAGGTCTGCGCGGTCAGCTTCGAAGACGTCCGGCAGACCGCCTGCACATGGCTGGATACGCCGGTCGAGATCGTCGCGCTGGAGCCGAACAACCTGGCGGATGTGTATAACGACATCCGGCGCGTCGCGCGGGCGCTCGGCGCACCGGAGCGAGGCGAAGCGCTCATCGGCGCGACTCAGACGCGCATGAGCGCCATCCATGCACGCACACGAGCGCTCTCACCGCGACGCGTCGCGACGATCGAGTGGATCGACCCGTTAATGGCCGCTGGCAACTGGATGCCCGAACTGATCGAGATGGCGGGCGGCATCAACCTGTTTGGCGAGACGGGCAGACATTCGCCGTGGCTGAGCTGGCAGGCGCTGCGTGACGCCGATCCCGATGTACTGATCGTGCTGCCGTGCGGTTACGATATCGCCAAGGCGTGCGCCGAGATGCCCGCACTTACGCACCGGCCGGACTGGGGCGAACTGCGCGCTGTACAGACCGGCGAGGTATACATCACCGATGGCAATCAGTATTTCAACCGGCCCGGTCCGCGCCTGGTCGAGTCGCTGGAGATCCTGGCTGAGATCTTGCATCCGGATGCATTCGACTTCGGTCACCGCTCGCGAGGCTGGATCCGCTTGAGCGAGCGCCAGCCAAGCACCGACTACCGGCCCATCAAACAGACACATGCAGGCCCATGAGCGAGCATTACACGAATGGGGAGAGGACACGATGAGCGAGACACCGATGACTGCACACCATCTGGGCGATGTAATCATCGAATGCGACGGGGTCAACAAATGGTTCGGTGAGTTCCATGTCCTCAAGGATATCAGCCTCAAGGTGCGCGAGCGTGAGGTCGTCGTCGTCATTGGGCCGTCCGGCTCCGGCAAATCGACGCTCATCCGCTGCATCAACCGGCTGGAAGAGCATCAAGAGGGCCGCATCGTCGTCGATGGAGTCGAGCTGACCAACGACACTAAGAACATTAATGCCATCCGGCGCGAGGTCGGCATGGTGTTTCAATCGTTCAACCTGTTCCCGCACCTCTCGGTGATCGACAATATCACGCTGGCGCAGCGGCATGTGCGCCGCCGCCCGCGCCGCGAAGCCGAGGAGATCGCGATGCAGCTTCTAGAGCGCGTCGGCATCCCCGAACAGGCGCGCAAGTACCCTGGCCAGCTCTCCGGCGGACAGCAGCAGCGCGTCGCCATCGCCCGCGCGCTGGCGATGAACCCCAAGATCATGCTCTTCGACGAGCCGACCAGCGCGCCCGACCCGGAGATGATCAAAGAAGTGCTCGACGTCATGCGCGAGCTGGCGACGAGCGGCATGACGATGATGTGCGTCACACACGAGATGGGCTTCGCGCGCGAAGTCGCCGACCGCGTGATCTTCATGGACAGCGGGCGCGTGGTCGAGATCGGCACGCCGGAGCATTTCTTCACCGACCCCAGCCATGAGCGGACGAAGCTGTTCCTATCGCAAATCCTCAAACATTAAACCGGAAGCAGCCAGCACTTGATCGCGCGCGTCCTCGATCGCCTGCCGCTGATCCGTCGCGCGCTGCGCCTGGTCTGGGAAAGCGCGCGCGGCTGGACGATCGCCAGCCTGCTGCTGGTGCTCATCCAAGCGCTGCTGCCGCTGGCCGCGCTCTATCTGATCAAACTGCTGTTCGATGCTGTCGGTGCCGCGCTGGCCGTCCCCGATGCCGCCGGGCATGTCGAGCAGATCGGCCTGCTGATCGTGCTGGCGGCGCTGGTCGGCATCGCGCAGGCAGCGGGGACGGCGTTGGCGGGTTGGGCCAGCACTGCGCAGGCCGACGCGGTGACCGACCACGTGCACGCGCTGCTGCACACACAGTCGATCGCGCTCGATCTGGCCTATTACGAAAACGCGCAGTATTACGAGCGGCTGCATCGCGCGCAGCGGGAAGCGCCGTACCGCCCGGCGCGCATCGTCAGCAGCTTGGTGCAGGTGACGCAGAACAGCGTCTCGCTGGCCGGCATCGTCGGCCTGCTGCTGACGATCGATTGGCGGGTGATCGCGCTGCTGCTGGCCGCCGCCGTGCCGGGGGCGCTCGTGCGGCTCGCCGTCGCCCGGCAGCACTACCGCTGGCAGCGCCGCCAGACCGCACACGAGCGGCAGGCCTGGTACTACGATTGGATGCTGATCGACGGCGGCCACGCCAAAGAGATC
>CAYTME010000243.1:1913-2308 GCA_964438415.1 uncultured Pleurocapsa sp. | reverse complement strand
AAGTTATTCGACTTGGGCGCGCTCTTCATCCGCCGCCACCGCGCGCTGCGGGCGCATCTGCGGCGTCAGCGCAGCGGGATGGCCGCTCGGCGCGCCCTGGCCGAGATCGTCACCGCGGCGTCGCTGGTGGTGGCGGTCTTCGGCTCGTTCGCGCTGATCGCGGGGCGGGCGATCGCGGGGCTGATCACGCTCGGCGACTTGGTCATGTATTTTCAGGCGTTTCAGCGCGCCCAATCGATGCTGCAAGAGCTGCTGCGCGCCCTGGCGCACCTGTATGAGGACGGCTTGTTCCTGTCGTATCTCGACGAGTTTTTGTCGCTGACGCCGCGCATCACCGATGGAAGCCCGCCCGCGCCGATGCCCGCGGCACTGCGGCAGGGTATCGTCTTCGAAGG
>CAYTME010000243.1:0-1903 GCA_964438415.1 uncultured Pleurocapsa sp. | reverse complement strand
AATATCCCGGCGCAGAGCGCCCCGTGCTGCAGGACATCGATCTCGCGCTGCGCCCCGGCGAGTCGATCGCGCTTGTCGGCGAAAACGGCCAGGGCAAGACGACGCTGATCAAGCTGCTCTGCCGCCTGTACGACCCGGGGGCGGGGCGCATCACGCTCGACGGCGTCGATCTGCGCCAGTTCCGCGTCGCTGAGCTGCGCCGCCAGATCAGCGTCGTCTTTCAGGACTACGTCCATTACAACCTGACGGCAGCGGAGAATATCGGCCTGGGCGATGCGGAATGCGCCGCCGACCGCGCACGGGTGGCCGAAGCGGCGCGCCAATCGGGCGCGGACAAGGTGATCGCCGCGCTGCCGCAAGGATACGAGACGCTGTTGGGCAAGATGTTCCAGGATGGTGAGGAACTCAGCATCGGCCAATGGCAGAAGATCGCGCTGGCGCGCGCATTCATGCGCCGCGCCCCGATCGTCGTGCTCGATGAGCCGACCAGCGCGCTCGATGCCCAGGCGGAATTCGAAGTTTTCGAGCAGTTCCGCCAGCTCATGCGCGGGCGCAGCACCATCCTGATCAGCCACCGCCTCTCGACCGTGCGCATGGCCGACCGCATTTACGTCCTCGACGGCGGCCGCATTATCGAGTCGGGGAGCCACGACGAGCTGATCGCGCTGCGCGGCAAATACGCGCGCCTGTTCGAGCTGCAGGCGCAGCCCTATCGCTGAGCGCCGGACGGCTGCGAACGGCCGCACCCGGCAGCGGGCGCACGAAGACAACCCCGCGGCAGAGGGGTGGGCGTAATCCTGCTATAATGCCCTCATCATCGTCTGGTGTCTGTCGATCTGGCTGGATCTGCGGGATATGTCTGAACAGAAGTTCGTTCATCTGCACGTGCATACCGAGTATTCGCTGCTCGATGGCTTGAGCAAGATCAAGAAGCTGGTCGCCCGCGCAAAAGAACTGGACATGCAGGCGCTCGCCATCACCGATCACGGCGTCATGTTCGGCGTGATCGATTTCTACCGCGCCTGTACCGCCGCCGGCATCAAACCGATCATCGGCATGGAGGGGTACCTGGCGCGGCGCAGCATGTCCGACCGCGACCCCAAGCTCGATCGCAAACCGTATCACCTGCTGCTGCTTGCGCGCGATGCCGCCGGCTACAAGAATCTGCTGCGCATCGCCAGCGCCGCCCAGCGCGAAGGCTACTACTACCAGCCGCGCATCGACCGCCCGTCCCTCGAGGCGCACAGCGCGGGCTTGATCACGACGACGGGCTGTCTGGCGGCGGAGATCCCCGGCTTGATCCTCGACGGGCAGACGGAGCGGGCGCGCGCACTCATCCACGAATATATCGACATCTTCGGGCGCGAGCACTTCTACTTGGAGCTGCAGAGCCACGACATCCCGGAGCTGAAGACGGTCAACGACTGGCTGATCGATCTGGCGCGCCGCGACGATCTGCGCCTGCTGGCGACCAACGACGTGCACTACGTCCTCGAACAAGATCACGACCCCCACGATACGCTGCTCTGCATCCAGACCGGCGCGGTCAAGCGCGAAGTCAACCGGATGCGCATGAGCGATAACAGCTACTTCCTGCGCGATCAGGCGCAGATGTGGCAGGCGTTCGGCCACATCGACGACGGCTCACCGCTGACCAACAGCCTGCTGATCGCCGAGATGTGCGAGGTCAAGCTCGACGACAAGACCTATCATCTGCCGATCTTCCCAGTGCCGGACGGCCACAGCGCTGAAACGTATCTGCGTCTGCTGGCAGAAAAAGGGCTGCGCTGGCGCTTTCCGGGCCGCGAGGAGGACCCGGTGCTGCGCGAGCGCATCGACCGCGAGCTGACGATCATCCACGACATGGGCTTCGACACGTACTTCTTGATCGTGTGGGATCTGT
>CAYTME010000242.1:2075-5885 GCA_964438415.1 uncultured Pleurocapsa sp. | reverse complement strand
ACGACGACCAGCGCGATCAGCAGCCCGACGACCGCGCCCGCCGTATCGCCGGCGCGGTGAATGCCGAAGATCAACCCGCGGTGACTTTCATCGCTGCTGGCGGCCAACAGCGCATCGCGTGGGGCCGTGCGGATGCCTTTGCCCAGGCGGTCGGCAAACCGGATGCCGAGGACGAGTCCCCAGCTCTGGGCGACGTACAAGAACGGTTTCGCCAGCGCCGAAACGGCGTAGCCTGCCGCGGCCAGCCACTTGCGCGTGCCCAACCGATCGGAGAGCCAGCCTGCGATGATCTTGAGCAGGGAGGAAGTCGTCTCGGCCACGCCCTCGATCAGCCCGATGATCGAGGTGCGCACGCCGAGGACGTTGCTCAAAAACAGCGGGAGTAGGTTCATGATCATCTCGGTCGAGACATCGGTCAGAAAGCTGGTGATGGTGGCGACCCAGACGTTGCGCGGCAGACTCCGCAGGGTCAGGCGTGACTTGGTATCCGATTGTTTGGTCATCATGATGCTCGACTGTGAGAAAGACCCGCCTCCATGATACACCCAAGAGCAGCACAAACTCAGCCTGCGCTAAGCAAGCTGTGGCACTATACAGATCGTGTTCGGGTATAACCTCGACGAAAGTGTGTACCGAGATGCAGCAGCTTGTCCGCTATATCGATCTCACCCTGCATCCGGAGCGTTATCACGGCCATGACCGCCGCCCGCCGTTCTTCGAGGGCTGGTATTACAAGATGGTCACAGCCGACCGCGAGCGGCGCGTCGCCGTCATCCCCGGCATCTTCCTGAGCGACGACCCCGACCGGCATCATGCCTTCATCCAAGTCTTCGACGGCTTGAACGGAGACGCGACCTACCACCGCTTTCCGGCGTCGGCGTTCAGCACGCCGCGCGGCCATCACCACGTGCGCATCGGCGCGAATGAATTCACCAGCCGCGGGCTGCGGCTCGATATCGCCGACGACCTGCGCACGGTGCGCGGTGAGCTGCGCTTCCACGGTGTGATCGGCTGGCCGGTGACGCTGGCTTCGCCGGGCATCATGGGCTATTTCGGCTGGCTGCCTTTCATGGAGTGTTATCACGGCGTGCTCGGCTTCGATCATGCCGTCGAGGGCTGCTTGGAGATCGACGGCCAGACGATCGATTTCGGCGCGGGACGCGGCTACATCGAGAAGGACTGGGGACAATCGTTCCCGTCCGGCTGGGTGTGGATGCAGACCAATCACTTCGATCAGCCCGGCATCAGCCTGACAGCCTCGGTCGCCGTCATCCCGTTCATGGGCACCAGCTTCATCGGTCACATCGTCGGCTTCTGGCATCAGGGCGAGCTGTACCGCTTCGCCACCTACCTGAACGCGCCGACCGAACGCCTGCTGATCGACGATCATCACGTCGAGTGGACGCTGCGCAGCCGCACGCATCGCCTCGATATCCGCGCTTTCCGCGCCGAGAGCACGCCGCTGCCCGGCCCGGACAAGATCGAGATGGGCAAGCGCGTGCCGGAGACGCTCAAGTCACGCATCGAAGTCACGCTGACGGCGCTCGACAGCACAAGCCCGATCTTCAGCGGCGTCGGGGAATGCGCCGGGCTGGAAGTCGCCGGCGACTGGGAACGGCTGGTCGTGCCATGAACGACGCGCTGCGCACCGTGCGCAGGCATCCGGACGCGCCGCTGCTGGCTGCCTGGGCGCTCGTCTTCATCGCCGTGCCGATCTTGCTGTGGACTTTGGGCGAGCCGGGCTTGACGGCGGGCATCGCCCTGGGCGTACTGGCGCAGGCGGGCGCTGCGCTGGTTGTGACGGGGCGCGCCTGGGGCGCAGCCTCAACACTGCGCATGGTCGCCATCGTGCTGATCGTCGCCTGGGCTTCGGAGTTCATCGGCCACAACACAGGGTTTCCCTTCGGAAACTACAAGTATACCGACCGCTTTCAGCCGCAGTTGGGCGATGTGCCCCTGCTCATCCCGTTCGCCTGGCTGATGATGCTGCCACCTGCTTGGGCCGTCGCGCGCGCCATCGTCGGGCGCTGGGGCGGCTGGCGCTTCGTCTCCGTCAGCGCGCTGGCGATGACGGCCTGGGATCTGTTCCTCGACCCGCAGATGGTCAATTGGAACGTCTGGCAGTGGCAGGAACCCGGCGCGTTCAGCTACTTCGGCATCCCCTGGGTCAATTTCGGCGGCTGGCTGCTCGTCTCCGGCTTGATCACGGCGCTCGTGCGCCCGCGCGATCTGCCGCTGGGGCCGCTCTTAGCCATCTACGGCATCACCTGGTTCTTGCAGTGGTTCGGTCAATTGTTCTTCTGGGGGCTGCCCGGTCCGGCGCTGGCCGGCATGGTCGTCATGGGCGGCTTTCTGGCCGCCGCCCTGCTGCGCCTGCGCGAGGCAGCCCGATGAGCACTGCATTGTGGACGGTCGTCGGGTTCGCTTCTGGCTCGCTGATGTTCGCGCTCTGGCTCGGCAGGCTGGCGCTGCGGCGCGACATCCGCGAAGTCGGCGACGGCAACCCCGGCGCTTTCAACATGCTGGCGGCGGGCGGCATCGGCTTGGGCGCGCTGGCGATGCTGCTCGACGCGCTCAAAGGCGCGATCCCGGTCGGCGTGGCGCGCTGGGGGTTCGGCATCGGCGGCGCGCCGCTGGTCGCCATCGCGCTTGCGCCGGTCTTCGGCCACGCTTTTTCGCCCTGGCTGCGCTTCAAAGGCGGCAAGGCGGTCGCCGTCACCTTCGGTATCTGGACGGGGCTGACAGCCTGGGAAGCGCCGACGTTCATGGGGCTGCTGCTCGGCCTCGGCTTCAGCCTGATCGCCGTGTCTGGTTGGGCTGTGCTGTGGATGATGGCTTGCATCGGCGCCTACTACCTGATCACCTACCCCGATCCGGTCTGGCTGACGATCTGGCTCGTCAATACGCTGATCCTGGCCTACAAATACCGAGCTGATCTGCGCCAGCCGCTCGATCTGCGCCCCGCCGTCAAGAGGCTGCTGTGGCGCTCACCTTGATGGCGCTGGCGGCGGCGCTGGCGCTGACCGGCATCGCGGCCATCGCCATCCTCAACGCGCTGACGTTTCCTCGGCTTGGACCGCCCGCGCGCGCGCAGACACCGGCCGCCCCGCAGACTCTGACCACTGTCTCCATCTGCATCCCTGCCCGTGACGAGGCGCGTGTCATCGGCTCGACGGTACGCGCGCTGCTCGCCCAGACTCGGCGCGATCTCGAAGTCATCGTGCTCGACGACGGATCGACCGACGGCACCGCCGAAGCCGCTCGCGCCGCCGCCGACGGCGATCCACGCCTGCGCGTGCTGAGTGGATCGCCGCTGCCGCCGGGCTGGGCCGGCAAGAACTGGGCCTGTCAGCAGGCGGGACAAGCCGCGCGAGGACATTGGCTGGTCTTCACCGACGCCGACGTCGAGTGGCAGCCTGACGCACTGGCCGCACTGATCGGCCATGCTGAAACGGTGCGCGCCGACCTGCTGACCGTCTGGCCGACACAGACGACCGTCACATGGGGTGAGCGGCTGTGCGTCCCGCTGATGGCCTTCGTCATCCTGGGCTATCTTCCGGCGCTGGCAGTCCATCACCTGCCGTTCGCGTCGCTCGCCGCCGCCAACGGGCAGTGCCTCTGCTTCCGCCGCAGCGCCTATGAGCAGCTCGGCGGGCATGCCGCCGTCCGCGACCGCATCATCGAGGACATCGTCTTTGCGCGCGCGATCAAACTCGCCGGGCTGCGCCTGCGCACCGCCGACGGCGGCGGGCTGATCGGCTGCCGCATGTACACGAGCTGGCGCGAGGTGCGCGACGGTTACGCCAAGAA
>CAYTME010000242.1:1396-2065 GCA_964438415.1 uncultured Pleurocapsa sp. | reverse complement strand
CATCATGGCCGGCTACGGCGGCCCCGCCGGCCTGCTCTTGGGGACGCTCTTCCACTGGCTGATCCTGCTGCTGCCCTGGCTGTGGCTGATCGCCGAACTGCTCGGCGTCGAGACGGGCGTACCCGGCGGAGCCGCCGCCGCTGCCGGGCTGATCGGACTGGGGATCGGCGTGCGGGCGCTGACAGCGGCGGTGACACGCCAGCGCATCATCGACGCGCTGCTGCTGCCCGTCTCGGCGCTGCTGTTCACGCGTATCGCGGCGCAGGCGGTCTGCTGGCAGGTGCGCTACGGCGGCCCGCGCTGGAAGGGTCGCGTCGTGCGCGGCTGAGCGCTGCGCTACGCGCCCGACCGCACGATCTCGACCGTCAGCTCCGCTCGCGTGCTGTTGCCGACTTGATCGTACGCGATGGCGCTGAAGACGATCGTCCCCGTACCGGTCACGTTCCAATTGAAGCCGAATGGATACTGTTCCGCAGCGCCGATGTACTCGCCGTTGGCGTAGAATTCGACGCTGCGCATGGCAAGGTTGTCGATCGCGACCGCTTCCAGCGGGATGACGCGATCGCCGGGGAAGCGGAAGATCTGCCCTGGCGCACCGGCGTTCAGCTCCAGCGTCGGCGGCGTGTTATCGACGCTCACCTGCACCGCCTGCGACTCGCTCGTGCCATC
>CAYTME010000242.1:720-1355 GCA_964438415.1 uncultured Pleurocapsa sp. | reverse complement strand
CCCCCGCGTGTCCCATTCGCCGAGCACGCCGCCGGCAGGCGGCTGTGTCGCCAGCGCACCGATGTTGATCCACGCGGTCGGATTGCGGCCTTCGCCGTAAGCGAGCTGATACGACTGGATGGCCGTCGCGTCGATGCTGCCGCGTACGCGCACCACGCCGCCAACCTGATCGAACTGCGCAGGCTCCAAGATGCGCGCAGACGCCAAGATCTCCGGGCGGCTCACGCTGTCGTACTCATCGGGCGGCATCGGCTGGTTGTTGGCACGCCACCAGTCGAGCGCCTCCGGCGGCGGGATGAAATAGCCCTGCTGCAAGCGCAGCTCAGCAGGCGTATTGACGGTGGCGCGCTGGCGCGTGCGGCTGTTGATCTCGACCACTTCCCAAGCGGTGTCGCGCTGGAGCCGCGCCTGCATCCCATCGAGAAAGATCTCGCCGCGGATCGGGCAGACGCCGTTGGGCAGCATCCCGCTGCGCTCGCAGACGACGACATCGACGATATTGGCCGGGCGCTCCCAGGGGCGAGGCGGCAGCAGATCGCGGGTGTGCACGTAATCGATCACCCCGCGCCACACGGGCGCAGCGCCAGCGAGGCTGAAGGCGTCGAGCGTCATCGGCGCGTCGTCGGCACGACCCA
>CAYTME010000242.1:0-684 GCA_964438415.1 uncultured Pleurocapsa sp. | reverse complement strand
CAGGCGTCGGTTTGTCCGCCGCGCAGCGCATCTTCCGCGGCACCGTTGACGACGGCACCAGGCCGCGCCAGATCGAGCGCCGTGCCCTGGCCGATGATGCGCCAGCGCGTGCCCTGATCCGCCAAGATATCGTTGATCAAGTATGCCAGCCCGCGCTCCGGAATCGTGACCTGATTGGCGGCGACTTCCGCCGGGGTGTAGCGCCACAAGATCTCGCCATCTGGCGCGGCGATCTCGAGCACTGCGACCGGGTCGCGCACGCGGTAGCCCGGCGCGATCGGATCGACCGGCACGCCGCGCATCTGGCCCAGCGAGGCGAAGACCGAGTAGGCATAGGCGGCATCGAGCACCGAGACGCCGCCGCCTTGTTCGAGCACGAGCACCTGTTCGGTCTCGCTCAAGCTGTTGATGCCCATCTGGTGCGCCAGCCGGATGACCTGGTGCATGCCCTGTTCCTGCGCGATCTGCGCGGCAGGTGCCAGCAGACCCGCACCCATCGCGTCGCGCAGGTTGATCGGCCCACGGAACGAGTCGTCGGCATTGCGCGGCGTGAAGATCAGACCCTCCTGCGCGCCGGGCAGCCGGGCTGGGATGTCGAGCACCATCGACGCCGGGGTATAGCCGGCGAGAAAGGCCTGCAGATACACGAACGGCTGCAAGATCGGGCCGGGCCGGTAGCTGCTG
>CAYTME010000241.1:0-5891 GCA_964438415.1 uncultured Pleurocapsa sp. | reverse complement strand
AGACGCGCGCCAGCTCCTGCACGGGCCAGAGCATGAAGGTGACGTAGCCGACGAAGGCCTGAATGCCGCCGATGGTCATACCGCCGGTCTCGGCGCTCGCGCCGCCGTACCAGACGATGGCACCGAGCGCGACTGAGCCGACGAGCTGGACCACGGGCAGGAAGAGCGCCGAGAGCCAGGACGCACGGAACGAGCGGTGGTACATCTGGTCGGTCAGCACGGCAAATTCGCTCAGGCTTCGCTGTTCGCGGCCGAGCGCCTTGGCGACGCGCACGCCCTGGATGTTCTCGTTGTACGCGCCGGTGATCTTCGAGTTCATCTTGCGCGCTTCGCGGTACTCAGCCACGATGCGTTTCTGAAACCAAGAGGCGATCGCGATCAGCGCCGGGATCGTGGCGAGCACGATCAGGGCAAGCTGCCAGTTGATGGCGAGCATGAAGATCGCAGCCGTCATGATATTCATCAACGACCAGGTGACATCGAGCATGCCCCAGGTCACCAATTCGGCCAGCCGTTCGGTATCGGACATCACGCGCGAGATGATCCAGCCCACCGGCGTGCGGTCGAAGTAATTGAACGACAGCGTCTGCAGATGGTTGAAGAGCTTACGCCGCATGTCATAGCGGACGCGCTCGCCAAGAACGCCCGCGAGGTAGATGAAGGTGAAGATCAGCCCCGCGAACACGAAGTAGAGCAACCCGTACTCGATGATGATCTGCGTCAGCACCTCGCGGCTGCCGGTTACGATGCCGTCGTCGATGATGCGCTTGGTCAGGAAGGTGAAATACGACTCCATCGCCGAGACAGCGGCGACCGCCACGACGAAACCGATGACCCACTTCCAGTGTTCGCGCACCTGCGCGAGGATGCGCAGCAGGGTGTTGGCGCGCACCTTCGTCTTGCCGAAATCTTCTTCCTCGAAGTAATGCTGATCAGTCACCTGCCAGCTCCTTTTCCAGTTCGTCCTCGATGCGTGCCTGTAGGTCGTAGATCTGGCGGTAGATGCCCGGCTGCGTCACCAGCGTGTCATGAGTGCCATGCTGGACGATGTGCCCGTCCTTCAGGACGAGGATTTGATCGGCGTTCATGATGCTCTGCACGCGATGGGCGATGATGAACGTCGTCCGGTTCTGCATCAAGCGATCGAGCGCTGCCCGAATTTCCGCCTCGGTCTCCATATCGACCGACGACGTGGCATCATCCAAGATCAAGATGCGCGGGTTCTTGAGCAGCACACGCGCGATCGCGATGCGCTGTTTCTGACCGCCCGACAGCGTGACACCGCGCTCACCGACGAGCGTGTTATAGCCGTCGGGAAAGGACATGATCGTGTCATGGATGGCCGCGGCGCGCGCCGCGGCGTGCACCTCGTCATCGCTCACCTCGCGGTCGACGCCGAATGTGATGTTGTCACGGATCGTGCGAGAAAAGAGGAACGGTTCCTGTTCGACGATGCCGATGTGGCGGCGCAGGTATTCGCGCGGCAGTTCTTTGATATCGACCCCGTCGAGCATGATCCTGCCGCTGGTGTACTCGTAAAAGCGCGGCAGCAGACCAACCAGCGATGTCTTGCCTGAACCGGTCGAGCCGAGCAGGGCGACCGCCTGGCCTGGCCGGACGCGAAAGCTGATATCTCGCAGCACCGGCGCGCCCGGTTCGTATTCAAAGCTCATCTGCTCGAACACGATCTCACCGCGCGGCGCCGACTGTGGGAAGACCCGGCCTTCCGTCAATGGCTCGCGATCTTCGCCGATCACCTCCGAAACGCGCTGGTAAGACACCATGCCGGTCGACGCCTGCACGATCAAGCGGCCAAGATTGCGGATCGGCTGGATCATCCAACCGATGACGCCTGCGTAGGCCAGAAATGTCCCCAACGTGATCTCGCCACCGATGACCATCAGCGCGGCGACCAGGAAGCCGCCGACGATCTGGAGACCGCAGATGATATCGGTCAGCGGCCAGTAGATCGAGTGCATGACGATCAGCCTGCGACCGCGCTGGAAATGCTCCCAGTTCTCGCGGTTGAATTTGTCCTGCTCGAAAGTCTGGCGCGCGAAGGCCTTGACCACGCGAATGCCGGTGAGATTCTCTTGCAGGGTGGCGGAAACGAGCGCCTCCTGATCTTGCAGCTTCTCGTAGGCGGCTTCGATGCGCTTGAAGAAGTAGAGCGAGAGCAGCCCGACCAGCGGCACGCAGATGATCGAGAGCAGGGCGAGCTGCCAATTGAGCCACAGCAGCGCGCTGAAGTTGATGCCGAACAGCAGCACGATGCGCCCCAGACCGATGGCCTGCTCGTTGAAGAAGAGGCGGATCGCGTCCACATCGGAGCTGACGCGCTGGATCAGCTCGCCCGTGCGCATCCGGTCGTGGTAGCGAAAAGTCAGGCGCTGAATGTGATCGTACAGATAGTTGCGCAGCCGCTGTGTGACGCCCTCAGCGGTGAACGCGGCCAGGCGTCCGCTCCAGGCTGTGAACGCGCCCTCGATCAGCGCCAGCCCGATGAAGCCGAAGGCGATCATCGGCAGTATCCGTCCGAAATCGGGCGCGGACAGCACATTATCGACGAAGTACTGCAGCAGCAGAAATGTCGCGGTCTTGGCCGCCGCGCCGATGGCGAGCGTCACGGTCGCGCCGATATAATGCCACCGGTACTCGCGCAGCATGTTGAGCAATCCGAGCAGCCGGTTCGACGACATGCGCGTCTTGAAGTCCGACTGTGGGATGTCGTGCGGAACAAACGAGGTTGCAGCCACGAGGCGTATCCTCCATCCATATGCGAAACAGGGCACATGCGTGCAAAAACAGCGCGGAGAAAACGATCTCTCCGCTCAGCCGCGGCCAGCTTCACCGCGCAGGGAGGCGCGCGGATGCTTCGGTCTAGCCGTGAGTCACTGCGTCAATGGAAGGGGTCATGAAGTATCACAAAATGCCTCTTGGGTGCATGAGAACGCACAAGGCCTCATTGTAGGGTGCGGCTGCCATCTTGTGAAGTTACAGAAACTAAACCGAACGATACAGCTTGTCAGCTCGTCCGTCGCTATATGCAGCCAAAGGCTGTGCCCGTGAATATCCTACTCCCAGATCGTTCAGCCCGCCAGGAGAGCGGAGAGCGCGAGGTATGCCAGCCAGCCGATGACCAGCCAGAGGCCGAAGGTGCCGTGGAGTTTGGCCGTGCGCCCTTGTGCCTGGTGGAGCAGCGGGGTATCACGGCTGGTTGTGATGATGCGGATCAGGCGTGCAGCTTCCGGCAGGGTGATCGCCGCGATCGCCGTCGTCCACGGCATGATGCCCGCCAGGATCAACAGCCCGACTCCGACGTAGGCTCCGGCGATCAGCAGCACATACTCGATGCGCGCGGCGCGCAGCCCGAGCAAGACGGCCAGCGTGCGTTTGTTGACGGCGCGGTCGGCGTCGAGATCGCGGATGTTGTTGGCGTGCAGGATGGCTGCGACCGTGAAACCGATCGGTATGCCGACCCACAGCGGCAGCGGGCTGAACTCGCGCGCCATGACGTAGTACGCGCCGAGCACCATCAGCGGTCCCATGAACAGGAAGACCGCGACTTCGCCCAAACCGTTGTAAGCCAGCGGGAACGGCCCGGCGGTGTAAGCGATCACGACGAGCACGCCGCCCAACCCGATCCAGAACAGCAGCGGGCCGCTCTGAGCCAGCAGATAGAGGCCGATGACGATGCCTGCCAGGACGGCGACGACAGCTCCGGCCAGCACCGCCCGCGGCGTGAGGAGGCCCTGCTTGATGACCATGCCCTGCCCGGCCTGTTTGAGATCCTCTGCGCCGCGCTTGTAGTCGTAGTACTCGTTGATCAGGTTGGCGGCGATCTGCAGGAACAGCGCGCCGATCAGCGCCAGCACGAACGGCAGCAGCTCGAAGACGCCCTGCTGGAATGCCAGCGCCGCCGCCAGCCCGAGTGGGACGTAGGTAGCCGTCAGCGTGCGCGGTCGCGCCGCCCGGTACCAGGCCGCGAGTCGATTTGGCGTGGGGGTCAGGGTGGTCGTCATGGGGCGTTCACTCGCAGGATGCAGGTCATCCTCCTACATTATCGCGGCGGACTGCCGCGCTGAAGCCGTTTTCTGACGAAACCTTCATCTCGCCTCGACAACGAGCTACATCGCGTCAGGCGTCGAGCTTCACGGCTCTCATCGGGGCACTGTGAGGGCTGAAAGCACGTGGCAGATCGGGAGCCATCATGGACGGTAAAAACGACAGCGCGCTGGCGATGCGGGCGGCGCTGTGAGTGCGCTTGCCGGCTGTGCTGGAAGCGCGCGGGCGCGGTGACAGCGTCGGGCAATCTGATCGGCCGCGGCACGTACGCAATAGTATTGAGCGATAGAGCACATGGCCGGTCGAAGACCCTGTGAGGATCGGCGCATGGCGGCAGCACGTTCAGGGCCGCCATGCGCCGGAGCAGTTAGCCGAGCAGGCGGCTGGCCGCGGCGACGACCGCATCCACCGTCAGGCCGTAGGCCTCGTAGATGCGCTTGTAAGGCGCGCTCGCTCCGAATTGATCGACACCGATGGTGACCCCGTCGAGGCCAACGAAGCGCTCCCATCCGAGCGTGCGTCCCGCCTCGATGCTGATGCGCGCGCGGACGCTGCTCGGCAGTACCGACTCGCGATAGGCTTCATCCTGTGCTTCGAACAGCTCCCAGCAGGGCAGCGAGACCAGCCGAACAGCGACACCATCCGCGCTCAACCGCTTGTAGGCTTCGTGGGCGATGTGCACCTCGCTGCCGCTGGCGAGCAGGATGATCTGCGGCGCGCCGCCGTTCTCGGCCAGCACATAGCCCCCGCGCGCGACGCCGGTGCGGATGTGATCGCCTTCGAGCACGGGCAGGTTCTGCCGCGTGAAGATCAGCACGGCGGGTGTGGCGAGCGTCATCGCTGTGTGCCACGACCAGACGGTTTCGTTGGCGTCGGCGGGGCGGAAGACGTGCAGGTGCGGGATCAAGCGCAGCGACATGACATGCTCGACCGGCTGGTGTGTCGGGCCGTCCTCGCCCAGGCCGATGCTGTCATGTGTGAACACGTAGAGCGTCGGGATGCCCATCAGCGCACCCAGGCGCATCGCCGGACGCATGTAGTCACTGAAAGTGAGGAACGTGGCCGAGTAAGGTTTGTAAATGCCGCCGTGCAGCGCTAGCCCATTGACGATCGCGCCCATCGCGTGTTCGCGCACGCCGAAGCGCAGATTGCGCGCGGCCGGCTTGCCGGGGCCGGTGTTCTCCGCGCCCTTGATCAGTGTCTTGGTGCTGCCCGCTAAGTCGGCGTCTCCACCGATCATGAGCGGCACGCGCGCGGCGATCGCGTTGAGCACCTCACCGGATGCATTGCGAGTGGCGATGTCTTTGCCGGGGGCGAAGGGTACTACATCGGCATCCCAACCCGGCGGCAGCTCGCCCGCCTGTGCGCGCTCGAATTCTGCTGCCAGTTCGGGGAAGGCAGCGCGGTAAGCCTCGAAGCGCGCCTGCCAGTCGCTTTCGGCCTGCGCGCCGCGCTCGACCGCCTCGCGGAAGTGTTCGAGCGCCTCGCCGGGGATATAGAAGTCTTCTTGAGGCCAGCCGAAAAACTCCTTGACCAGTTTGACCTCATCTGCGCCCAGCGGCTCGCCGTGCGCTTTGCTCGTGCCCTGCTTGTTCGGGCTGCCATAGCCGATGATCGTCTTGATCGTGATCAGGGACGGGCGCTGGGTGTCGGCGCGCGCGGCTTCGATGGCCTGGGCGATCGCCGCGACATCGTTGCCATCGTCGACCGTCAGCGTCTGCCAGCCGTAGGCGGCATAGCGGGCAGCGACATCTTCGGTGAAGGTCATTTCGGCCTTGCCGTCGAGGGTGACATCGTTGCTGTCGTAGAGATAGATCAGCTTGCCC
>CAYTME010000240.1:0-5891 GCA_964438415.1 uncultured Pleurocapsa sp. | reverse complement strand
CGCCGTTCTTGCTGATACCGCCCTCGATGAACATGATGTCGAATTCTGCCTCGCGGAAGGGCGGCGCGACCTTGTTCTTGGTCACGCGGACGCGTGTGCGGCTGCCGAGCACCTCGCCGCCCGAACCTTTGATCGACTCCTGCTTGCGCACGTCGAGACGCATGCTGGCATAAAACTTGAGTGCACGCCCACCGCTGGTGGTTTCCGGCGAGCCGTACATCACACCGATCTTATCGCGGAGCTGGTTGGTGAAGAGCACCGCGACATTCGACGACTTGATCGCCCCGGCCAGCTTGCGCAGCGCCTGGCTCATCAAGCGTGCCTGCACCCCGACATGGCTTTCGCCCATTTCGCCCTCGATCTCGACGCGCGGCACCAGCGCGGCCACGCTGTCCAGCACTACCACGTCGAGCGCGCCGGAGCGCACAAACGCCTCGGTGATCTCGAGCGCCTGCTCGGCCGTATCAGGCTGCGCGACGTAAAGCGAGTTGACATCGACACCGATACGCGCCGCGTAGGTCGGATCGAGCGCGTGTTCCATGTCGACGAATGCCGCCATCCCGCCGCGCTTCTGCGCTTCGGCGATCACGTGCAGGCAGATCGTCGTCTTGCCAGAGCTTTCTGGGCCGTAGATCTCGGTCACGCGCCCGCGCGGGATACCGCCGACCCCGGTCGCGATATCCAGCGCCAGCGACCCGCTGGGGATAACTTCGACCACAAGATGCTGTGCATCGCCCAGGCGCATGACCGTACCATCGCCGAAACGTCGTGTCAGATCAGTCAGGGTTGACTCGAGCGCTTTCAAGCGCCCCTCTTCTGTCGGCAGTGTCCCCTGAATAGGTTCATCCGCCTTCGCTTCTTTCGATGATTTACGTGGGGGCACAGCAGCCATCCTTTGCTGAGTCGCTCAAGTTTGCTCATCACTATAATGCAGAACGGGCAGGATGCGAGTCCCACCCTCATACACATGCATGATAGCACGTTTGTTCGTAAGCGGCAAGGGTGCTGCACGTCGAGACCAAGGTCACGATGCAGCTTGTGCAAGATGAACGAAACTCGGCAGCCCGTCGCCCAGCACGATGCATTGAGTCGGCGTGCGCGTTACACTGCACTTTTAATCCGTGGAGCCGCATTTCCCATGATCGACCCCGACTTCTTCGACTCGCTCCGCCGCGCCATTTACGAGCGCGGCGACCTGTTCGGCATCGACAGCGCCGCGGCTGACGAGCCTTTACGCCGATCGGGCGCGCGTCCGCTCAGCATCGCCATTGCAGGCGGCGCGTTCGGCGACGAGGGCAAAGGCCGCATCGTCGATGCACTGGCTGCGCGGCTGGCGGCCCAAGCCGAGCGCATCTTCATCTACCGCTGGAACGGCGGCGCGAACGCTGGGCACACTGTTATCGTCGGTGACCAGCGCCTCGCCCTGCATCAACTGCCGTCGGGATCGCTGCACGAGAATGCGGTCGTCGTGCTCGGCAAAGGCATGGTCGTCCATCCTGGCGATCTGCTGGCCGAGATCGCACACCTGCAGCCGCTGCTGACCGAGCGCCATCAGCTCGACCTGCACGTTGATGCGCAGGCGGTGCTCGCGCTCGACACGCACCGTGCGTTCGAGTCGACGCTGCGCGATTGGGCCAGCGGTGGCAAAGGCAGCACTGGACGCGGCATCTCGCCGGCGTATGCCGATGTGCTGCTGCGTCATCCCGTGCGCGTGGGCGATTTGGTCGCGCCCGACTCGGCGGCACGCTTGACACAGCATTACGATCTCTACGCTGCGCTCGTGCGTGGGCTGGGCAGCGATCTGGCGTCGGTCGCAGTGCCGACATTGGACGGTGAGCGCGTGCCGGTCGGCGATCGCACGGCGTTCCTAGGCCGCTTGAGTGAGCAGGCTGCGGCGCTGCGTCCGTATGTCGAGCTGGATGCGCACCGGCTGATCCGCGAGGCGTGGGCAGATGCCGAGACGCCGTTCATCTTCGAGGGCGCGCAGGGCATCGGACTCGACCCGCGCTGGGGCGTTTACCCCGATGTGACCGCCAGCGATCCGACCTTCGATGGCATACTGCACTCAACCGAGGGCATCGCAGCGCCGGACGCGATCGCGGTGCGCGCTGGCGCCATCAAGGCGACCTACATGTCGAGCGTCGGCTCACGCCGCCTGCCGACGCGGATGGAGGAACCGCTGGCCGGGCGCATCCGTGAGGACGCGCACGAGTACGGCGCTACGACCCGCCGCCCGCGCGATATCGCCTATCTCGACCTGCCCTGCTTGCGTTTTCTGGCCGAAGTCAGCCGGATGAGCCATCTGATCTTGACCCATCTCGACATCGCCTACGTCGATACGCCGATCCGCGTCTGCACGCACTACACCGACGCCGCTGGCTCGCTAGCTCCCTATCGTCCGGATCAAGCCTATTTGGATGCGGTGCATCCCCATTACGTCGAACTGCCGTCATGGGATGGCGAGGCGGCGCGCGCGGCGCGGCGTCCAGCAGATCTGCCGGTGACAGCGCAGCAGTACATCGCGTTCGTCAGCCAGGCGCTCGGTGTGCCCCCCTTGATCGGCACTGTCGGCCCGGAACGTGAGGCGATGATCGACTGGCTGTGAGGCAGGCGCCCTGCGCTACACGGCGGCCTCGTGCCTCGCAATGCAATCTCAACGCGCCCTTTCGCGAATGGCGCTTCATTTCGATTTAAATTAATATGCGGTGGCAGTGAACATTTTCTTACTGCCCCTCCCTCCTCTGGAGGCTGTCTATGTTCAAGCGTCTCAATCTATTCCTGCTGCTCGTGATCGTGTTCGTGCTGCTGGCCGCGCCGGTGAGTGTACAGGCCCGCGATCGCGCATGGTACGAGGGCGTCTACTTCACCGAATGGAACCGCAGAACGCTGTTCCAAGTTGAGATCACGGCGACCAAGCTGGTCGATGGCCGCTACCGCCAATCGCTGGTGAACATCGTCTATGACCACCCGATCACCTGCTACTATCCGCGCTTCAATGAGACGGTTGTCTTGTACGAAGACCCCGACGAGCTGAGCGTCAGCCGCGACCTGGGTTGGGGTGGGCTGCACGGCTGGGCGATGGTGACTAACCTCTGCGATGGTCAAAAAATGCGGCTGGACTTCCACGTGGATCTGTTCGCCAACCAGCCCTACACCTACGACCCGGCCAGCGGCTATTTCGTCCGCGAGTCGCGCCTGACGGGCTATATCACGATCAACGGTGAGGTCTTCTGGGATTTCAGCCGCGAGCCAGCGGGCGACTACCACGAGATCGCCCACAGCTTCAGCACCCGCTATCCTGGAAGGCGATAGACGCGCAAGCACAGCTCTTGTGGTGCGGGCGGCAGCAGAAGCCGCCCGCGCTTTTTCAGCTCCACGAATCCTCGCTATAATCTCCGGCATTCCGCAAACACAGCTCAGGGGACATAATCATCGTGAACGACTCTACGTGGCAGGAGCGCGCACGCCGCGCGGCCTTCGGCATTCGCCGGCGGGTGTTGGAGCTGACCATCGATCGCAACGGCTGCTACCTCAGCCAGGCACTCTCATCCGCCGAGATTCTGGCGACACTCTACACGCATACGCTCAAGCTGGGTCCGAGCCTAGCGCCTGCGATCCCGCCACCCTACGCTGGCGTCCCCAACGCGGACAATCATGCTTACCGCAGCGGCGCAGATTACAACGGTCTGCGCACCGGTGATTACGACCGTTTCTTGATCTCCCCGGCGCATTACGCCGTCGCTGTCTATGCCGCGCTGGTCGAAAGCGGGCGTATGGATGCTGACGGGCTGGCGCAGTTCAATACCGACGGCAGCTCGGTCGAGATGATCGGCGCGGAGCACTCGCCCGGCTTCGAACTGACGACCGGCTCGTTCGGGCAGGCGCTCAGCCAGGCGGGCGGCATCGCGCTGGCGCGGCGGCTGCGCGGCGAGCCGGGGCGCGTGTTCGTCTTCATGTCCGATGGGGAACTCCAAGAAGGCCAAACGTGGGAGGCGTTGCAGGCGCTCGCCTTTTACAAGCTCGACAACGTGATCGTCTACGTCGATGTCAACGGCCAGCAGGTGGACGGCCTGACGCGCGACGTGATGAACATCGAGCCGATCGATGCACGGCTGGAGGCATTCGGTGCTCACGCTGTTTGCATCAATGGGCATGATGTGGACGCGATCGATGCTGCGGTCGATACCCCGCGCCCAGAGGGCAAACCGCTCTTCGTCCTCTGCTACACGGATACCGCGCGCGGCGTGCCGCTGCTGGAAGAGCGCAAGCCCAAGCTGCATTTCGTCCGCTTCAAAGACGACGCCGAGATCGAGACGTTCCGCGCCTTTCACGCGCAGATGCAGTACACGGGTGAGGGGGTGTAAGCATGGAGATGGTCAATCGGCCGCATGAGCGGAATTTGGTGCGCTGGGCGGCGGATAAGCCGGAGGTGATCGTCTTTTCCGGTGACTTGACCGGATCGACCGAGATCGGGTTGTTCAAGGACACCTACCCCGATCGTTTCTTCTCGCTCGGCATGGCCGAACAGAACATGCTGAGCTGGGCCGGCGGCATGGCGCGCGAGGGCTTCACACCCTACGTCCATACATTCGCTGTCTTCCTCTACCGCCGCCCCTACGATCAGCTTGCGATGTCGATCGCCTATCCCAACCTGCGCGTGCGGCTGATCGGCTTCCTGCCTGGCTTGACCACGCCCGGAGGCGTCACCCACCAGGCCATCGAAGACATCGGCGTCCTGCGCAATCTGCCCAACCTGACCATTTTCGAGATGGGCGACGCGACCGACGTCGAGACCGTGCTCGATGCGGCACATCCGCTGCCCGGCCCAGTCTACATCCGGATGCTGCGCGGGCAGGTGCCGCGCCTGTTCCCTGCGAACGAGCCGCTGGTCTTCAACCGCGCGCGCATCCTGAGCGATGGCAGCGATCTGACCCTGATCACGAGCGGTATTTGCACCGAAGAGGCGATGCGCGCAGCCGGGGCGCTGCAGGCGCGCGGAGTCTCGATCCTGCATCTGCATGTCTCAACACTCAAGCCGTTCACCGACCCGACCATCATCGAGGCGGCGGCGCGTGCGCGTCATGGCGTCATCACGATGGAGAATCACAGCATCATTGGCGGATTGGGGACGTGCGTCGCCGAGGTATTGGCCGAGCATGGCTTGGCCAAGAAGCTGATCCGCATCGGCATTCCAGATACTTTTGCGCACGGAGCATCGCTGCCTTACCTGCTGCGCGAATACGACCTGGATGCATTGGGTCTGGTGCGTCGCATCGAGGCGGTGTTGGGTACGCCGCTCAATATCGGTGCGGATGAGCTGGCCGCCGTGCGCGTCGAGGCGACTGCCTCGATCAGCATGGCGCAGCTTGAGGCGTTATGAAGTGATGCGTGCAAAGTGATGTGTCGGGTAGTGGCCGCACCCATCACGCCTCGCTTCCCCGCACGTGGTAGATGTCATCGACGGCGATGGTGAAACCTGGCAGCAGATCGCCGCCGATCAGCGTTTCGCCCGGCAGGTAGAAGTCCGAACGTCCGTCCGCGTGCATGACCTCGATCAGGGGCTTCTGCGTGAACAGCAACCAGACCTGCTGCGCGCCGTTGGCCAGGTAGTACGCCGCTTTGGTGCGCATCGAGCTGGGCACGTCGCCGGGCGATTGGATCTCGACTCACAGGTCGGGGATCTGCGGCACGGCACCCTGTCTCACGACGGGCAGCAGCCGCGCCGTCACGGTGAAGCTGATGTCGGGGATGCGGTCGTTGAGCACGTCGTCCTCATGGGCGCGCACGCGCATCTCGTATAGAACTTCACCCAGCCCTCGCGGCTCGGCGAAAGTTACTAGGGTCTGTCTGCAAACTACAAACACAGGACGATGGAAGCGAGCAGCAAGGTT
>CAYTME010000239.1:3645-5933 GCA_964438415.1 uncultured Pleurocapsa sp. | reverse complement strand
CGCTCAGCAGTTCCAGCACCACCCGGCTCTTGAACTCGCTTGTGAACTTCCGTCTGATTCGCATCTGTCATCCCTTTCTTGAATATAGGATACTTCATTTAGCCCTGTGTCCAATTCAAGGGGGTCAGTACACCGATTTTGTTAGCTACTTGCAGTCGCGTTTAGATGACAAGCTTGACGGAGGCTATCCACCTGATGCCCCGAAGCTCCATGATTTAGGAGATCTTTAGTGTATGTCCGAGCATCTGCGGCCCACACAGCTTTCGCTTTTCAATGAGCCGACACAAATGACCTTGGGCCGTCCTGTTATCAACGTCGCCTCGATGCCACAGCTCAGCCTCTTCCGTTACCCCGGCGGCAAAACATGGTTTGTGCCTTACGTGCGTACCTGGTCACGTTCACAAATACAAAGGCCAACGTTGATGGTCGAACTCTTCACCGGCGGTGGTATCATTGGTTTGAACGTACTCTACAGTGACTTAGCTGATCGGGTGCTGCTGGTTGAACTAGATGATGACGTGACTTCTGTTTGGGAATGCATATTGACCGATCAGTCCGGAAACCGTCGACGAGGTTCTCGCGCAACCTACCGACGATATGGTGGAGAAAGCATTCCAGACCATCCTGAGAAATCGCGTGAACCGCGGGGGAATTCTTGCGCCCGGCGCTGGCCGCGTGAAGGTGGGTGAAAAAGGAAAAGGTGTTCTTTCGCGATGGTATCCCCAAACATTGGCAAAGCGGATCATGGCAATCTATCAACAGCGCACTCGTCTGATTTTCATTCACGGCGACGGGCTGAATGTGATGCGTGAACACGCTCATCGCGACGACACCGTATTTTTCATCGATCCACCCTACACGGCTGGGGGCAAGCGTGCGGGTAGCCGTCTATACACGCATTGGCAGATCGACCACGACCGACTGTTCCAAACAGCGGCTTCTCTCGCGGGTAATTTTGTAATGACATACGACCGTGTGCACGAGGTAGAAAGCTTGGCAGGTCGGTACGGATTCTTGACTCGTGTTGTGGCTATGAAGAACGCACACCACGCGCAAATGAGCGAACTAATCATCAGTCGGAATTTCGATTGGTTGGATCAAGGGAATGATAGATAATGACTCGGCGAGTCGTCCGCAAAGTCACAGCGCATGAAGGCGATCAACTGGTTGCGCGGCTGACGTCCTGTCTGCCCGCCGCGACCTTCGAGATGGAGACGTTCTGCCGTTTGGCAGGCGTCAAGGCCACCCGCGATATCCCGACAGCGGCGGTCGAAGTCAAGTATCGTCCACAGCTCCTGGTCAATCCCGATTTCGTGACGAAGCACTGCAAGCGCGACGAGCATCTGTTCCTGCTCGTCATGCATGAGCTGTGGCATATCATTTTGGCGCACACGCGGCTCTATCCGCGTGCGACGCTGGCGCACAATATCGCTTTCGACGCCATCATCAACGCCGGGCTGGCGCGCCAATTCAATGGACCGGAATATCGCGGTTTCTTCGAGTCGCTCAACCCAGCAGACAGTTTCCCCGGCGTCCTGCTGCGACCGCCGGTCGGCTGGCCAGACAACCCGGTCTACCCGGATGTTGGGCCTCCGGGGACGCGCCGAGTGTTGGAGCGGCTCTACCCGCGCGGAGGCAAGTCACGCATCGCCGCGCCGCTGTACGAGGAGATCTTGCGCTTGATTAAAGAGGATCTGAAGCAGAAGATCGAGCGCGGGGAGGCGATCATCGAGCCGGTTCTCATCGGCGATCACAACGATCTGGATGGCGAGGGCGGCGTGCTCGACGACCCGTTCATGGGCGAGGTCATGCGCCGTGTGGTCGGATCATGGCCAGCGCCGCCGTTCGCCACACGCAAGCGCGGCGAAAATGCGCAGTTCACGGATTGGTTCAGCGCCATCGGTCCCTCGACCGAGGACGCCCGACGCGCCTTCAACCGCGTCTTGCAGCGCGCGCTGGGACCGCGAGCAGGACGCGAGCAGCGGCGCTCGCGGGTGCTGCTGCCGGCGATGAGCGGCCTCAACGTCCTGCCGAATGCGCGCGACCGGCTGATCGCAGCCCGGCGGCTGCTCGGCGTGCAGGGGCTGCTCTACGGTCAGCCGGGGACGGTGCGCGCACGCGCGCCGGGCAAGCCGAGCCGCGCCCATGTCTACCTCGATGTGAGCGGGTCGATGTCCAATCTGCTGCCGCACCTGATCGGCTTACTGGTGCCCTACGCAGTCAGGGGCAGCGCCAGTGTGTTTCAATTCTCGAATAAGGTCGAGCCAATGCCGTCCGATCAGCTCAAG
>CAYTME010000239.1:3380-3631 GCA_964438415.1 uncultured Pleurocapsa sp. | reverse complement strand
CTCGACGATGGGGACAGATATCAACTGCGTCATGCGGCATCTGCTAGAGCAGACGCGCCCGCCCGTGCGTAAGGCGCTGATCGTGACCGATGGCTACGTCGGCAAGCCGCATCCGGAATACATTCGCGCAGTGCAGGAGCGCGGTATCCGCATCTATGTGGTGCTGCCCAGTGAAAGCCCGTACCGCACCGATCTGGAGGAAATCGCGCGCAGCTTCACCGTGCTGCCACGCTACACGGCCGCGCCATCAC
>CAYTME010000239.1:0-3350 GCA_964438415.1 uncultured Pleurocapsa sp. | reverse complement strand
CATGTTCACCATCGCCCGCACGCTGGAGGACGGCATCGAGCGGATCACCTACACGCCGCACGAGCGGCGTTTCGCAGCGCCAATCCTGATGCAGCACGGCATGTGGCACGGCGCTTGGTGTTGGGAAGGCTGGCAGGCGCTGTTTGCCGAGTGGGGCTGGCAGACGATCGCGATCAGCCTGCCGGGTCACGCCGGATCACCGCCACAGCGCCCGCTGCGCTGGTGCACGCTCAGTTACTATCTCAAGTTCCTGCGCGCACAGATCGAGCGCACACAGCCCGCCCCAGTCCTGATGGGGCACAGCATGGGCGGCGCGCTCATCCTGTGGTATCTCAAGCACGCCGGCGATCAACTACCAGCGTATGTGCTCGTCGCCCCGTGGGTCGCGCACAGTGTCCTTCTCGAAAGCCTGCCGCTGATGCTGCGCGCCGACCCGATCGGCGTGCTGCTCCAGCTCATCACACTGAGCGCAGATGGATACATGCGCAGCCCGGCCCGTGCCGCACGCGCGCTGCTCAGCAATCGCTCGATCCTCACGCCGGAGGCGCTGCACCGCAGACTCGGAGGCGAGTCGGCTCTCGTGACTTACCAGCACAACTGGCCCTTTTGGTCGCCGCCGCGCCCTGAAGAGGTGCGCTCGCCTATGCTTTGGCTGGCGGGCCAGCTCGACGCCGTGATCACGGTCGATGGGTTGAGACGCTCCGCCGCATACTACGGCAAAGATTTCATCGTCATCCCAAACGCAGCGCATAACCTAATGCACGAGCACAATCAGCGTGAAACGGCGCAAACCATCCACGACTGGCTGGTCCGCCAGCGCATCTCGTGACGCGCGGGGGCGGAGTACATCCTATAATCGGAGTCGGTGCAAGTTCGTCTCATAGGAGTCTATGATGCCGTCGCCGACGCGCCGACTGTCACTCGTCCTCGCCTGGCTGTGCATGACCGGCGCGGCAGCGGCTTTCGCACCGCTGAATTACTATGCGTACATCCCGCAGGGGCTGCTCTTGATCGGGGTGGGCGCGATCTGTTTGCGGTTAGCCGCACCACGGGAGGGCACCGAGCCGATTCGTGTGCCCGCGGTGCAGGGAAAAGCTCGGTTAACCCCGGTCGTGCTCGGAGCGGGGCTGCTGGCACTGCTGACAGCGATCAGCGTTTACGATTGGCCCGTCCATTACGTGCTGCAGTCGGCGCTGCTCTACGGCGGTGCCGTGCTGATCGTCATTGGCCTGAGCGGTTGGCGCGGGCGCATCGACGGACGCACCCTCTGGCAGTCGATGACGCAGCAGGGCACGGAACTGCTGCCGCTCGGTTTGATCGTGCTGCTGGCATTCGCGCTGCGGGTGTGGGGGCTGGGCGATTTCGTACATGTGCATGTCGATGAGCTGTACCCCGCATCGCAGATCGCGCGCCTGCGCGAGATGCCGACGACGCCGATCCTGCAGCCGATGGATGCTGTCGCACCATTCACCTGGGTCTACGTCACCTGGCAGCGGGCATCTGTCGGCTTGTTCGGCGCGAACTTCATCGGCTTGCGTCTGCCTGCCGCCATCGTCGGTGCGCTCACCGTCGCTGCGCTCTACGGGCTGGCGCGCACCTGGTTTGACCGGCGGACTGCGCTTCTAGCCGCGCTGCTGCTGGCGACCCTGCCGCCGCACATCCACCTGACCCGCTTGGGCATGATCAATCCGCCGGACGCGCTGGCTGGCACACTTGCACTCTGGTTCTTAGGACGTGCGTGGAAGCACAACTGGCCGGTCGATTGGTCGCTGGCGGGCGTCTGCTTGGGGGCGACTGCATATTTTCACGAAGGTGGCCGGCTGCTCTTCCCCCTGCTGACGGTGGTTTGGCTGCTGCTGCATCTGTTCGGCTGGCGGCGTCGCGGGCACGGCCTGATGTCCATGACGGTGAGCGCGCTGCTGATCGCGCTGCCCGTCTACCTGACTCTGTGGGCGCGCAGCGGGACGCTCGCTCCACGTCTAGACGACATGGGCGTGACAGGCGAGTTCTGGACGCGGCTGCTCCTCTCGCGACCGGATGATGGCTTGTGGAGCCTGTATTTCCGCCAGATGCTCGGGCCGGCGCTGCTGCATTACATCCACCTGCCCGACAGCAGTGGGCTGTACTACGGCGGTGATACGGCGCTCGTGCTGCCCTGGATGCTGCCTGCGTTCTTCATCGGTCTGGCGTGGCTAGCCTGGCGCTTGGATACACCTGCTGCACCGCTGCTCATCATATGGATGATCGGGACTGCGGTCGGCAACAGCTTGCTCGGGGTGGTCGGCGAAAGCCGCTATACGGTGCGCTTCCTGGTCGCATTTCCGGCTTTGTCGCTGGTCACTGCGCTCGGGCTGAGGTATGGTATAGGCGTGTATGTGGGGCGCTGGCTGGGCAGGGCAATCCTGCCGATCGGCGCAGCACTGGCGCTGTCGCAGGTTGTCTATTACTTCGGCATCCATCTGCCACAGTTCAACCTTCAACTGCGGCGCGAATTGGATTACGAGGATGTCATGTACCGCGCTCTCGACCTTCCCACCGGGACACAGTCGTACCTGATCACACGCTATACACTGCCAGAGCCTCCGTTCGCGGTCTTGTCGCGCTTCTGGGAGGTTGATCTGCCGCTCGAAATCACACCGGCCCAGGCAGTCGACCGTATCTGGTTCGAGACGCTGCCATCTGCGCCCCTCGCTTTCTTCGTCGCGCCCGACGATATCGAGACCTACACGATCCTTGGGCAGTATTTCGAGGCTTTGCACGGGCCATATTTCAGTCCCTACGCGCTGCCGCTAGAGAAGCAGTACGCACTCTGGCGTGTCGAGTCGGGTCGTACAGGGGAGTTTGTCCGGGCGCCGACACTGGGTTGGAGGGTCTCCTTCGACAACACCCGCAGGGTCACGTGAGGACGCTAACGAGCCGCTGCGACAATTGTACGAAATTCAGGTGCCTGCACACTGCCTCGCGCATGCAAAATCGGGTTATCATGTGAACGGTGGGTGCAGCATCTCATATCGGTGAACGGTATGTTTCAATCACATTGGCAACGTTTTCGCGGCCATCTTGGTGCATTGTGGCTCTGCGCTTGGGCATGTTTTACGATTGCACCTGTCAGTGCGCAGTCGAACGGCTTGGCCGCCACGCTTGAGGTGCTTGCGGCGGGTGTTGATGTCAAACGTGTCGATACAGTCAACTGGATCGCTGTTTCTGTCGAGTCCATCATCGGCACGGGAGATACAATCCGCACCAATGAAACCGGCCGTGCGCGTATCACGTTTTTCGATGACGGTACCGATGTTGGTAGTGCGGTGAGATTATCTCGCATCTGGCGAATTGGGTGGTGGGATGCGGTA
>CAYTME010000238.1:4029-5935 GCA_964438415.1 uncultured Pleurocapsa sp. | reverse complement strand
TCCACGGTCGGCGTGATGAAAGCGTCGAAGTCGAGCAGAGCGTCCGCTTTGCCCAGCAGCACCCGAATGTCGATCTGCGCATCGTCGACTCGGATCATCAACTGCTCGACCAAGTCGATGTCATGTGGGCGGCGATCGTCGATTTCTTCGAACTGACCTGACGCAGCGCAGCGATTTACCCCTTGAGCGCGCCCGCGACCAGCCCGCGCGTGATGTACCGTTCGAGCAGCAGCCCAATCACGATCACGGGCGCGACGGCGGTCAGCGTGAGCGCCGAGATATACCACCACTGAATCCCGCGCGTGTTGTTCTGCCCGGCGATCAAGACCGGCATCGTGATGGCCTGGAAGTTGGTCAGCATTAGCGCGTAGAGATACTCGTTCCACGAAAAGACGAAGGCGAAGATGGCGACCGAGACCAGCCCCGGCGCGCTGAGCGGCAGCACGATGCGCAGGAACGCTTGCAGGCGTGTCGCGCCATCGACCATCGCGCTCTCTTCGAGATCGACCGGCAGGCTGTTGAAGAAATCGCGCATGATCCAGACCGAGAACGGGATGTTGAACATGGTGTAGGCCAAGATCAGGCCGATATGCGTATCGACCAGGCCGAAGAACGTGTAGATCATCAAAAAGGGGACGACGAACAGCGCCGGCGGAAGGAAGCGGTTGGAGATGATCCAAAAAGCGATATTGTCGTTCGTCCAGCCCAGGCGGTTCCAGTAGTAGCGGAAGCGCGACAAGCCGTAGCCCGCCATCGACCCGATGATGACCGCCAGCACGGTGCTGCCGCTGGCTGCGATCAGGCTGTTGCGAAAGTGACGCAGGGTCTGATCGCGCTGCTCGTTGAAGAGATACTGCCAGTGCTCGCCTGTCGGCGTGAAGTCCAAGCCCGGCACGTAGCGCGGGCCGCGGCTGACGGCGATCGGCGTCTTGAGCGAGGTCGTGAACAGCCAGTAGAACGGGAACAGGACGATGAAACACCAAAAGAGCACGACAGCGTAGAGCAGTACGGTCTGCACGGGGGTGCGTTTATGCAGCATGATGGCGATACCCCCTCAATTGGCTGGCGGCGTGACGCGCCGCATCAGGAACAGGAAAGTCGTCGCAAACACGATCACAGAGATGAGCAGGATGTACGAGATGGCAGCGGCGTAGCCGAAATTGCCGAAGGTCAGGGCGGTGGTGAAGATGTACATCGTCAGCGACTCGGTCGAGGAGCCGGGGCCGCCGCCCGTCGTCACGACGATGACATCGATGATCTTGAAGATCTCGAGCGCGCGGATCAAGATGACCGTCGCCGAGATCGGCAGCAGGATCGGAAAAGTGATCTTGCGGATGATTTGCAGCGTGGTCGCGCCATCGACGCGCGCCGCCTCGTAGATCTCATCTGGGATGGCCTGCATCCCGGCCAGCAGCAGCAGGGTCATGAACGGGATCCACTGCCAACTGTCGATCAGGATGATCGTGAGCGGTGCCCAGGCCGGGTCGGTCAGCCATGGGATGGCGATCTGTGTGCCGAACGCGGCGGAGAGCGTGCGCTGAAACTGCGCGAGTGGTGAGATTGTCGAGTCGAACATCATACGACCGGTGTAGGCCGCAGCGACAGGTGTCATCATCATCGGCATCAGGAAGATGACGCGGACGAGGTTGCGCCCGACAAATGGCTGGTTGAGCAGCAGCGCTAGCCCGAAGCCGACCACATACTGCACGATCACGCCGCCGATGACGAACGTGAACGTGTTGCGCACGGCGGAATGCAGACGTCCATCATTGGCCATGCGCCCGTAATTGTCGAGCGTCAGATTGAAGCCGAGGCCGAGCACGCCCGTCGGCGCGTCCGGTTCGCGGATGGCGGCGGCGCGCGCTTGTCCACGCTGGATATCGGTGAAACTGATACCGAGCGACCA
>CAYTME010000238.1:0-4019 GCA_964438415.1 uncultured Pleurocapsa sp. | reverse complement strand
GGAATCCAGCGAAGCATCGCAGGGCTTAAAAAAACGCGCTTGAGGATCGTATCGGCAGTATTTTCACCCGTTGTCGTGGGCCGCAAAGAAGATGCTTGCATGATGTGTCGCTCCGCTCGGTCGGCTCTCTGAAGATGAACACATACTTTTTTGTCTTTAGCGCGTTTGATGTCGGCGGTGGGCGTTCACCGTGAACGCCCACACGCAGCTCGCCGCTGAGGACATCGCCCGGCGGCTGAGATGAGGCACTATTCGCTGAAGCCGACCGACGCACGGTACTGCGCGAGCTGGCTGTCGCGACCCAGGCGGTCGCTCACAGCATCCCACTGAGCGGCGACAGCATCCAACGCTTCTTGGGCGCTGACTTCACCCGCGAGCGCACGGGCGATTTCGGTGTCCAGGATGCTGAAGTATTCCGCCGCGCCGCGGATGCGCAGATCGAGCACCGCGTTCGGGTGGTTGATGGTGTTGAGGATCGCGTCGAGGTAATCGCGTGCGCCCTCTTCGTCGAAGCCTGCATCTGTCCAGAGCGACAGATCTTCGAGCTGGCTGAAGCGCGACGGGTTGATGCCCGTATCCGGCGTCACGGCGAGCTGACGGACGAGTTCAGGCCGCGCCATGAAGGCCGCGAAGTCGAGCGCTGCTTCCTTAACGTCGCTGTCAGCCGCCACGCCGATGATCCAGCCGCCGAAGGCGATGAACGGAGCCGGGTTGCCGCCTTCCGGTGTGACCCACTCACCGGTGGTGTAATCCCAATACTGGTCGCCGCCTGGCAGCGGAGCGAAGCCCGTGTCGCCGATGATGACCGAGGCGTTCGGGTTGTAGGAGATCGGGCCGACATCGCCCCAGTCGATATTGAGGACGCAGCAGCCGGCCGGGAACTGCACGCGTGTATCCGACACATCCCAGTTGATCATCTCCGCCGGGCCGAAGTCGCGGATCTTGATGTAATCCTCGAGCGCGCGCACCCAGCCGGGGTTATTGACCTGCGGGGTCAGATCGTCGCAGCTGAAGAAGAAGCAGGGGTTGCCCGGGATTTTGGCATACCCAGCGGCATGCGAGAGGAAGACCCAGTAGCTTTGGGCTTCGCGGCGCTGCGCTTCGGCCACACCGAAGATGGGTGCCATCTCGCCCGCCGTCTCGACTTCGCGCCCATTGAAGAACTCGGCGATGGCGAGGTACTGGCTCCAGGTGGTCGGCTCATCGAGTGGGAAGCCGTACGTCGCCTCAAACTCCGCAGCATACGGCGAGTTCGGGTTGACCAAGTCCTTACGGTAATAGAGCATGTGGGCGTCGCCATCGTAGGGAAGCGCATAGACGGTATCGCCCCAGGCGGTGATGCGGTCGGCATACAGCGGGATGATATCGTCCGGCTCGAGCGCGTTGAGCACGTCATCGGAGATCGGTTCTAGGTAGCCAGGGGCCATGAAATCGCCCGCCCAACCGGCCGGGAAGATCATGACATCGTAGTCGATCGAACCGGTTTCGAAAGCGGTGACCATCTTCTCGAACAGCTCGCCGAAGGCGAACTGCTGGAGCTGGACGGTCGCGCCGGTCATGGCCTCCCACTCGCCTTTGAAATCTTCGACCGGCCCGCCGATCGAGCGACCGGTTTGGGTGACGACGACCACCGTCTGGCCTGCAAAAGGCTGACTCTGGGCGACTGCGGGCACGACGGCCACGACCAATACAAGGCAGACCGCGAGGAGAAAAGTGAGTTTACGCATTATATGCTCCATACACATACAAATACTGATGCGAGCGGTAGACGATGTAGGCTGCTGCACTCCAAAGACCGCGATAGGCACTCTCCTTGTTTCGCTATATGATCTGACAGGCGGATTATACGCACTCTGGCCGCAGAAGGCGAAAACTGCGACTGCTCGGGATGGGGGACGCTGACAGGCGCAACTTCAGCCGTCGGGGCGCGTATAACGAGTCATGATCCATAATCGACAGTCACATGATGAGTAAGCTCATGAGCAACATCCTCGATACGCTGATCACGATCATCTTCGGCTCGATCAGCAGCGTCTCACGCGGCATCAGCCGCAACATCGGCAGTCTGGAAGACTTCTTCTACGTCAAAATCAGCGGACTGTCGTTCATCGTGCTCGGCGCGCGCCAGACGGGCAAAACGACTCTGATCGAATGGCTGCGGCGCAATTTGGCGTCGGTGGGCGATTTTGCGCCGGAGCCGACAGCCGCCGGTGGAGACCTGATGCCCGCCTTCAATTCGCAAGTCGACGATGGACGCTATCTCAAACTCAAGCCGAACCGCGATGTCGGCGGCGAATACGCCATGTGGGAGACCGATTGGGTTGAGCTGTTCCGCGAGGCCAGACCGCGCGGGATCATTTTCATGGTCGATCACACCGATATCGCCATGCATAAAGATGCGCTGAATTTCGTCCTGCAAATGATCGATGACGAGCCGGAGGCGTCGCGCAATCTGCGCGCCTTTTTTGTCATCATCAACAAGTCCGATGTTTGGGGCGTCGATATGACGGTCGAGGAGCTGGTCTCGCAGTACCGCAACGAACAGAAGCGGATGCGTGCCCAGGCGGAGCGCATCGGCTACAAATGGTCGTTCATGTCCGGCAGCGTGCTGACAGGCGCGGGCATGGTCGAGGCGATGCGCAAGTTCTTCAACACGATCCGCCCCAAGCCGCGGTAGCGCGGCCTGGCGATGGAACCGCTGATCATCGAATACCGCACCGAAGGCCGTCAGCGCGGCTACGATTTTACCTCACCGACGCACGGTTACAGCGATGCAACCCTTAAGCAAGTCTGGCGTCTGGCGATGCCGCGCGGACAGGGATGGGCGGAGTATGTCGGCGCGCGGTCGCTGAAGTGCTTTCCGGTCGACGATCGGCGGCTGGCGCTGTCCGAAGTGACTGTCACCGACCAGCAGGATGAGAGCGGCCGGCGCGGCATTCGTCGCGCGATCGTCCGCGTCATGCAGGCCGAGGTCTGCGCCGCCTATCTGCGCGGATGGCTGAGAGACTATCCAGGCGCGATCCAAAGCCAGATCGCGCGCGTTCCGACGCCAGGACAGTGGGCGTCGATCGTCAAACAGACGATGCCGCTGGTCGGTAGAGGACAGCAGCAGCTCGTGCTGACGCGCGCCTACGCGCGCGAGCGTTGGCCGGTAATCGAGGGGGTCATCGTCAAGCTGGCGCTGGCGCTGCCGCTGGGGCTGAAGCGGCATTGGGGGATTGTGCCCTTCACGACGCTGGCGCTCGACCCGCGTGAAGAGATGGCGCTCGTCGGCCTGCCGCGTGCCCTGCTGAGTCGAGCCAGCGATCTGAGCGTGCTCGATTTGTAGAAGGGACGGCCTGCTGGCCATCCCCTCACTATGTGACGCTCAATCGGCCGCACCTTCGAGCGCCGGCTCCCACGCGAGTTCGTGTTCGCGCTCGCTGCGGAACTGCTGTGTGTACAGGCGGTAGTAATGCCCCCGCTGGCGCAGCAGCTCTTGGTGCGTCCCTTGTTCGGTGATGCGTCCGCCGTCGATGACCAGGATGCGGTCGGCGCGGCGGATCGTGCTCAGACGGTGTGCGATGACGAAGCTCGTCCGACCCTGCATGAGCGCTTCCATGCCGCGCTGGATCAAGGCCTCCGTCAGGGTATCGACCGAGCTGGTCGCCTCGTCCATGATGAACCATTCCGGCTGCGCTAACACCGCGCGCGCCAAGCTGATCAACTGCTTCTGGCCGACCGAGAGCAGCACCCCGCCTTCGCCGACCTGCTCATCGTAGCCTTTCTCCAGCGTCATGATGAAGTCATGCGCACCGGCGATCTCGGCTGCCTCGACGACCGCCTGATCATCAGCGTCGAGTTTGCCATAGCGGATGTTCTCGCGGATGGTGCCGCTGAACAGGTGCGGCGTCTGCAAGACCATCCCGATGCGCGACTGAATGCTGTGCAGCGTCAGCTCGGTGTAGTCGCGTCCGTTGATGGTGATGCGCCCGCCGGTTGGCTCGTAGAAGCGGCAAACGAGGTTGACGATGGTCGAT
>CAYTME010000237.1:3624-5978 GCA_964438415.1 uncultured Pleurocapsa sp. | reverse complement strand
GGGTTCGTTTCGTAGGGACGACCCAGGGGGCGTCCGCTGCCCCCAAACCCGAATGTACCCCATGACACGAGAGGAACTGCATGGCCTATACAGCCCCGCGCACATGGGTGAACGGCGAAGTGCTCACGGCATCGCTGCTTACCACCCACCTGCGCGACAACCTGATCGCGCTCAAAGAGCCGCCGACCGCGCTCTACAACGTCAATGAGAGCGCCGACTACACGACCAGCAGCACATCATTCGTGAACGTCGACGCCGACGACTTGTCGCTCACGGTCACGACGACCGGCGGGCGCGTGCTGATCACCTTCTGCGGCACGATGACGATGGCAGCGGCCAATACCGTCTTCTTCGACGTGCTGGTCGATGGCGCGCGCTTGGCCGGCGATGACGGCCTGGTGGCCAACTATATCGACCGCTCATCCCCGCCGGGCAGGTCGGTGTCGTTCGCCGTCTGGACGAGCGCCCTCGCCGCTGGCAGCCACACGTTCAGACTCCAGTGGCGGGTATCCGGCTCAACCGCCACGCTCTACGCCGGAGCCGGCACGGGCGGCGGCGACCTGCACCCGCAGTTCGCCGTCCGGGAGGTGAGCTGATGCCAGACCTGGAATACCCGCGCGGAGCGGTGCGGGAGATCGAGGATATCGACGATGCGCTGCGCGTTCGTCTCGGCGACCGCTACTTGGGCGCGAGCCGCAGCCCGCGCGCGCTCATCATCCACTTGGCCGACGGGACGGATGTGCCGTCGGCCGAGGCGGCAGTCGATGCCGCCATTGCCGCAATCGACCGGCGGCAGCCGCCGCCGAGCGTGCGTCGGGCGCAGTCGATCGCCGCGGCAGGGGAGGGGCTGCGCACGGCGGACTTCGCCGCGCTGCGCGATCAAATCCGCGAGGCGGCGGCGCTCAACGCCGTCAAACCGATCCTGCTCGTCATGCTGCGCCTGATCTACCAAATGGCGCGGGTGCAGGGTTTGACCGATAAAGACGATCCAGGAGCTTGATCGATGAGACTAACACAAGATACGACCGGGCAGAACCGGCTCACCGTCACGATCGCGAACGGCGCGGCGGCGAGCAGCGATCTCTACGCTGGAAGCGATGGCCGTGTGCGGGCGCGGGGACTGCGCCTGCTGTCGGTGCGGACGCCGAGCGCATGGACGGCTGCCGACATCGGTTTCGAAGTGTCGGCGGACGGCTCGACTTGGCTGAAGGTCTACGACGAGGAAGGTGCGCGCATCAAGATCACGGGCATCGCGACCAGTGCGGCGGGCGTCTACACTGCGCCGGCCAAGCTGGCGATGGTCGGCATGTGGCCGTACGTGCGGCTGGTCAGCCTGAACACGTCGAGCGGCGCGGACGTCAATCAGGCGGCGGAGCGCACGCTCATCGTGGCGATCGGGGGCTGAGATGAGCAGCGCGCTCGATTTGCTGCTCGCCCTACCCGGCATCGGCGGAAACGGCGGCATCCGCATCAGCAGTTTCTCGCAGTTGGTTGGCTCGGAGCTGCTCGTGAATAACAGCTTCGATACGTGGAGCGGCGGGCTGCCGACGGGCTGGACGGTCGAGTTGGGCACTGGCGCACCCGCCGTCACGTTAACCGAGGTCGCCAGCGGCGGCGGTGCGGGCACGGGCGCTGCCCGTTTCTTCAATGACGGCACGGGCACCGACTCGCGTCCGCGCATCTTCCAAAGCATTATGACTGCCGGACAGTGGTACGAGGTTCAAGGTGTGGTATCCGCCGCGACCGGCACGCTGCGCTTTGCCATGCCGCTCAGTCATCGCATCGAGGTCGTCGGCACGGGTTGGGGCATGGGACGCGCATCGGCGGCGCAGGCATCGTACAATCCGGACACCAAACCGATCACCTATATCGTCGATGAGGTGAGCGTCAAGCTGATGACGCTCAATCCGGAAGTAACCGCCTACACCGACGGCACGTTCGACTTCTACTTCACGCTGCCGCCGGCGGCAGCCGAACTGCGCTGCGGTTTCTGGTACCGCGCCAGCGGCGACCTGAACTACTGGCACGCCTATCTCTATCGCAATCGCGCCAACACGGACTGGCTCGCCCGTCTCGACAGCGTCAGCAGCGGCACGGCGACGAACCGCATCAGCGTGACCGGCGTCGGCACGCCGAACGCCCTGCGTGTGGTCGTGACTGGGGACGATCACAGCCTCTACACAAGCGCGGACGCCGGCGTGTCGTGGACGCAGCGCGGCACGACCATCACCAACAGCACGCACAATACGCAGGCAGGCGTGCGCGCGGTCTACAACAGCCCCATCACGCCGATCTTGATGCAGATCAGGAGATGAGCGATGTACCGAGTCGAGATCATCACCCGTTGGGTTGAG
>CAYTME010000237.1:3355-3606 GCA_964438415.1 uncultured Pleurocapsa sp. | reverse complement strand
CGCCAGCTATCCGGGTGCGTGGACGGATGTCACCGGCCAGCCGGACGCCAACCTGACGCCCGATCCGAACGCGGTCGTCTGGCATGGCCTCGTCGATGCCGCCGTCCTCGACGCGCTGGAGGCGGATGCGAACATCATCGTCTTGTGGAGTGAGGAGGCGGCATGACCGGACGTCTCAATCCCCACCCCGCCGGCGAGGATCGTCCACCCGTGGGCGCGCTGCGCAGTCGCGATGAGCTGCCATCTGCTGC
>CAYTME010000237.1:0-3345 GCA_964438415.1 uncultured Pleurocapsa sp. | reverse complement strand
ACCGCTTGGGGGCAGACGCTGCGCCGCCTCGGCCTCTCCAGCGCCGCCGCCAGCGACTTGGTGCGCACCGGCGAAAGCCGACGCCAGATCGCCGAACGGCTGAAAAGCTGGCTCAAGACCAGGCCGCGGCGTGCCTAAGGCGGGGTCGCGTCCCGGCATTGGTCGACCCCATGAGGCCGCCTGAGTTCCCGTCGGTTCAAGCGGATGATCGAAGATGCCGGAGTACTAGGACGTTCTGCGTCTGGACAGGGTGCGCAAAAACGCCCACAATCATGAAATCAACGGAGTGAAGCGATGCGGGATGAGAGGCGGAGTGATGCGGCATGCGCGATGCATCGAGCATCTGACCGGTCGATCCACTCGCCGCCTCACCCCGATCCATCGAGTGAGAAGGTAGGCTTGTCTTGCAGCAGATCCCCCGTCTGGTCGTATTCGTCCTCGGCGTTATCACTGGCGTCATCGGTGTGCTCGTTGTCACCTTGATCCTCCGCTTCGTGCCGGAAGCGCAGCCGCAGATCGCCTTTGCACCGACGGAGCCGCCGCCAACCGCTACCGTCGCCCCTACATCGACCCCGATCCCGCCGCCCAGGCAGGCCGTCCTCGATTATCTGAGCGGCCTGGCGGGCAGCGGCGTCATCGTCGGCCAGTTCGGCAGCTACGGTGAGCAAACCTCGATCGAAAGCGCCAATGAGCAGATCGCGCGCGTGTTCGAGCTGACCGAGCGTTGGCCCGCCCTCACCGGCTTCGACCTGCAGCGGCCCGATCAAACACCCGAACAAAGCATCGCGGATGCGGTCGCCTACGCGCGGGCAAAGCATGCCGAAGGGTACCTGATTTCGTTCTCCTGGCACGCCAAGAACCCGTGCACCGGCGACAGTGCCAGCTACCAATTCTGGGATGAACAGGCTCAGGCCGATATCCCGCCGCTCGATGGTACCCGCATCCTGGAGGGTGGCGACTGCCGCGCGCAGTGGCTGGCGCAGCTCGATCTGGTCGCCGATGGGCTGGCTCAGCTTGCAGCCGAACGCATCGTCATCCTCTGGCGGCCCTTCCACGAGATGAACGGCGCGTGGTTCTGGTGGCATCGTCAAGAACAGCAGACATTCGCCGCCATCTGGCGTGATATGCACCGTTATTTCACCCAGACCAAAGGCCTGGACAATCTGCTCTGGGTCTACAGCCCGAACACGCCCTGGGATGAATGGGCACAGCGCGCCGATTACTACTATCCCGGCGATGATGTCGTCGATCTCGTCGGACTCGACCACTACATGCGCGTCGATGAAGAGACGCTCGATCTCAACCGCTACGGCGGCTATGACCAGATGGTCGCGCTCGGCAAGCCGTTCGGCCTGTTCGAGTTCGGTCCCATCCCGTCCAGCGGCGAAGGCTGGGATACCAAGGCCTACTGCTGGTCGCGCCTGCTCGACGACATCCAGACCACCTTTCCGCAGATCGTGCTCTTCCAAGCCTGGGAGTACGTCTGGCAGATCGGGCGCGAGCCGTTCACCTGCCAGCGGGAGCTGCTGGCGCGTCCGCTCGCCATCACGCTCGACGAGCTGCCGCAGTTCTAAGCCCGTGGTCGAAAGTCATCCACGACCGAGCAGCACATTTTGGACTTGAACTGCTGCTCGCCGAGGTCGTGGATCATGGACATGTTTCGACCATCGGCTTAGGCGCTGCATCCGGCAGATCGCTGCCCGCACCCTGAGTCCTTCTCCCGAACGGCCAGCGCGCCTGGGAGATGGACTCAGGGTGCGGGCAAGCCGCCCTGAATCCATTTCCCCAATTCCCAATCTCAAGTTCACAAAAAAAGGAGGCCCGACCATGGACTCGTCCCGCCGCGTCCCCGTCCTCGACCCGATCGTGATCGCGCTGCGCTCGCGCCGTGTCATCATCGCCATCGTCAGCATCGTCGTCGCCCTGCTGGTGGCTCACGCGCCGCAGCTCGCCGCCGTCCAAGATGCGCTGATCGTGCTCATCGGCACGCTCGCGCTCGCCCTCATCGGCGGCCTGACCTGGGAAGACGCCGCCCGCCTCAGCCGCTCTCGCGCCGAGCAGCCCGCCGGCACGCCGGACTCCGCCCTGCGCGAGGTCGTGCTGGCCATCTTGCACGAGACCGGCATCCTCCCCAACGACGCCCCGTAGGGACGATGTCTGCGTCGTCCGTCCATCATGCCCGCCGATCGCCGGCGGGCGTTTTTTTGTTGGCACGACCGATTTTGGAGGCTGTCGAAAACCCGCTCACTCGCCCGCGAGGGACTTGCGGATCGCCTCGAACGCTGCATTGATGGCGACCATCTTGGCGGTGTACTCCGGGCGCTGCTGTGGTGGATGCAGATCGGGGTGATTTTCGCGCGCCTTGCGCCGGTAGGCCGACTTTACCTCGTCGAGCGTCGCGCCGATGTTGACGCCCAGCAGCCGGTAATGCGCCGAGTCGACCACCTCATAGCCCGCCTGGCCGCGACCGGCGCCGCCGCTGCGCGCACGCTGGCGCGCGTCATCCTGCCAGGTGCCGCCGCTGTAATACTCGCCGGTGTCTCCGTAGTGCTGTTCGAAGTGCTCCCAAGCGTCCCAAGCCGCCTCGGCCTCATCGGGTTCCGCTTGGGCGCGCCGCTTGCGCGATTGGTACGAGAAATTGCGCCACGAATAGCGCTGGTTCATGTCATCCAGCGGTGTGCGCTTCTTCCAGAAGGGGGCATCGCCGAAATCCGCGCCAGAATACAGGCCGGCGATGTGTTTGGATGAGCATTCCTGTACGCTGGCGCGCAGCCCGCTTACCTGCACGGCTGGTCCGTACTCGAACCGACGCGGTCCGTCACCCCACTTCCAATCGATGTGCAGCGGCATGATCGTCACATCGCGCCGGTCACACTGGTATGTGTAGATGCGCCCATCGCCCAGCGTGTGCAGCGCCGCCATCCAGTACGCGACATGCCCCTCGCTCTGGTGGGCGGGCAGCAGCCGCTGATCGACGATATAAAGCGTGTGCAGCCGCAGCACCGAATTGCGTTCGAGCGTCTCGCGGATCTCCGGCAGGCGCAGCGCGCGGTTGATGACGTAGACCGCGACCGTGCGCCCATCCTTCAGGCGGATATGCAGATCGGCTGTGTGGTGCTCCAGCGTCACCACGCCGTTTCCCGCAAGCGCCAATTCTCTGGCGAGATATTCCAGTACGAACTGTTTCATCGTTTGAGGAATGCTCCGCTACTCACTCCAAACTCAACGTGCCGCATGCCCCTTCATGATACCCAGATTCGCATCAGCCGAACGTTTGAAAACTGTGCGCTCATCAAAGTCGGTAGTCATGTGAGATTATCTCGCACCTGCAGACGAGAAGAGCGG
>CAYTME010000236.1:5411-6031 GCA_964438415.1 uncultured Pleurocapsa sp. | reverse complement strand
CTGCAGCGGCGGGATCGCGGCCAGCGCCGCCGCGCCGCCGCTTGTCAAACGCCGAGCGTTCATGACGGCCAGCGCCAGCAGCGCTCCGCCAAAGAGCAGGACGATCTCGTTGATGCGGAGCAGGTAGAGCGCGAAGACAGCGGTCATCAGCGCGATGTAGAAGATCGACTTGGCCGCCTTCGTCCCCAAGTTGTAGATCGCTTGCACGATCACGGCGATGATGACCGGCTTGATGCCGTACAGCAGCCAGTTGGCCGCCGGGGTCGCCTGGTAGGTCACGTAGAGCCACGCCAGCAGCAGCACCAGCGACGCCGCCGGCAGGATGAAACAGGCACCGGCCACGACCAATCCGCGCCAGCCCGCCCGCAGGTGCCCGATGTGCATCGCCATCTCGGTCGAGTTCGGGCCGGGGATCAGGTTGGTCGCCCCCAGCAGATCGAGGAAGTACTGGTCGGTCAGCCAGCGCCGACGCTTGACGAACTCATCATGAAACAGGGCGATATGCGCTGCCGGCCCGCCGAAGGCCGTGAAGCCCAGCCGAGTGAAGATGCGCGCCAGTTCCCACAGGGATCCCCGTGACGTGCTGCTCATGTGATCTCTTTCGTTGTGCGCGGTACGAG
>CAYTME010000236.1:3368-5401 GCA_964438415.1 uncultured Pleurocapsa sp. | reverse complement strand
ACCGCCTGCCGGATGAGGCGTTGAGAGCCGCGGAGTCTATACCGCATCGGGAGGGTGCGTGCTTGTGCCATGTCTTAATGTGCGGGCGTTCGCGCTGGATGCCGCCGATCACGCGCGGTCGGAGCCTGTATACGCGGGCTGCGCTGCATCGAGCAGGGCGCTCGTGTGCGCCCCGCCCGCGTAATCGCCGAGCAGCGCCAGCAGATCGCGCAGCGCGCCCTCGATATCGGCGCGCGCTTGGGCGTGATGCCCCTCGACCGTGATCAAGACATCGGTCGTCGTCGCGCGGGCGGCGCTCTGGGCGCTCTGCCGCCAGCACCAGCGCCGCGCGTGGACGATGCCAGCGTCATCGGTGAAGACGACCTCACCCGGCTGCGGATGCACGCTCTCGCTGCTGCCCAAGTCGGCAAACGGCTCATGTCCCTCGGCGAAGTGGACGCGCAGGCCGCCTGCGATTTGCGCCGCATCGAAGACGGCGACCGGCAGGGCATAGCGGATGCTGACCAGATTGGCCAGATCGACCAGCGTGCTGATGAGTGGGATATCGCCCTGTTTGCTCAACCGGCGCAGCAGCGACTCGGCGGCGCTGCGGTACTGCGTCGGATCGACGCCGAAGGCGCGGAAGGCCGCCCGCCAAGCCGCCAGCGACGGCAGCTCGCTCGGCGCGACCATGCCCATCTGCGCCTTGCTCATCGCCTGCTGCGCCTCGTAGAGCGCGGCCAGCGGCTGAGGTGTGGGATCATTGCGGATGCCGCGCGCTTCGATCACGCCGCCGGTGATGCCCGGAAAGCAGTCGATGATGGGGGAGTCGTAGCGAAAATAGGGCAAGTCCGATCGCCTTTCTCAAATCATGCGCGTCATCGGCGGCGCGCCTGCGTACGACAGTGTAAAGATGTGTCTTGGCTTCGAGACGCGATCAGCTGCGCTCGAAACAAGGTCGCCGTTCTCGACCTGTGCGGTGACTCTAAGGCGTCAGCCCCGACATGTCTACGAAATCGTCTTGACGCCGCACGGGAGCGGGATTACGATCATAGTGGCGTGCAGTGTTGGTGCGGCCGATTTTGACCGCAAAGGTCGAAAACTTCCAATGACAACTCGATCCCGGCGTCTAATGGTGTGCAGTGCTCTGTGCGTCATTCTAGGCGCCGAGATTGCATCTTGTATTACGAATCCCCCAAAAACACAGCGATAAAACCATTGTTGCAAAGCCCGGATCGGGCGCTTTTCGATTCGTGTGCGCAGTGTGGGTGAAGCAGCCTTGAAAAGGCTGGGAGGAAAGTGACCAATATGGCGATCAAAGTACAGCGGCTCTTATTTGGCCGACGGCTGCAAACGACCGATTTGCAGCATCAGGCCATCAGCCGCCCGATTGGACTGGCGGTCTTCGCGTCGGACGCGCTCTCGAGCACGGCCTACGCCACGCAGGAGATCTTGATCATCCTGGCGCTGACGGTGGGGGGCGTTGCCATTTGGACGACCAACATCACGACGCCGTTCGGCGATCTCCCGATCGGCGGTCTGGCCATCCCGATCGCGCTGGCGATCGCGGCGCTGCTGGCGGTCGTCACCATCTCGTACCGGCAGACGATCCACGCTTACCCGAACGGCGGCGGCGCGTATATTGTCGCCCGCGATAATTTCGGCGAGATCATGGCGCAGATCGCGGGCGCGGCGCTGCTGACCGATTACATCTTGACGGTGGCGGTCAGCATTTCGTCGGGTGTGGCGCAGATCACATCGGCGTTTCCCGGCCTGGCGGAGCACCGCGTCGAGATCGCCGTCGTCGTCATCGGGCTGATGGCGATCGTCAACCTGCGCGGCGTCCGCGAGAGCGGCATGATCTTCTCGGTGCCGACGTATTTCTTCTTGGGTGCAATGCTGCTGACGCTGATCGTCGGCATTGCGCGCTACTTGAGCGGGACGCTGACACTGGTACAAGGTGTCGAAGCGGCGCATGAGGTGGGCCAGTCGCTGACCCTGTTCCTGGTGCTGCGCGCGTTCGCGTTGCTGCCCCACCCGGCCGACGAAGGCAT
>CAYTME010000236.1:0-3358 GCA_964438415.1 uncultured Pleurocapsa sp. | reverse complement strand
GCGCGTTTTCGAGCGGCTGCACCGCGCTGACGGGCATCGAGGCGATCTCGAACGGCATTCAGGCGTTCAAGGAACCGAAGAGTCACAACGCCGCCGTCACACTCGTCTGGATGAGCGCGATCCTGATCAGCCTGTTTTTGGGCATCACCTTCATCGCGGTGCAGATCCACGCCATCCCCAGCGAAGTCGAGACCGTCATCTCGCAGATGGGGCGCACCGTCTGGGGCGAGGGGACGCTGTTCTACTTCATGCTGATCGCTGGCACGGCCTTGATCCTGCTCATGGCCGCCAACACGAGCTTTGCCGACTTCCCGCGTTTGGCGGCGCTGGCCGCCGGCGATGGCTTCCTGCCGCGCCAGCTCACCCATCGGGGCGGGCGGCTGGTCTTCTCGTGGGGCATCGTGGCGCTGTCGTTCTTCGCCACGCTGCTGGTCGTCATCAGCAATGCCAGCGTGACGGCGCTGATCCCGCTCTACGCGGTCGGCGTCTTCCTCAGCTTCACCATTTCGCAGGCGGGCATGGTCGTCCGCTACCACAAGATCGGCAAACTCAAGCCCGGTGAGGTCGTTAAAGGGCTGGAGACCGACCTCCACTATGAGAAGAACTGGCGCACCCACCAGATCATCAGCGCGGTCGGCGCGGTCTGCACGTTCATCGTCATGTGCATCTTCGCCATCACCAAGTTCCGCGATGGTGCGTGGTTCGTCGTCGTGCTCATCCCGACACTCGTCTTCATCTTTTTCCGCATCCACCATCATTACAAAGAGGTCGCCCGCGTCCTCAGCCTGCCGCACACCCGCGTCGATACGCATGCGCGTCCCGTGCGCACGCTGATCCTGGTCGATGATGTCCACGCCGAGACGGCGCGCATGGTCAATTTCGCCAAGTCGCTTGGCGTTCCCTGGACGGCGCTGCATATCGGCGTCAACCCGGAAAAGGCGGCACGTGTGTGCGAAAAGTGGCAGGAGCGCATCGGCGAGGGGACGATCGAGGTCGTGCAGTCACCCTACCGCCTGCTGGCCGAGCCGATCCGCGAGTACGTGCTCAAGCTGCTGAATGAGACCGAGGACGGCTTCGTCCATATCATCATGGGGCAGCTCGTGATGGATACCTTCTGGGAGCAGGTGCTGCACCAGAACAGCGCCTTCATCTTCAACCTGGCGCTGGCGGGGCTGGATCGCGTGGTGGTGACGAATGTGCCGTACCAGATCCACCACGACCGCAAGGACCGCTACCGGCTCCATCTGGTCGAGCAAGAACGCGGGGCGGCGCAGCCCATCGCCGGCAGCGCAGCACAGACATGTGACGCGGAACCGCAAGCTGCGCCCACCCCCGGCGAGATGCTGCAAGCTAACCCAGCCGGAGGATCACCGTCTGGCGAGCGCTGAGTTCCGGCAGCGGCTGGTAGGCGTCGAAACCGCCAGCCGCGTTGACCACCAGCGGGGCGATCTCCGCACCCGCCGGCACGCCGTAGACGGGGGTGGCCGCCGCACCCGCCGTCAGGCTGCCCTGCGGCCAGCGCAGCGTATAGTCGGTCACCGGGCTGCGGTCGAGATTGACCAGCACCAGCAGCGTCTCGTCGTCCGTCCGGCGCAGCACGGCGTAGACGCGGCGGCTGGCGCTGCGCAGCACCTCGTAATCACCTGAGCGCAGGGCGGGGTGTGCGCTGCGCAGGTGGATGAGTGTGCGGTAATGACTGAGCAGCGAGTCCGGGTCGCCGGTCTGCGCGGCGACGCTGAAGGCCAGCCCATCGTCGGCCAGCGGCTGCCAGGGCTGCGCAGCGCTCGTGAAACCCGCCGTCAGCGGCTCCTCCGTCCACTGCATCGGCGTGCGGATGCGTTCGTCCGGTTTGCGTCCCATCATGCCGATCTCCTCGCCATAGTAGAGGAAGGGTACGCCGGGGCCGGTCAGCAGCAGGCTGGCCGCCGTCTTGGCCGCGCCGACATCGCCGCGCAGGTTGGACATGACTCGATCTTCGTCATGGTTGGTCAGGAAGGTGGCGAACTGACCCGGCGGGTAGAGATCGAGCGCGCGGCTGTAGAGTGAGGCCGCGCCCGACCCGCTGCGCCCGGCTGCGCTCGACCAGAGCGCCTGCGCCAGATCGAACTCGAAGGCCAGATCGACGCTGTCCGGGATGTAGGGCGCGATGTTGAAGCTGTTCGTCCAGATTTCGCCGATGGTGACTGCGTTCGGATTGATGCTGTGGACATGGGTGTTGAAGGCGGCAGCCCAAGCGCGCGTCGCGGGCGTATTCTCCTGCTGCGCGCCGTCCTCTATGAAATGCTTGACGGCATCGAGCCGGAAACCATCGACGCCCAGCTCCTCCAGCCAGAAGCGGGCGACATCGTAGAGTTCCGCCGTCACATCGGGGTTGGTCAGGTTGAGATCGGGCATCCCGTTCCAGAAGACGCCGTAATAGAAGCGCCCTTGGTATTCGTGCCAGACGATCTGGCCATCCGGCCCGCGAAAGCCCGGATCCTCGCTGCGCCAGACGTACCAATCGGTGTAAGGGTGCTCGCCGCGCAGCGACGCTTGAAACCAGGGATGCAGATACGAGGTGTGATTGAGCACCAAATCGACGACCACGGCGATACCGCGCGCGTGCGCCGCCTCGACCAGCGCGCGGAAGTCGTCGTGACTGCCGTACTGCCGCCGGATGCTGCGGTAGTCCTCGACATCGTAGCCGTGGTAGCGTGTGGCACTCTGCACGGGCATCAGCCAAATGCCGGTGATGCCCAGGTCGGTCGTCGTCGTCGGGTCGCCGTCGTTCAGATAGTCGAGCTTTTCGATCACGCCGCGCAGATCGCCCACGCCGTCGCCGTCACTGTCGAAAAAGCTGCGCACGAAGATCTGGTAGAAGACGCGATCGTTCCACCAGGGGAGATCGGCAGAAGGCTGCAAGGAGGCCGCGCCCGGCTGCGCCCGTCCCACCATGACCATAACGACTCCAATGACAAAAATCTGGCGCAGGTTCATCGCGTGATCCGGCTGAAAACCCATCGTGCGAACGAGGCCGAGATGGTAGCGCAGGCGAGCGGCAGCGGCAACGGGCAGCTGCTCAGCCCGCGGCGGCACTATCCTTTTCGATTTTTTCTTTATCTCTATCCGCGAAACCCACGCCTGGCCGTCGCCGGCGAGTCCATCTATGCCTGCCCTCAACGCTGCGCTTCGAGAAATGCGAGCGCTGCGTCGAGTGCCTGCGCGCCGGGGCCGCGCAGCTTGAGGTCCGCGTCGGCAATCGCGAATCCGTCGTTCGAGGAAGCAAGGACGTTGAGTCGTTTGCGCGCCGGAGGTGCGCCCCAACAATAGCCCCCCATGACCGCAGGGAATGGGGGGATTGAAGATTCGATTGACCCGA
>CAYTME010000235.1:0-6086 GCA_964438415.1 uncultured Pleurocapsa sp. | reverse complement strand
GCGGATCGACATCCTCCAGGTAAACGAAGACAGCGCCATCAGCATGGCTTGAAGCGATATAGAGTGTCACGACCGGATAACCCGTCACCTCGAGATCGCCACCGAGCGGCGCGGATGTATATGTGAGCAGGCGGCGATCTTCACGTGAGCGATCTGGATAGATGAGCGGCTTCGCCATCGGTGTGTGCCAGCGGTTGGTCGTGCCGGTCGTCGCTGCGAAATCGACCGTGTAGCTGTCAGCGGCATCCGCCTCCTCAGGCAGACCGCGGCTGAGTTGATGATCAGCTCGCAAATACCAGGACTGCATCTGCACGCCGGGCAGCGGGAAGACTTCCGCCCGCTGCCAGCGTTCTGCACCCAGCGTGTAATAGAAGACCGCCTTACCCTGTACCGGCTGAGCGCGCTGCAGCACTTGGTCGAAGAACTGCGCTTGTGCCGCCCAACGTTCCGCTGCAGCCGGATCGGGCTTGCTCTTGGGCGGGCGATACGGACTGCCGTGCGCGCTCATCTCGTGTTTCCACGCGCCGATGACGGTGATCTGCGCATTTTCGAACGTATTGTGAATGCGTAGGGCAGCATCGGCGCTGGTGCCGTCGAGCCAGCTCGCCCAACTGAAGATCGTCACTCCGCTGTCCTCGATGGCTCGGCGCAGCGGGAAGACGCTCAAGTCGTCCAGCGTCACACCGGACGCACCGAACAAATCGTCTCGATACGTGATCGATCTCGCGGCGGCGTAGACATCCAGATTGGCGCGGTGTTCGGCGAGCGCCTGTGCCAACAGCGACCGGGCCCCACGGTCGGCATCGACCGGGCGCACGCCTTTGACGACTAGGCGCGCTGCCCACGGAAACAGGCTTGAAGGCATCCCAGCATCGAGTTTGCGGTTGCTCTCGTGCCAGGCGCGCATGAAATAGTCATTGAAGATGCCGCCGGGCATGACGACATCCGGGTAGATGTCGAACTCGATCTCCTGCGGAATGACCGCGCGCACCCCCGGCACACCGGTCGAGGCGAGCCTGAGCGCCGCCGCTCCCTCATACGAAATGCCGAACGCGCCGATCTTGCCGCTGCACCAGGGTTGCGCGGCGACCCAGTCAGCGACTTCCCCATAATCGGCGATTTCCTCAGCCGAAAATGGCGCACGGCTGACCCCAAACGAGGCACCCGACCCGCGCCCATCGACCACGACGAGCGCGAAGCCGCGCGCCAACAGATCGTCTGCGATCGGCTCGCGCGGACCGATCAAAGCTGCATTGGGACGGTCGGGCAAGCGCAGCGCCATACTGCGCCAGTAGCGCGCCATGATCATCAGTGCTGGCAGCCGCGCCTGCGGATCCCGCCCGCTGGGCAGCATCACATCGATCGCGATCTGGGTGCCATCACGCATGGTCAAATACTGGGAACTCGCATCGACGCCGCGATAACGCCTTTCCGGCGGCTGCGTGAACAAATCGGCGATGGGATGAGGCTCGGAAATGATCACATTGACTTCTTTCGCTAAAACTCGAGTTCAATTTGGTGAATGGCTTCATCCAGCCAGCGAATATACGCTTCTTCCAAGATTTCGCCCTGCCTGCGCGCCAAGTCCCAAAGCATGGCGTCGCGCTTCAGCTCCGGGCGGCGAGCGACGCTGTCCTCGATCTGCCGAGCGATCTCGCTGCGATAGAGTTCGAGCTGCCGCTCATGCAGCGCACGCTGCACGCGAAGCTGTGTAAGCACGACATCTTTGCTGAGCTGCGCAGAGAAGAACAGACGCACGAGCAGCGAGTCTTTCGTCGGTTCGATCTCGGTCATCGGCTGCGCTAACCAATCGACCAAATCTGCCCGCCCTACCGACGTGATCTGGTAGATACGTCGATCTGGCCCGTCCTCACGCGCCTCGACCTCTGAGGTGACGAGTCCGTCACGCTCGAGCGCCTCCAGCGTGCGATAGATCTGGCTCATCTGCGCGTACCAAAAATGCCTCGCAGAACTATCGATGAACTGCTTGATCTGGTAGCCAGTCAGCGGCTGGTAGCTCAGCGCACCGAGCAGCACATACTTCAACACGCGATTCGCATCCCGAAACTATATCACAAGTTATATTCCACATGTGGAACATTGTCAAGGTGCGGATAAGGTGGATTTCCCTTGTTCGCACGCCCCTGAAAAAGGCGAGATCAAGCGAGCATGGACAGCTTGACGGGCATTTTCATCCCCTTGCATGCACGGTTTACCCTCATTGAGCGGGAATTCAAGCGCGTCTCTGGCTCGTCCTTCCCCACGACGACCAACAGAGGCACCGAAGGTCACGAAAAGAGACCGCAAATGAGGACCAATTGGCAGCTCAGACTTTGAAAAAGCCTCGAAATCTACGCCCAGATTTGTTGCGCAAGCTTACGCTCACCGCTAGAATGTAGCGTCCATATACAGCCCAGAGACATCACAAAAAGTTTAGAGTGTGGAGGGATTGTCCATGAGTGTGAGACGCATTTCACTGTTAGTTGTCGTTTTACTGCTGCTGACCGCCATGCTGCCAGCACAAGCGCAGGAGTCCCCGATCGTGATCGGGGGTGTCTTCAACTCTACGGGCTGGATGGCCGCCTACGATCAGCCCGCTCAGCGCGGCGCTCAGGTTGCGGTCGACGAGATCAACGCGGCGGGCGGTGTGCTCGGTCGTCCGCTGGAACTGCGCGTGCTCGATGGGGAGACCGACCCGGCCACCGTCGCCAACGCGGCGCTCCAGTTGATCGACAGCGGTGCAAACTTCATCATCACCCCGTCAGATTTCGACATCGGCGGGCCGGCCAGTGCGGCCGCACAGGCTGCCGGTTTGGTCGGCCTATCGCCAGGTGCGTCATCGCCGCTGTTTGGCGCGACCGCTTTAGGCGATCTACAGTTCACGGTCGCAGCCTGGACAAACTATGGCTCGGCAGCAGCAGCCGAATGGGCCTTCAACGAGGCGAGCTGGCGCACGGCGTATGTGATCATCGACACCTCGATCGATTACAGCAATTCGCAGGGTGAGTATTTCATCGAACGTTGGGAAGAACTGGGCGGAGAAACGGTCGGGCGTGACAGCTTCGTCCAAGGCACGGGCGATTTCTCCGGCCAGCTCCAGCGTTTGCAAGCGCTCAGCACACAGCCAGACGTGATCTTCATCGCCTCATATATGCCCGATCTCGGTACACTCGTGCGCGATATCCGCGCGCTCGGCATCGAGACGCCGATCCTCGGCGGCGATGCCTACGACACGACCGAGCTTTACGCGGTGTTAGGCGAGAACTTCGGCAACGACATCTACTTCTCAACCCACAGCTTCATGAGTCCTGACCTGAGCGAGCGGATGGCAGCGTTCTTCAATCACTACGAAGCCATGTTTGATGCAGTGCCGGATAACTCGTTCATCGCGCTCGGCTACGACGCCGTCTACATTCTGGCTCAGGCGATCGAGGCTGCTGGCAGCACCGACAGCGCCGCAGTCGCAGAAGCCATGCGCACGCTGGAATTCGATCTGCTGACGGGTGCGCTCGATTGGGGCGATGTCGAAAGCGGCCACACCACCGTCAAAGAGCTGTTCATCATCGAACTCCAAGGCGGCCAGCCGTCGCTGGTCACCCGCTTCATCCCCGAGTCTGCACCCGACCCGTTTGCGGATGAATAGGCACACAGCATACTGTCGTAGGGGCGAGCCGGCGGGCCGCCCCGATACTGATATACGATGAGACCTCATGAGCGAGCATCTGCGCGTCGAAAAGATCGTCATGCAGTTCGCTGGCGTGCGCGCTTTGAACGGCGTCAGCCTGCACGTCGCGCCTGGCGAGATCGTCGGCTTGATCGGCCCGAACGGCAGCGGCAAGACCACGCTCATCAACGTGATCACCGGCTTCCTGAAGCCGACCGAAGGTGAGGTGTACATCGGTGCGCAGCGCGTGACAGGCTGGCAGCCGCACATGATCGCGCGTGCAGGGCTGCGCCGCACTTTTCAAACTATACGCCTATTCAAGGGCCTGTCCGTGCTGGAAAACGTCGAAGCAGCGGCGGTCAGCGCCGGCGCATCGAGGCGCACGGCAGGCAAGCAGGCGCTGGAAGCACTGGGGACGCTCGGCATCGAGAACCTGGCCGAGATGCCCGCAGGCACGCTGCCCTACGGCGAAGAGCGCCGGGTCGAGATCGCGCGCGCGATCGTCGCTCGTCCGCGCTTTTTGCTCTTGGATGAACCGGCCGCTGGATTGAACGAAAACGAGAGCGATGCCTTGCTGGAAACGCTGAGCCAGATCGTAGCCGGCCAGGACTGCGGCCTGCTGATCATCGATCATGACATGCGCTTGATGATGCGACTGTGCAGCCGTCTGCATGTGCTCAATTACGGCACGACCATCGGCGCAGGCACTCCACGTGAGGTGCGCGCCAATCCCGAAGTACTGGCCGCCTACCTCGGACACGGGAGGCAGCGCGATGCTGGCGGTCGATAGCTTAGTCGTCAAGTACGGCGCGATCACCGCGCTGCGCTCGGTCTCGCTGCATGTCGACCGTGGCGAGGTCGTGGCGCTGGTAGGCGTCAACGGGGCGGGCAAATCGACACTCGTCAACACGATCGCAGGCATTTTGAAACCGTCGAGCGGTCAAATCCTGTTCGAGGGAACGAGCATCGGCGGCAAAACCCCGGAAGCCATCGTCCGCCAGGGGATTGCACTCGTGCCGGAAGGACGGCGCATCTTCCCGATGCTGAGCGTCGAGGATAATCTACGCCTGGGTGCCACCATCCGCCGTGACGCCGATATCCGCGCCGACATCGAGCGCATGTGCGCACGCTTTCCGATCCTTGGCCAGCGCATCCACCAGCCGGGCGGTACGCTCTCTGGCGGCGAACAGCAGCAGCTCGCCATCGCCCGCGCGTTGATGTCTCGCCCGAAACTGCTCATGCTCGACGAACCATCACTCGGTCTGGCACCCGTACTGGTCGATGGGATCTTCGCGCTGATCGCGAGCCTGCGCGAAACCGGCGTGACGATCCTGATCATTGAGCAGAACGTCGAGCGCACGCTCGAAATCGCTGACCGCGCCTATGTGCTCAGCACGGGCACGATCGAAACCGAGGGGACAGCAGACTACATACGTAAACACGTCGACATCGAAAGTGCCTACCTGGGCGAGGAGCTGTGACCAGTGGACCCTGTGGCGACAGCGCTCCAATTCGTGATCAGCGGGCTAAGCCTCGGCGGTCTGTACGCGCTGATGGCGTTGGGACTGGCGCTCGTTTACGGCATCTTGAAGTTGGTCAATTTCGCCTATGGCGAGCTGGTCATGGTTGCCGGCTACACGCTGCTCGTGCTCGGCGGCGGGCCGCTGCCATGGTTGGCGGCGGCCATCATCTGCATCGGCATGGCGGCGATCACGAGCGTGCTGCTGGAGCGCGTGGCTTTCCGCCCAGTGCGCCAAGCATCGGCCAACACCATGCTGATCACCTCGTTTGCCGTCAGCGCGCTGCTGCAAAACGGTGCGCTGCTGTTCGTCTCGCCGCGTCCACAGGCGGTGGCCATGCCTGAGTTCTTCACGACTCCCATCCGTTTCAGCGGACTGTTCGTCTCCCAGCGCGATATCCTCAGTCTGGTCATCAGCGTCTTGATCTTGATCGCGCTGACGCTCTTTCTGCGCCGGACGCCGCTCGGCATCGCGCTGCGCGCCTCGGCGGACGATTTCATCATGGCGCGCGCGCTGGGCGTGCGCGCCAACCTCGTCATCGCGACGGCCTTCGCCATCAGCGGGCTGCTGGCGGGCATCGTCGCCATCTTCTGGGTCGGACGCGTGGGTACAGTGACACCTGATCTGGGCGTGACGCCGGTGCTGGTCGCCTTCGTCGCCATCGTCATCGGCGGGATGGACAGCCTGCTGGGTGCGGTGCTCGGCGGCTACCTGATCGGCTTCGTCACCGTCGGCCTCCAGTTCGTCCTGCCGCAAGAACTGCTCCAGTTTCAGCAAGCGTTCCTGTTCGTGGTCGTCATCCTGGTGCTGCCGATCCCCCTCGGCAACCTGGTGCCGGCGATTGCCATCACGCTGCTGGCGCTCGGGTTGATCGAGCGGGACGGGCTGGCCGCCATCCTTGG
>CAYTME010000234.1:0-6169 GCA_964438415.1 uncultured Pleurocapsa sp. | reverse complement strand
CGTGACGACCTGACCGGCATCGCCCGTGAAGAGGAGCGGGCCGGGCGGTGTCGAAGGCGTGACGATGAAACGCACCGGCGGCGGGGCGAGCTGCGACGCGCCCACCGGGATGAGCAGCAGCGCGACGATGACGATCGCCAGCGTGACCAAGATCGGGCGTCCGAAGCCTGCCGCCAGCGCCACGCTCGCGCCGCACAAGAACAGCACCGCCAGCGCGACCAGATTGACGCGCCAGAGCTGCGCCGGGTCGTACTGGCCGACCATCAGCAGGCGCAGGTTGCTCGTGATGACCGACCATTCGGCGTCACGCAGCGCCCACGTGAGCGTGCCGCTCAAAAACCACAAGAGCAGGCCGCCGGTCGCGAGTGTCAGCAGGGAGTTGAGCGGCGTGCTGAACAGATTGGCGCGCAGCCAGCCGATCGGGCCAACGCTCAGCGGGGGCGGGCGGCGGGCGGGCGGCGCTTCACGCGGGGCGACATAGACCAGATCGGGCGTGGGCGAAGTGGCAGCCATGAGTCCCCTCTCAGCGCGTCTTGAGCTTGAGCGTGCTGTTGAACAGATTCATGACCAGCGAGATCGTTAGGCTGGCCAGCAGATACGTCACGGCCATGAGCGTGAAGATGGCGACCGCCTGGCCGGTCTGGTTGTAGGCGATCGTGCCGACGTTGTACAGATCGAGGAAGCCGATGGCGATGCCGAGGCTGGAATTCTTGACCAGGTTGAGATACTGGTTGGTCAGCGGCGGCACGGCCAGGCGCAGCGCTTGCGGCAGCACGACCTTGCTCAGCGTCTGGCCGTTGTTGAGTCCCAGCGCGCGGGAGGCCTCTATTTGTCCCTTGTGGACGCTCTGGATGCCTGCCCGCACGATATCGGCGATGAAGGCGGCGGTGTAGAGCGTCAGCCCCAAAAAGAGCGTCAGGTACTCGGCGGAGAAGCTGGCACCGCCGGAGAAGTTGAACGCCCCGACCTGCGGGTACTCCAGGGCGAACGGGAAGCCGCCGCTCAGGCTCGCCAGCAGCAGCCCCAACGCGCCGAACGCCAGCAGCAGCGCCGCAGCGTAGAGGAACGCGCGCGAGGGCTGGCCGGTCTGTTCGTTCAGGCGCACGCGCCAGCGCCAGACCACCAGCGCCGCCGCCAGGCCAATGGCGGTGACCAGCCAGAACAGCCCGCTGCTTTCGTTGGAGAGCAGCGCCGGGTAATACAGCCCGCGCCCGCTGACGTATACTGCGTCCTGCACGATCGTGACCGCCTCGCGCGGGCGGGCGGGCAGCAGTTTGATGACGCCGTTATAGAGAAAGAAGAGCTGCACCAGCAGCGGCGTATTGCGAAACACCTCGGTGAAGGCGGCGGAGACATTGCGCACCAGCCAGTTCGGCGTCAGCAGGCCGATACCGACGAAAATGCCGAGCAGCGTCGTGGCGACCAGCGCCAGTGCCGAGACGCGCAGCGTATTGATGAAGCCGACGATCAGCGCGCGCAGCACCGTATCCGGCTGAAGCGCGCTCATCTGCGCCAGCGACTCGCCGAAGAAGGGGACATTGGCCAGAAATTCGAGCTGCGCGCGCGGATTGGGGCCTTCGGTCAGCTCGACTCCGAGCTGGCGCGAGATGACGTTGAAATCGACCACCAAGCCGCTCTGCGCGATGTTCGCTTGGAAGTTGTTCAGCAGGGTCGCGCTCGCCTGGATGATCAGGAACAGCAGTACGATCTCGCCGACATTGCGCACGAACTCGACATCGCGATAGAAGGGCGTCTGGGTGCGCATCTGCGCCCGCAGCCCGCCGATCAGCGTGAGCGCGATCAGCGGCAGGCACAAGACCAAGGCCAGCAGCAGGTTTTCCACCGCCACCGATGGCCTCAGCGCCAGCGCCGTGAGCGCGGGCTGCCAGAGCGCGATTACGATCACGAAATAGATCAGGCCGGTGATGCGTTTGACCGAGCGGCTGCTGGTGATCATCGTGAGCGGCGACGGCTTGGGTGCCGGACGCCGCTCGTCCAGGTTGGCGCTCGTGACGAAAAGATCGCCGGATGATGGTCTTAAAGACATGCAGCTTTGCCCGACAGCATCGGAATAATCGAAATTCCCACACAGACAGTCTCGATCGAAGCACAGCCCCTGTGCCTCGACGCAGACCGGCAAAAGAACGTCACTTTTGGCGGGCAATTGTAGACAATTTGGCAAATTTTGCGAGCAGCCCGCCGTGCATCGTCAGATTTGAGTCTCGAACAGCTCGGCGACCGCGAGGCGCAGGCCGGGGAAGAGCAGCGTCTCCAGCGTGTCGCCGGGCACGAACTGCTCGGAGCCGTAGGCATCGCGGCGGAAGCGGTGGAGTGTGCGCTGCGGTGGGTGGATGAGCCAGGCTTCCTCGCAGCCCGCCTCGAGATAGTCGGCGATCTTGCGCAGCAGCGCCGACGCGGACTGCCCCGGTGACGCGACCTCGACCGCCAAGTCGGGCGCGCCGGTGAAGTCGCCGCGCGGGTCGAAATCGGCGGGCAGGCGGCCGCGTCGGAGGAACGACAGGTCGGGGATACGCGCCTTGACGATGCCCTCTTCGCTCACGTCGATCAGGTAGCGCGCACCGTCGGGCAGGATGAGGCCGAGACCATGTTCTTCAGCGAAGCGATCGAGTCTGCGGAACAAGAAACGGATGATCAGCAGGTGTTCCCAGGTCACGGCGCGCTCCACTTCGACGATCTCACCGTCATCGATCTCGATGCGCAGCCCCGCTGCCTCCGCCCGCGCATCGAGGGCGGGCAGCATGTCGGGGGCGATGGTGAGCTTGGGCTTGTCGGTCATCGACATATATCTCGGCGAATGCCTAGAACTTTGAACACAGCCTCATTATACTGCGAGTCGCCGTCATGCCCCGGCGTGATACGATACAATAGGAGTGGTGAGCGGCGTGCTCACGCCCGATCTGAAAACTGCGTTTTGTGGAGGCTGGCGGTGAAGTATCTAACCGAGTTTCGCGATAACGCCCTCGTCCAAAAACTGCTGGCCGAGATCCGGGCGCTGACGACGCGCCGCTGGGCGCTGATGGAAGTCTGCGGCGGGCAGACGCACTCGATCATCCGCAACGGCATCGATCAACTGCTGCCGCCGGAGATCGAGCTGATCCACGGGCCTGGCTGCCCGGTCTGCGTGACGCCGCTGGAGACGATCGACAAGGCGCTGGCGATCGCTGCGCAGCCAGGCGTCATCTTCTGCTCGTTTGGCGATATGCTGCGCGTGCCCGGCAGCGAGAAAGACCTGTTCCGCGTCAAGAGCGATGGTGGCGATGTGCGCATCGTCTATTCGCCGCTCGATGCGCTCAAGATCGCGCGCGAAAACCCCGATCGGCAGGTGGTCTTCTTCGCCATCGGGTTCGAGACGACCGCGCCAGCCAATGCCCAGGCGGTTTTCTTGGCGCGCAAGCAGGGCGTGCGCAACTTCTCGATGCTCGTCAGCCATGTGCTCGTCCCGCCCGCTATCGAGGCGATCATGAGCGCGGCGGATAACCGTGTGCAGGCTTTTCTCGCCGCAGGGCATGTGTGCAGCGTGATGGGCTTCTGGCAGTACGAGCCGCTGGCGGCGCGCTATCATGTGCCGATCGTCGTTACCGGCTTCGAGCCGCTCGACGTGCTGCTCGGCGTCAAGCTGGCCGTGCAGCAGCTCGAAAGCGGGCGCGCCGAGGTCGAAAACGCTTATGCCCGCGCTGTCCAGCGCGAGGGCAACCGCCCGGCGCAGCAGCTCATGGCCGACGTGTTCGAGGTCTGCGACCGCACCTGGCGCGGCATCGGCACCATCCCGCAGAGCGGCTGGCGTCTGAGCGAGGCGTACCGCGAGTTCGACGCGGCGGTGCGTTTCTCGGTCGAGCATGTGCGTACACAAGAATCACCGCTCTGCCGCAGCGGCGAGGTACTGCGCGGGCTGATCAAGCCGACTGAGTGCGCGGCGTTCGGCACACAGTGCACGCCGCACAAACCGCTCGGCGCGACGATGGTCTCCAGCGAGGGCGCGTGCGCCGCCTATTACCATTACGGACGCTTCATCAGCGTAGAGAGCATCCCCGGATGAGCGACACGCCTGACTTCAACCAATGGATCTGCCCGCTGCCGCTGCGCGACTACCCGCAGATCGTCATGGGGCACGGCGGTGGCGGCAAGCTGTCCGCCGACCTAATCGCGCATCTGTTTTTGCCCGCCTTCGCCAACGAGCATCTGAGCGCGCTGGCTGACTCGGCGCTGCGCGAAAGCAGCGGCCAGCGGCTCGCCTTCACCACCGACTCGTACGTCGTGCGCCCGCTGTTTTTCCCCGGCGGCAGCATCGCCGATCTGGCGGTCAACGGCACTGTCAACGATCTGGCGATGCTGGGCGCGCGACCGCTGTGGCTGAGCGCCGGGTTGATCATCGAGGAGGGGCTGTCGATCGAGACGCTCGGCGGCCTGATCGACCGCATGGCGGCGGCAGCGCGGCGCGCGGGCGTGCAGATCGTCACCGGCGATACCAAAGTCGTCGATAAAGGCCATGGAGACGGCGTGTACATCAACACCAGCGGCATCGGCTTGGTCGCGCCGGGTGTCGCCATCGCCCCGCAGCGCGCCCGCCCTGGCGATGCGATCTTGGTCAGCGGCACGCTCGGCGATCACGGCATGGCGGTCATGAGCGTGCGCGAGGGGTTAGAGTTCGAAACGCTGATCGAAAGCGACTCGGCACCCCTGGCCGATCTGGTGGCGGCGATGTTGGAGACCTCGCCGGACATTCACGTCCTACGTGACCCCACGCGCGGCGGTGCGGCGTCGGCGCTGACCGAGATCGCGCGGGCGTCGGGCGTCGGCATGGTGCTGGACGAGCGGGCGATCCCGGTCGCGCCGCAGGTGGCGGCGGCCTGCGAGCTGCTGGGGATGGATCCGCTCTACGTCGCCAACGAGGGCAAGTTGATCGCGATCGTGCCGCCGGAGGCCGCCGAGCCGCTGATCGAGACGATGCGGCGGCATCCGCTCGGCGTGCAGGCGGCGATCATCGGGCAGGTGGTGGAGGCGCATGCGGGCACGGTCGTCGCGCGGACGGGCATCGGCGGCACGCGCGTGGTCGCCCTGCAAACTGGTGAGCAGCTCCCGCGCATCTGCTGAAACGGGCGTGAGACTCGCTTCCTTCAATCTGCAATCTGCGCTGGCGCGTCTTCGTGTACAATCGATACAGTGCGCGCTGACTGATGCGCCAGGCAGAGCAAGGAGTCCGGTTTGTCCACGTCTCTGATCGGCAAAACGCTTGGCAAAATCCAGATCAAGCAGCTCATCGGACGCGGCGGTATGGCGACGGTCTACCAGGGCTATCAGGCCGATATCGATCGTTTTGTCGCTGTCAAAGTCCTGGCGCAGATCCCGGAGATGGATCAGGCGTTCATCGATCGCTTCAAGCTGGAGGCGCGCACGATCGCGCGTTTGCAGCACCCCCACATCCTGCCCATCTACGACTACGGCGAAGAACACGGCGTGCTCTATCTGGTGACGGCATTCGTTTCCGGCGGCTCCTTGGCCGATCTGATCGCGCAGGGGCCGCTGCCGCTGCCGGCGATCAGCCGCATCTTGCGCGAGGTCGGCTCGGCGCTCGATTACGCGCACCGCCAGGGGATCATCCACCGCGACATCAAGCCGGGCAATATCCTGCTCGACAAAGAGGGCTTCGCGCTGCTGGCCGATTTCGGCATCGTCAAACTGCTGGAAGGGCAGACGACCGCCAACCTGACCGCCACCTCCGGCGTGGTCGGCACGCCCGCCTACATGGCACCGGAGCAGGCCAACGGCGCACCGGTCGATGGGCGCACCGATATTTACGCCCTCGGCGTCGTCACCTACGAGATGCTGACCGGGCGGCAGCCGTTCGCCGCCGAAACGCCGGTGCAGCTCTTGATCAAGCACCTGACCGAGCCGCTGCCGCGCTTAGGCGATCATGGCGCAGGGCTGCCGCCCGCGCTCGACGCGGTGCTCCAACGCGTGATGGCGAAAGACCCCGATGCTCGCTACCAGACAGCGATGGCTTTTGCCGAAGCCTTCGCCCAGGCCGCCAGCAGCACTGAAGCCGCCGTCAGCGGCACGCGCATCCTGGGCGGCGACGCGCCGACCAGCGCCGAGGTCAAGCCGGTGCAGACCGCCCCGACGATCCCGCCGCCGACCACGACCGTGCCTG
>CAYTME010000233.1:0-6206 GCA_964438415.1 uncultured Pleurocapsa sp. | reverse complement strand
ACTTGGTGGCCGCCGATATCACGGGGAATGTCATGCACAACAACGCTGTTGCCCAGATTCAAACTGCATGTGACGACGCTGTGGCAGGAGATTATTTCGCAATATGCGACCTCGTAAAGCGCGTCTGGGAAGTTGAATGACGGAGTATGAAAACCATCGGGTTGATCGGCGGTCTCAGTTGGGAATCATCGGCGGAATACTACCGGTTGATCAATGAGGGCGTGCGTGCGCGCCTCGGCGGGCTGCATTCAGCGGACTGCCTAATGTACTCGTTCGATTTCGCGGAAATCGAGGCGCTTCAGCGCACCGGACGCTGGAACGCGGCTGCGCTGCGCATGGTCGAGGCAGCGCGCCGGTTAGAACGCGGCGGAGCGGCGTTTCTCGTCCTCTGTTCCAACACGATGCACAAAATGGCCGATGCTGTGCAGGCGGCGGTCAGTATTCCACTGCTGCACATTGCCGACGCGACAGCTGAGCAGATGCGGCCGCAGGGTATACAGACGGTCGGACTTCTGGGCACGCGCTATACGATGGAGCAGGATTTCTACAGAGGCAGGCTCCATCAGCGCTTTGGCCTCAATGTGCTGACACCGGAGGCCGAGGATCGTGCGCTGGTCAATCGCATTATCTACGACGAGCTGGTGCTTGGCCAAACGCTGCCCGAGTCGCGGGCTGCGGTTCTGGAAGTGGTCGATCGGTTGGTTGCGCAAGGCGCACAGGGCATCATCTTCGGCTGCACTGAGATCGGCATGTTGACTCAGCAGGCCGACTGTCGTGTGCCGGTCTACGACACGACACGCATCCATGCGCTGGCAGCGGTCGAGATGGCGCTGGCCTAGGTGGAGGTTGCGGCTTTAGAGCGGCTTTTTTGACGGACGGTTTTCAACGATGGAATTGCAGAGGAACAATATGAGTCAGAATGGACAGTCCCCCCAGACCTTGTTCGAAAAGGTCTGGAACCAGCATGTGGTGCGTGAGGGCGGAGCGAATATGCCCTCTGTGCTTTACATCGATCTGCATCTTGTGCATGAGGTGACCTCGCCCCAGGCGTTCACCTTGCTGCGCGAACGCGGGCTGAAAGTGCGTCGTCCTGACCGAACACTTGCGACGATGGATCACAGCACGCCGACCACGCCGCGCGGCGCAGATGGCATCATCCCGGTCACCGATGCGCAGGCGCAGTATCAGCTCGATTTTCTGACGCGCAACTGCCAGGAATTCGGCGTGCCGCTGTTCGCGCTCGGCACCGAAAATCAGGGCATTGTGCATGTGATTGGGCCAGAGCAGGGGCTGACCCAGCCGGGAATGACGATCGTCTGTGGTGACAGCCATACGAGCACACACGGCGCTTTCGGTGCGCTCGCCTTCGGCATCGGCACGAGCGAGGTCGCGCATGTGCTCGCGACTCAGACGCTGCTCCAATACAAGCCGAAGACGATGGCCGTGCGCGTCGATGGTAAGCTGCACCCTGGTGTGACGGCGAAGGACATCATCCTCGCCATCATTGCCAAGATCGGTGTAGGCGGCGGCACGGGCTATGTTTTCGAGTACATGGGTGATGCCATCCGCGCGCTCAGCATGGAAGGTCGGATGACCATCTGTAACATGAGCATCGAGGGCGGTGCGCGTGCCGGTATGATCGCTCCAGATGACACAACGTTCGACTACATCGCCGGGCGTCCGATGGCGCCGAGTGGAGCGGACTGGGATGCGGCGGTCGCGCACTGGCGTACGCTGCCGACCGACGAAGATGCACGCTTCGATAACGAGGTTGTGCTCAATGCAGATGAGCTGATCCCGATGATCACCTACGGTACGAATCCCGGCATGGGGATGCCGATCACGGGGCGCGTGCCCGATCCCGATCGACTGTCGGACGTAGGCGAGAAACTCGCGCTTGATAAGGCGCTGACCTACATGGGCCTGCAGCCGAACGAACCGCTGCTGGGTAAGAAGGTCGATGTCGTCTTCATCGGCTCCTGCACCAACAGCCGCATCAGCGATCTGCGCGAGGCGGCGAAGATCTTGCGCGGGCGCAAAGTCGCCGATGGGCTGCGCGTCATGGTCGTGCCTGGCTCGCAGCGTGTGAAGGCACAGGCCGAGGCGGAGGGACTGGATCGCATCTTCAAAGAGGCCGGGGCGGAGTGGCGCGAGGCGGGCTGCTCGATGTGTATCGCCATGAATGGAGATCAGCTTGCGCCTGGGCAGTACGCAGTCAGCACAAGTAATCGCAATTTTGAAGGCCGTCAGGGCAAAGGTGGCCGAACGTTCCTGGCCAGCCCGCTCACCGCTGCCGCGACCGCGCTGTACGGCGTCGTGACCGATCCGAGGGCGGTGATAGGGGAACAGATCACGGCATGAGCAGGTTTGCTGCTCACGAGACACACAGTGAAGTATGAACTGAAGTCACAGACGCATCGCATGATGAAGGACAGCAGCATGGAACCTATACGCATCGTTTCCGGCAGAATTGCACCGCTGCCGATCAACGATATCGACACTGATCAGATCATACCAGCGCGCTACCTCAAGGTGACGGACAAAGAGGGCTTGGGCGCGGCCTGTTTTAGCGATTGGCGTTACAACCCGGATGGCTCGCCGAAAGCCGATTTCGTCCTGAACCAACCGCAGTATCAAGGTGCTCGCATTCTCATTGGCGGCCACAACTTCGGCTGCGGTTCGTCTCGCGAGCATGCTCCCTGGGCGCTGCTCGGGATGGGCTTTGGGGCCGTCGTCAGCACGTATTTTGCGGATATTTTTCGCAGCAACGCGCTCAAGAACGGTCTGCTGCCGGTGATCGTCGATCAAGAGACACATCGCCAATTGATCAGCTTGGCGCAGGAAGACCCAAATACCGAAGTGACCATCGACCTGGAAGCGCAGACGCTCAGCCTGCCGGATGGACGCGCCGTCACTTTCCCAATCGATGGATTCAGCAGGCACTGCTTGCTCAACGGCGTCGATCAGTTGGGCTATTTGATCAGTCTAGACGTGGCAGTGAGCCAATACGAAGCAGCACATGCCGCTCGGGTCAATACCCTCAGGCTCCGCATCTAGGGACAACCATTAACCAGAAGTGCGGATTGGTTTAACAGTGTGCGCTAGAATCGGGTCACTTCGCATTCGCAGCTGACAACGGAGTACAGCTATGTGGTCACGCCTCGGAATTGCAGCGGTGTTCGTCTTGATCGGTCTCGTATTCAGCTTAGTGCCGAATACCAGAGCGAACGAGCTAATCGGGCCGTTGACCTATCCGCCAGGTGTTAATCCTTTGACTGGACAGGTGGTATCCGATCCGGCCGTCCTTCAGAGACGGCCGATCATCGTGAAGATTTCCAATTACCCGCCGGTCGTGCGCAGTTACCAGCGGGGTATCAACGAGGCGGATCTTGTGTGGGAGACTCTCCTGTCCGGCGGCGTGACGCGCTTCAGTGCGGTATTCTACGGCAGTGACTATCCCCAAGTTGGTCCGATTCGCAGCGGGCGGTTGGTCGATTTCGAACTGACCCGCATCTATCGCGCTTTGTATACCTATTCCGGCATGGCACAAGGCACGATCGATATCCTCAACACGGATCGGCTCATGCTGTCGCGCGTGGTCGGGGGTGCCGGGCCGTGCCCTCCACTGTGTCGTGTTCCGCAGGACGGCCTTGCGCTGGAGCATACACTATTCGGTGATACGGCCGCTCTGCGGGAACATGCCGTAACTTTAGGCCGCGATGTGAATCCGGAACCTATTTACGGCATGGCATTCGCCACCGAAACGCCAGAGGGAGGACGACCCTTGGCGTCGGTCAGCGTGCGCTACGCTGAGTCGGTGGTCGATTGGACGTACGATGCAGACCTCGATCTCTGGCTGCGAACGCAAGATGGAGAACCCCATTTCGATGGCAATGGCCAACGCATCAGCGCGAACACGATCATCATCCTGGAAGACCAGCATACGATTCAGCCCAGCGTTGCGCCGGGCTACTGGGGACCTGGCGATTTCGCGTTTTCTGTTAACCTGATCGACCGCGGCCCGCTGTATATGCTGCGGGACGGGCAGTATTGGCACGGAGAGTGGCGTCGCGCAGCGCGCGAGGAACCGCTCACCTTTTTTGACCAAGATGGGCAGCCTCTCGCGTTTGAGCCGGGGCATACGTGGTTCAACCTCGTGCCGCGCTGGATCGACGGCTATGAGCTGGTGTTCACGCCGCCCGATCCGCCGGTAGCTGTGGTCAATGGATCAACCGGTGTGAGCATGCGCTACGGCCCGAGTGAGGCGTATCGAACCCCGGATGTGGCGTACCCTGGCGACACCTTCGCTGTGCTGGGGCGCAATTGGAATGGGACCTGGCTGCAGGTGCAGCGTGACGACAGCCGTCACGTTTGGCTGCCGCTCGACCGGCTCGAAGTAAATGGTTTGGATGTGATGTCGCTGCCCAATCCTCGCCCGACCAACGAACGTGGTTGAGGCAGTTCGGCAGCCTATGAGAATCTTGCGCTGGGCGAAGCGCGAATGGAACTCGTGTGAGGAGCATGACTCATGACGCAGATCGCAATCTACGACACCACGCTCCGTGACGGTACACAGCGCGAAGGGATTGCGCTGTCGCTGGCTGACAAGCTCAAAATCACCGAGCTGCTTGATGCGTTCGGAGTCGCTTACATCGAGGGTGGCTGGCCGGGGTCAAACCCGAAAGACGCGGCGTACTTCGATGCCGTGCGTGATCTGCCACTGACTCATGCCCGCATTGCGGCCTTCGGCAGCACCTGCCGCAAGGGCAGTCAGCCGGAAGATGACAGCAATATCAAAGCTCTGGTCGATGCGCGGACGCCGGTGGTCACCGTCGTCGGCAAAACATCGATGCTGCATGTGACCGAAGTGCTGCAAACAACGCCCGATGAAAACCTGCGCATCATCCGCGAGAGTGTGCGCTACCTGAAAGCGCTCGGCAAAGAGGTGATCTACGATGCCGAGCACTTCTTCGACGGCTGCAAGCTCGATTACGAGTACGGCTTCGATACGCTGGCAGCGGCGCTCGACGGTGGAGCTGATGCTCTCGTCTTATGCGATACCAACGGTGGTACGATGCCTTGGGAGATCGAACAGTTCTTCGCGGCTGCGCGCAAGACGTTCCCGACTATCGTGCTTGGCATCCACACACACAATGACGGTGAGATGGCCGTCGCTAACTCGCTGGCGGCAGTGCGCGCAGGCGCGACCCATGTTCAGGGAACGATCAACGGCTACGGTGAACGCTGCGGCAATGCCAACCTGTGCAGCATCATCCCAGATCTCGAACTCAAGATGGATCTGCGCTGCCTGCCAGAGCGCGAGAAGCTGCGCCATCTGACGCACTTGTCGCGTACGGTGGCTGAGATCGCCAATCTCGCGCCGGATGATCATCTGGCTTACGTGGGCAAGAGCGCATTTGCGCACAAGGGTGGCATCCATGTCGCCGCGATCCGGCGCAATGTCGACAGCTACCAGCATATCGACCCAACACTGGTCGGCAATCAGATGCGCATCTTGGTCAGTGATTTGAGCGGCCAGGGCAACGTCTTGAGCAAGGCTGAAGAGTTCGGGCTAGATGTTTCTCGCGCCGAGGCCGTGACTGTTTTGGATGAGATCAAGCGGCTGGAAAACCAGGGCTACGTCTTCGAGGGAGCGGAAGCCTCGGTTGCTGTGCGGTTACATCGCGCAAAGCCTGGCTACCGCCCGATTTTCAGCCTGATCGACTTCATGGTCATCGTCGAAGATCGACGTGGGCGCGGCAGCACCGCCGAGGCGATGGTCAAGCTCGATATCGGCGGCGAGGTTGTCCATACGGCGGCGGAGGGCAATGGGCCGGTCAATGCGCTCGACCTGGCACTGCGCAAGGCGCTCGTACCGCATTACCCGCAGATCGCCAGCTTCCAACTCGCAGATTACAAGGTGCGCATCTTGGACAGCAGCAACGGTACGGCGGCGGTGACACGTGTGCTGATCGATACACAGCACGGCGCGACACGCTGGAGCACGGTCGGTGCCGGCGCGAACATCATCCAGGCGAGCTGGAACGCACTGGTGGACAGTGTCGAGTATGGGTTGTCACTGGCATTTGCGGGCAATGGTCGTGTCGGCGTGGCAGACCACGCTGGTGACTCAATCCGCGAGCAAGCTTGACACTAAGTGCCTCATCCGGCAAGTGGACAGAGAATGGGGTAAAGTAGAGGGCGGA
>CAYTME010000232.1:286-6218 GCA_964438415.1 uncultured Pleurocapsa sp. | reverse complement strand
CGCTGCGGCCCTGCCGCGGGCGCTCACGCCGCCGCCGCGCGTCACGCCGGCTGCCCGGCAGATCTATCTACCCGCAGTCCTATCGTTCGCCGGGCAGATCTATACCGCCAGTTTCAACACCGGGTCGTTCACAGTCGTCAGAGTGCGGGTCCGCAACGACTTCAACGCCGCCATTCGCGTGCGCCTCAATGATCAGTTCGGGCGTGAGGTCGTCAGTGCCAGCGACGAGCTGACCGCCGTCGTCATCCCCGGCCAGATCTACGAGGTGGCGGTCAGCGACCCGGCCAACGGCGTCGGCAATCTCGAGATCTCGATTGAGCTGCGCGAGGGCTGATCGCCATGCCGGCCGAGCCGCTGACGCTGCATATCGGCGACCGCGTGCAGATGCGCAAGCCGCACCCGTGCGGCAGCTACGAATGGACGCTGTATCGCATTGGCGCGGATATCGGTATGATCTGCGCCAAATGCGGCAGGCGGGTGATGCTGCCGCGCGGCGAGTTCAACAAACGGCTGAAAAAGATCATCGTTTCAGCGGATGCAGGTGTTCAAAAAAGCGACTCGACTCAAGGAGATACCGGTGGTTAAAAGAATTTTGTTCTTGATGTCCGACACGGGCGGAGGACACCGCGCCGCCGCCGAAGCGATCATGGATGCGCTCGAAGCCAAGCATCCGGGCCAACTCGCCATGACGATGGTCGATGTCTTCCGCGAGTACACGCGCTTCCCCTACAAATACATGCCGGAGTTCTATCCCTGGCTGGTCAACCGCAGCAAATCGTCCTGGGGCGTCGGCTACAAACTCTCGAATACGCGGGCGCGGGCGCGGGCGCTTTCGCGCGGCATGTATGCTTACAGCGAAAGCGGCCTCAAGCAGATGACGCGCGAACACCCGGCCGATCTGGTCGTGTGCGTGCATTCGGTGCTGACGCGCCCGAGCATGCAGGCATACGCCCAACTGCCGCAGCGCCCGCCGTTCGTCGTCGTCGCCACCGATTTGGTCTCGACGCATATGTTCTGGTACGACCGCCGTGCCGACCTGACGCTCGTGCCGACCCAGCCGGCCTACGACCGCGGCCTCAAAGCCGGCCTCGCGCCGGAGCAGATGCGCATCACCGGGCTGCCGGTACATCCGCGCTTTTCCGAGGCGATGAAAGACAAAGCGGCGGCGCGCGCCGAACTCAGATGGGACGCCGATCTGCCCGTCGTCTTGATGGTCGGCGGCGGCGACGGCATCGGGCCGCTCTACAAAGTCGCCCGCGCCATCAATGCGCGCGGGCTGCGCTGCCAGCTCGCCATCATCGCCGGGCGCAACAAGCAGTTGGAAGACAAGCTGCGCGAAAGCGAGTGGAACCAGCCGGTTCACATCTACGGCTTCGTGACCCAGATGCCGCTCTTGATGGCAGCGGCGGACATCCTCGTCACCAAGGCCGGCCCGGCCACGCTGAGCGAAGCCTGCATCGCCGGTCTGCCGTCGATCATCTATGACGCCATCCCCGGCCAGGAGACGGGCAACGTCGATTGGATGGTGAGCAACGGGGCGGGCATCTTCGCCCCGAGCAGCCGTGAAACCGCCGCCGCGGTCGAAGCCTGGTTGAGCGAGGGGCCAGACGGATTGAAACGGCGCTCCGCGGCGGCGCTGCGCATCGCCAAGCCGAACGCGGTCTGGGAGATCGCCGATCATCTGTGGGAGTACGCCCACCACCCACCGATCGAGAATCCGCGCCGTAAGCGGCTGCCACGCCTGGCCAAGCTGCCCGACGCGAAAGCGATCTACCGCAGCGGCGCAGAGTACCTGACCCCGTTGATGCGACCGCGCGCGCTGCGCGGCCGGCGGCGGCTGCGCGGCTCCTCGCGCGACAATTCGTAGACCGCGTTAGCCGCTGCGCGCATCGATCCAATTGGCGATATCGTCGAGCACCCGCGCCCGCTGTGGTTCAGGCTCGTTGTGCATCTCATGGCGAAGGCCGTCGTAGCCGATGAGCGTCTTGTCGGCTGAGCCGACGCGCTCGTAGGCCAGCTTGCTGCCGGACGGGTTGACGTATGTGTCGTCCTCGCCGTACGTGATCAAAATCGGCAGACGCAGCGTCGGCAGCGCATCGCGCACCCGGCGCGCCGTGCGGTCGATCTCTAAGCCGAGCCGCACGCGCAGGCTGCCGTGATAGGCCAGCGGGTCGGCGGCCAGCGCATCCAGCACCGCTTGATCATGGGTCAGCACGCTGGGGTCTTCAGGCGGCAGCAGCCCCAGGCGCGGCACGACGCGGTCGATAGCGTAGGCGAATTTGACCAAGAGCGGCGACACGTTGGCATCGGCGTTGACCGGCGCGCTGGAGACGATCAACCCGGCGAGCTGTGTCTGGTAGCGCAGCGCGTAGGCCAAGCTCATGAGCGCGCCCATGCTGTGCCCGAACATGAAGACCTTCAGATCGGGATGCTCAGCGCGCACCAGCGTCACGAATTGGTGCAGATCATCGACGAACTGGTCGAAACGATCGACGTAAGCGCGCGTGCCATCGCTGCGCCCATGCCCGCGATGATCGAGCGCGCAGACGGCGTAACCGCGCGCCGCCAAATGCGCCGCCACATGGCGATAGCGCCCCAAATGCTCTCCGTAGCCGTGCACGATGACGACGATGGCGCGCGGCGCGCCATCCGGCAGCAAGCTTTCCCCGTAAAGCATCAAGCCATCGGCAGTGCGCAGGCTGCGCGCAGTCGGCTCGCTCATGATGTCCCTCTTCTCACCGGCGGGATACCGCGACCGCATCTGATCGTACCGCACCCACAGGCCGCGCGCCAAGCGGCTCGACTGGGATCCTGATCGCGCTGAATGCACGCGCGTCCGCTGGCCGAGGCCATCGATAGGCATGAGAAACGGTTTAGCATTTGCGCACGACCGTCAGGCTTCATGTTACGATATAGACTACGGATGTACCGACATGCATAGTGGTTAAGTCTGTAGCGTAAGAACGGCTGCCCTGTAATCAACATGCTGAAGCCTCTCCTCATCCTCGCTGCATTAAGCCTTGCAGCATGTGCACAAGCGCCAACCGCTCCGCCGCCGGAGTCGAGCGCGATTCGCAATCTCGAGAACGTTTCCGAGCGCTCGCTTGCTGTCTCCACAACCGCACCTGAATGGGTGGAGACCGAGATCGACGGCGTTCAGGTCGGTATGTGGCTGCCCCCAGGCTGGCAGGCGGATACCGCCCGCGGCCTGAGCGTGGTTGAGCATATGGGGTCGATCCAGGCGAACGAGCCTGCGCGCGGCATCACGCTCTATGTCTTCGTGCCCAATCTCGACCAGCTTCTGACCAGCCCGACCGAAAGCGAGAATCTGGCCTATGCTGCCTTGCAGCGCGTGGCAGCCTCGCCGCAGCACACCGAGGGCGCGCGGCTGAGCAGCCCGGTCGCTTTCGAGTGGAAGGGGCATCCGGCGGCGTACTATCTGTACACGACCCATGATCGGATGCACGGGCTGGTGCTGGCGGTCACGACCAGCCGACAGCAGGCGATCGTGGTCGCCAACGTCGCCGCGCCCGCCGACGAGCGCGAGCGCCTACGTACGATGCTGCCGGAGATCCTCAAAGATCTGCACATCGACCGCCAGCGCATCGATGATGCGCTGCTGGCCGCGCTGCCCGACCCGCTCACCTTTCCTGCTCTCGACGTCGAATAGGCACGTTCATTCGCCCGTCTATGAGGACGCTCATCATCGGCATCGGCAGCCCGCTGCGCCAGGACGACGGTCTCGGCGCGGCGGCGGTCGATCTGCTCGGCAGAACTCTTCACGATAGTCCAATCGAGATCGTGCACTATCACCAGCTCGTGCCGGAACTGGCGGAGGCGCTGGCGCAGTGCGAGCTGGCGATCTTCATCGATGCATGCGTCGATGGCGAGCCGGGCGCGCTACACAGCGCGCCGCTCATGCCTGCCGCCGCCGACATCCACCACAGCCACCACGCCGATCCGGCTGTGCTGCTGGGGAGCGCCCTGCGCTTGTACGGACGCGCGCCGCGCGCCTGGCTGTTCACGCTGACCGGTGCGGACTTCGGCTTCGGCGAGGCGCTGTCGCCGGTCGTCAGCGCGGCGATCCCTCACCTGATCGACGCGATCACCGCTTGTTTGCACCGCGAAGGCGCGCTTTAGGGCTGCGCGCTCCGTGCGCTGCAGTCTTCACGAATATTTCACGCATCCATGCTTGACGATCGGCGCCGATGCTTTGAGAATGTAAGGGAGCGGAGTCGGCGTTGGCCTCGAGAGCAGATTGCATGAGTCCCATCCACGAGCTTCTCAGCATCTATCGTTCAATGCGCGCCCAGGGCATCGAAGCGAAACGCGCTCTGGAGATACTGCGTCCGCAGATCGACACGCTCAGCCAGCCCGATCAGGCCGACTTCGTGCGCCGCGTGCGCGAAATCGAAGAGCGCAAACGCGAAGGCGGAACAGGCGAAAGTAAGCCCCAGATCAAACCGATCAGCCAGCAGGTGCCCAAGATCGATGCGACCACCGTACGCAAGGCCGGGCGCACGCTGCCGCTGGATGAAGCGACCGAACGTCTGAAGCGCGTGGAAGCGATCGCGTGTCCGCACTGCAGTCGCCCGAACCGTCTTGAAGACGCGGTCTGCTTCGCCTGCGGCGCGCCGCTGCAAGCGGGGGCGGCCAACAGCACGCGCAGTTTTGGGGAACAAGCCAACAGCCGTGACAGCTTCTTCGGCCGCGACTCGGTGCTCATCCTCCAGGTGCGCGATACCAAGAACGTGTACAAGCTGCGGCCGCAGCACTACAAACACGACATCATCATCGGGCGCGCAGATGCATCGGTGCAGCCAGATATCGACCTGAGCGAGGCGGGCGCGGCAACCCTGGGCGTGTCGCGGATGCACCTCAGCCTGCGCTACGACCCGACGCATGCCACCCTGAGCGTGAGCGACATGAACACGGTCAACGGCACGTTCATCAACGGGGTGCAGCTCCACCCGCAGGAGGTGCGCGTGCTGCGGCATGGCGACGAGCTGAGACTGGGCCGGCTGGTCATCACCGCGCACTTCTACTTCGCCGAATAGCCCGCGCTTTTCTGCAACCTCTCACACAGCGATCATGTCGAGTCAACCTGACTGTGGCACAACTGCATCATGCCGGGCTAGGTTGACTTGTGGAGGCGCAGATAATGAACAGCAGACGGTTCTGGTTGGGGGTTGTGATCGGGTTAGTGGTGGTCGCGGTGGGGGCGGCGGCGTTCGTCTGGTTCAGCGGCGGCAGCGGCGAAGCCAGCCAGCCGATCAGCGCGCCGACGTTGGAAGCGGCGGCATCCAGTGCCGAAGGCACAGCCACGACCTTCAACATCGTCGCTGAGGAAAGCGAAGTCCGCTTTTTGCTCGATGAAGACCTGCGCGGCGAGCGCATCACCGTCGTCGGCGTGACCAATCAGGTGGCTGGGCAGATCGCGGTCGATTTCGATACTCCCGCCAACAGCGAGATCGGCGTCATCCGCATCAATGTGCGCACGCTGGCCACCGACAACGAATTCCGCAACCGCGCCATCCGCGGCCAGATCTTGCAGTCGCAGAACGATGCGTTCGAGTTCGCCCAGTTCACGCCGACGGCCATCAGCGGGATGCCGGAGACGGTCACCATCGGCGAGCCGATCACCTTCCAGATTACGGGTGACCTGCTCATCCGCGATGTCAGCCAGCCGGTCACCTTCGAGACGACGGTGACGCCCGTCTCCGAAACGCGGCTCGAAGGCCAAGCGCGCGCGGTCATCCAGCGCGGCGACTACGGCTTGACCATCCCTAACGTGCCGGGCGTCGCCAACGTCGAGGAGGAAGTCGAGCTGGAGATCGATTTCATCGCGACAGCGGCGTGAAATCGATCGCTGAAATGTACCCTGGTGACGCGGACGAGGTGTGCCGCGTCCGCTGACAAGACGCCGACGAGC
>CAYTME010000232.1:0-267 GCA_964438415.1 uncultured Pleurocapsa sp. | reverse complement strand
CTTTGCGCTGACGCTGGCGAAACTATTCGGCTGCGCACCTCGCAGCCAGGGCGTTACTGCAGCCGCGGTGTGTGCTGAAGAAATCGAGCAGTACGTTACAATAGCGGTCAGATCGCTTTTTCACGCTGGAGGTTGCCGCTATGCCAGACCGCGTTGCCCTTTATTTGCAGGATAAACACCCGTTACAAGATGCCGTCAAATATGTTCAATATGCCGAGTCGCGCGGCTTCGAGGCGGTCTGGCAGGCCGAAAGCCGCCTCGTGCGCG
>CAYTME010000231.1:6063-6329 GCA_964438415.1 uncultured Pleurocapsa sp. | reverse complement strand
GCCAAGCAGGTGATCTTACAGCGCATCCGTGAGGCTGAACGCAACGCCCTGTACGAGGAGTTCAGTGTGCGGGAGGGCGATCTCGTCACCGGCACGGTGCAGAGCATCAATTCGAACATGATCACCATCAGCCTGGGACGCGCTGAGGCGATCATGCCGCGCCAGCATCAAATTCCGACCGAGCGATTCAAACAGCACGACAAAGTGCGCGCGTACATCGTCGAGGTCGAGAAGGCCAACCGCGGCCCGAAGATCATCCTCAGCCG
>CAYTME010000231.1:1384-6053 GCA_964438415.1 uncultured Pleurocapsa sp. | reverse complement strand
TGATATGCTGCGCCGTCTGCTCGAATACGAAGTGCCGGAGATCTACAACGGCCTGGTCGAGATCAAGTCGATCGCCCGCGAGCCAGGCGCCCGCTCGAAAGTCGCCGTCGCTGCGCTGCAAGAAGGCATCGACCCGGTCGGCGCGTGCGTCGGGATGCGCGGTGGGCGCATTCAGAACATCGTCAAAGAGCTGCACGACGAGAAGATCGATGTGATCGAGTGGAGCGCCAATCAGGAGCAGTTCATCGCCAAGGCGCTCAGCCCGGCGCGCGTGACCGGCGTCTACTTGGAAGATGATCCAGACAGCGGGCGCACGGCGGTGGTGATCGTGCCCGACGATCAGCTCTCGCTCGCCATCGGCAAAGAGGGGCAGAATGCCCGTTTGGCTGCCAAACTGACGGGTTGGCGCATCGACATCAAGAGCGTGGCCGAGGCCGTGCAGGAAGCGCTCGACAATCTCGACACGCCGGCGCTGCGCGAGCTGCGCACCGCGCACAGCGACCTGATCGCCGAGGCCGAACGCATCTTGGAGAAGAAGACGCTCAACCGCACCATCCAACCGGAGGAGTTCGCGCTGCTTGGCAAGCTGGCCGATCTGGTGCAGCGGCGTCTGGTTGCCGGGCGCGAGGTCGTGCGCAAGAAGCGGATGGCCGAGATCAATGCGGTCAAAGCGACGCTGCCGCCTGGTGCGTTCCACATGGCAGTGGATGCGCTCGATCTGCCAGAGGAGATTCGAGCGGCGCTCAAGCCGCTCGGCAGCGCCGGGGATGTCATGCTGCTGGCGCTCGTCAACGAGGGGCGCATCCGCCAGCGGATCAGCCAGTTCGGCGACGATGCACTGACGTTGGTACAGGATGCCTTGGCGCGCCTCATCATCCCGGCAGAGATCGAGGCCGCAGCCAAAGCCGAAGCCAGCGAGGAAGCCGTCGTTTCTGCCGAAACCGAAGCTCAACCTGTGACCGTCGAGGACGAAGGCGAAGCGCCAGATGCCTTCCCCGATCTGCCAGAACCGGTGGCCGAGATCGCCCCGCCCAAGCCGACCTCGCGCTACGTGCCGCAGCGTCCCGCTGTGCCTGCTGTGGATATCGACGCCTTTGATGATGATGAGGCGGAGGAACCCGACCTGGCGGCCAAAGGACCGAAAGCCGGCAAGGGCAAGAAGGGCAAGAAGAAGGGCCGCCAGATCGTCTACGACGAGAGCCGCGGCAGCACCTATGTCAAGCGCGAGCGCAAAGGCGGTCGCAGCCCACGCGATTGGTCGAGCTTCGGCGATTGGGACGAGACATAGACGGAGCGGCCTTCACCTCACTCTCGGCCTGCCGACCTCGACTTCACCGTCTATGCACGACGGTGGGCTTGGGGGTGAGGGTGTAGGCGTGCGGCCTGTGTTCGAGGTATGGCTCACATGAACGGACAGCCGCGCAAGCACGTCCCGGTGCGTACCTGCGTCGTCTGCCGACTCAAAAGCGGCAAGCGGACGCTGACGCGCATCGTGAGAACCGAGTCTGGGATTGCAGTCGATCCCAGTGGTAAAATGAAGGGTCGTGGAGCCTATTTGTGTGACCGCCCAGAGTGTTGGGAACGCGCGATGACTACGGACATCCTGGCGAAAGCCTTGAAAACGTCGTTCACGCCGGAAGACCGCGAGCTGCTGCGACGGACATCGCGCTGACATGATGTGCCGCTCGCCACTCGATCGCATGGATAGTGTCGTGATGTAAAGGGCGCGGGAATACCGCCGTCGCACCCCTGTGCTGTGCAAGACGGATCCCCGCCGATCATTGGAGGGATCATATGGCACAGGACAAGCAAGTCATCCTCGTACCGGACTTTCTCACCGTCCGCGAACTGGCCGAGATGATCGGGGCCAACCCGATCGAGGTCATGAAACGCCTGATCGCCAACGGCATCATGGCGTCGATCAACCAGCAGATCGACTACGAAACCGCCGCCATCGTCATCGAGGAGCTGGGCTTCGAGGCTCAATCGGCCAGCGCGGCGGCGGCGCAGGCGGAGAAAGAGCGCCGCGCCGAAACCGCCCAGACCTGGCGCCGCATGTACAGCCAGGAGCGCAAGGAGAACTTGCAGCGCCGCCCGCCGATCGTGACCATCCTCGGTCACGTCGATCACGGCAAGACCACCCTGCTCGATACGATCCGCAAGACACATGTCGCCGAAGGTGAGGCGGGCGGCATCACCCAGAAGATCGGTGCCTACCGCACGTATCACAACGGGCGCCAGATCACGTTCATCGACACGCCCGGTCATGAAGCATTCACCGCCATGCGCGCGCGCGGCGCTCAGGGAGCCGATATCGCCATCCTGGTCGTCGCCGCCGATGACGGCGTGATGCCGACCACGCGCGAGGCGCTCGCCCATGCGCAGGCCGCCAATGTGCCGATCATCGTCGCCATCACGAAGATCGACAAGCGCAACGCCAATATCGATCAAGCCAAGCAGCAGCTCGCCGAGTTGGGGCTGACGCCCGACGACTGGGATGGCGATACGATCATGGTGCCCGTCTCCGCCGTCCAGGGTGAAGGCATCGAAGACCTGCTCGAAGCGATCCTCTTGATCGCCGACGACCAAGAGATCATCGCCAACCCGAAGGCAGATGCGCGCGGCGTCGTGCTCGAGTCGCGTGTCGATCGCAACCGGGGCGTCCTGGCGACACTTTTGGTGCTCAACGGCACGCTCAAGGTCGGCGATATCGTCATCGCGGGCAGCAGCTACGGCCGCATCAAGGCCATGTACGACGAGAACGGCAAACCGGTCAAAAGCGCCGAGCCTTCGACACCGGTCTCCGTCCTGGGCCTGTCCGATCTGCCCGCCGCGGGCGATACCTTCGAGACAACCAAGAACGAACGTGCTGCCCGCGCCGACGTCGAGGCGCGCCGCGCTGAAGCCGATGCGCGCCAGCGTGCCGGCAGCCGCCCGGCGCTCACGCTGGAGGATATCTTCAGCCAGTTCAACGCGGGCGATACCAAAGAACTCAATCTGATCCTCAAAGTCGATCTCAACGGCTCCTTGCAGCCGATCCTCGACACGCTTCACGATATCTCCGAAGCCAACGAACAGGGCATTCGCGTCCGCATTCTGGCCGCGGACGTCGGCAATATCACCGAAAGCGATGTCATGCTGGCGAGCGCCGCCAAAGCCATCATCCTCGGCTTCAATGTCGATGTCGATACCGCCGCCCGCCGTTCCGCCGACTCGCAGGGCGTGGAGATCCGCCTCTACCAGGTCATCTACAAGCTGTTCGAGGATATCGAGCTGGCGCTCAAGGGCATGCTGGAGCCGGTCTACGCGGACAAGACGATCGGTGTGGCCGAGGTGCGCCAAGTCTTCCGCATCTCGAAAGTCGGCGTGATCGCGGGCTGCATGATCAAAGAGGGCGAAGCCCGCCGCAACGCCAAAGCGCGCGTGCGCCGCGGCAGCGAGGTGATCGCCCAGAATAACAGCGTCAGCTCGCTCAAGCGTTTGCAAGAGGATGTGCGCGAGGTGCGCACCGGCTTCGAGTGCGGCGTCGGCCTGTCCGATTTCGAGGCCTTCGAAGTGGGCGACCTGATCGAGTTCTACGTCACCGAGCGCGTGAACTGACCCTATCTGTATCCGGCATATCCGTGTACCCAGCCCCCGCCTCGCGCATCGCCAGGAGAACGAAAGCAGGGCTGACGGACACGGGTCTGCCCTTCCGGGGATCGGTGTCCTCGAATGGGCCGCATCCGCAGGCGAGGGAACAATCATGACCAGCATCAAACAGGATCGCATTTCCGGACGCATTCGCCAAATTCTGAGCGTCCTGCTGCTGCGCGATGTCGCCGACCCGCGCTTGCAGGGCTTGACCATCACCGAGGTCGAGATCGACCCGGAGCTGATGTACGCGCGTGTGTACGTCAACGCACTCGGAGAGGAAGACCGCCAGCCCGAAGTCATGCAGGCGCTCAAGCAGGCGAAAGGCTTTTTGCGCCGCGAGGTCGGCAAGCGGCTGCGGGTGCGCAAAATCCCCGATCTCGCTTTCTACTGGGATGCTTCGCTCGACCGGGGTGAGCGCATCAACCAGCTCATCAGCCGGCTCGATATCCCGCCAGCGCCGCCAGAGGAGGACGACTTCGATGATGACACCCGCCTGGACTGAAAGTGCGCAGGCGCTGACCGAAGCCGAGCGCATCCTGCTCGTCACCCATGTGCAGCCGGATGGCGACGCGATCGGCTCTCTGCTTGGCTTGGCGCAGGCTCTGCGCGCGCGAGGCCAAAGCCCCGATCTGGCGGTCGATGGTGGGGTACCCGCCCATCTGCTCTGGCTGCCGGGTGCGGGGGATATGCGCTCTCAGCTCGATGCAGGCGCGTGGGATGTGATGGTCTCGCTCGACTCGAGCGACGAGGAGCGCACGGGCGGCTGCGGCGCTTACGGACGGGCGCACAGCGCCCGCGTCATCAACGTCGATCATCACCCCAGCAACACCGGTTTTGGCCATCTGCATCTCGTCGTGCCGGAGGCCGTCTCGACGACCGAGATCGTCTTTGACTGGCTGCCACACTTGGGCGTCGCGCTCAGCGCCGAGATCGCCCTGCCGCTTCTCGTCGGACTCGTGACCGATACGATCGGGTTTCGCACGAGCAATGTGACCGCGCGCACGCTCGCGCTGGCGCAGACGCTGATCGCGGC
>CAYTME010000231.1:0-1349 GCA_964438415.1 uncultured Pleurocapsa sp. | reverse complement strand
GTACGCTCAACAGCAAGCCCTACCGCGCGATCGCCCTCTGGCAGCGTGCGCTGGGAAGCGTCCAGCTCGACGATGGTCTCATCAGCGGTGTGATCAGGCGCGAGGATTGGGAGGCGGTCGGCTATGACGACACCAGCGACGGTGGGCTGATCGGCTATCTGATCGCCACCGATGAAGCGCGCGCGGCCGTCGTCTACAAAGAGCGCGACGACGGGCGCATCGAAATCAGCTTGCGCAGCAAGCCGGGCACCGATGTCAGCGCAGTCGCGGTCGCGCTGGGCGGGGGCGGCCACACACAGGCGGCAGGCGCGGTCATCGATGGCCCGATGGATGCCGCGCAAGCGCGAGTGCAGCCCCTCCTGCGCGCTGCGCTCGATTCGTAGAGTCTCCACCAGCCCTTTTTCGAACGCAAATCGCATCCTCACCAGCGGTCGGCGGGCAGGCGTCTCTCGCTTTCCCGCCGCCGGTCACGCGACCCGTCGACGCCGAAGACCCGCTCCAGCACCATCGCGATGATGCTGGCGATGACCGCGCCGATGATCCCCCACAGCAGCCCATCGACCTCCAAGCGTCCCCCGATGGTCGGCTCGACCAAGCGCGAGAAGGCCGCCGTTAGCATGAGCATCGCACCGTTGACGATCAACCGGAACAGGCCGAAGGTCAGCAGCGTTAGGGCGCAGGTCAGCAGATCGACCAGCGGTTTGATCAGCGCGTTGACGAGACCGAAGATCACCCCGATGCTCACGAGGAGGACGAGCGTGCTGCTGCCGGTGATGCGGATGCCGGGCAGCCATCCCGCCGTGATGACGGCGATCGCCGCTGCGTTGATCAAGATGCGAATGATGAGCTGGATCATCGGCTCGGCCTCGCCTCACTTCAGCGCCGGCGGCGGCGCTGGCTGCCCCCGATCAGGATGAAGATGACCGCCATCACGCCGGCCGCACCGCCGATCACGCAGGTGAGCGGCAGCAGGTCGTTAGGTGTCGGCGGCGTCTCCGGCTGCACCTCTTGGATTTCGAGCGTCGGGGTCAGGCTCGGAGTCAAGCTCGGCACAGCGAGCTGAGTCGCCTGGAGCGCGGCGACCTGCGTCACCCGCGCGATGAGCGTGCTGGCCTCATCGGTGGCGGAAGCATTGGTCGCCGCCGCGATCGCCGTCTGGGTCAGATCAGTCTCGGCGGTTGCGCGCGCGTCAAGGGTAGCGGCTGCCTCCGCCGTGTTGGTCAGCGCAGCGTTGAGCGTCGCTTGGATCAGCGCCGTGGCGGTGGCAGCATCGGCGGTCTGCGTCGCCGCCAGCGCCGTCTGCGTGGCGGCGAGTGCGCTGCGCGTGGCCAGCGCGTCGCGGGTGGACT
>CAYTME010000230.1:0-6355 GCA_964438415.1 uncultured Pleurocapsa sp. | reverse complement strand
TGCCGACGGGGGGCGAGCCAGGGGTCGTCCGCTGCCCCCAAACCCGAATGCACCCAATGCCAGAGACAAACTGCCTAATCGAATCCCGATTCGATAAAATAAGCGGTATGATTGGAGACAATTGCGCTTGTTTCGAAAGGCAGTTCAGTTTATGGCGTATAACATTCGTAAAGCGGCCGTGATCGGCTCCGGCACGATGGGCGGCGGCATCGCCGCGCTGCTGGCTGGCGTCGGCGTCGAGACGATCCTGCTCGACATCCCGGCCAAAGATACCCAGCCCGGCGACCCTCCAGCCAAACGCAACGCCGTCGTCAACGAGGGCGTCAAGCGGCTGCAGGCGCTGCGCCCGCCCCAAGTGCTGCGCGCCGATGACATGGAGCTGCTGCGCACGGGCAATATCGACGACGATCTCGGCCTGCTGGCCGACTGCGACTGGGTGATCGAGGTCGTGGTCGAGCGGCTCGATATCAAGCAGAACCTGATGGCCAAGATCGCGGAGGTCATCGGCCCACAGACGATCGTCTCTACCAACACCTCCGGCCTGCCGATCGCCGCCATCGCCGAGCACCTCGGGCCGGATTTCACGCGCCGCTTCCTGGGCACGCACTTCTTCAACCCGCCGCGCTACCTGCACCTGCTCGAAGTCATCCCGCATCCAAACACCGATCCCGCCGTGGTGGACTTCATGGCGCAGTTCGGGCGTCGGCGCCTGGGCAAAGGCGTCGTGCTCTGCAAGGACAAGCCCAACTTCATCGGCAACCGCTTCATGAGCATCACCGGCAGCCAGATCGTCAACTATGCGCTCGATCACGGCTTCACGGTCGAGGAGGTCGATGCGCTGACCGGCCCGCTGATCGGCCGCCCCAAGACGGCCACCTTCCGCCTGAACGATCTCGTCGGTATCGATGTCGCCGTCGGCGTCGGGCGCAACCTGTACCCGCGCATCGAGGACGACCCGGCGCGCGATGTGCTGGTGCACCCCGGCGCGACCGCGCTCTTCGACCGCCTGCTCGAGAACGGCTGGCTCGGCAACAAGAGCGGCCAAGGCTTCTACAAGTCGGTCAAGGGCGCAGACGGGGAGCGCGAATTCTGGTCGCTCAATCTGAGCACGTTCGAGTATGAGCCGCCGAGCAAACCGCGCTTCGAGAGCGTCGGCAAGCATCGCAAGGTCGAAGACACCGGCGAGCGCATCCGCCTGCTCATCCACGAGGACGACCGCGCCGGGCAGTTCCTCTTCCACCTGCACGCCTTCTACCTGGCCTATGCCTCGCACCGTGTACCGGAGATCACCGACTCGATCGTCAACGTCGATAACGCCCAGAAGTGGGGCTTTTCGCACGAGATGGGGCCGTTCGAGATCTGGGATGCGATCGGCGTGGCCGACTCGATCCCGCGCTTCGAAGCGGCGGGTTACGCAGTCGCCGATTGGGTCAAGCAGATGGTCGCCAGCGGTCATCCGACGTTCTACCAGCGCGATGCGAACGGCCAGGTGACCGGCTTTTACAGCCCGCAGGCGGCGGCCTACGAACCGCTGCCGCGCGACGAACGCGCCTACTCGGTCGCGGCGCTGCGCGCAGGCAGCAAAGAGGTCGCTCGCAACGCTGGAGCCAGCGTGATCGACATGGGCGACGGCGTAGCGCTGTGGGAGTTCCACAGCCCGGCCAACGCCATCGACAGCGACTTGATCGAGATGGGCTATAAGGCGCTTGACCTGCTCGAGAGCGATTTCGATGCGCTGGTCGTCGGCAACGATGGCGAACGCTTCTGCGTCGGCGCGAACCTGTTCATGGTGGCGATGGCGGTGCAGAGCGGCCAGATGGATCAGCTCGACTCGATGATCCGCTCGCTGCAAGACCTGACGCAGGCGCTGCGCTATGCCCCCAAGCCGGTCGTCACCGCGCCGCATCAGATGGCGCTCGGCGGCGGCACCGAGCTGCTGATGGCGGGCGCGCGCACGGTCGCCCATATCGAGCTGTATGCCGGGCTGGTCGAAGTTGGCGTCGGCCTCATCCCGGCGGGCGGCGGCTGCAAGGAGATGCTGCGCCGCGTCGTCAACCCGGTCATGGCCAGCCACCCGAACGCCGACCCGCTGCCGCATCTGCAGAAGGTGTTCGAGATGATCGCGACGGCCAAGGTCAGCGGCAGCGCCAAAGAAGCGTTCGAGATGGGCATCCTCGTGCCGGGCGACCGCATCGTTATGAACCGGGCGCACCTGCTCGGCGAGGCCAAGCGCGAAGCGCTGCACATGGCCGATGGCTACGTGCCGCTGCGCCTGGGCAAGATCTACGCCGCCGGGCGCGATGCCCACGCCGCGCTGCTCTTGGGCATCGAGGGCTTCGTCGAGAGCGGCTTCGCCACCGAGTACGACGCCTTGATCGCCCGCAAGCTGGCCTACGTGCTGACGGGCGGCGGCATCGCCGAGCCGGGCTGGGTCGATGAGCAGGTCATCCTCAATCTGGAACGGCAGGCATTCCTGGAGCTGGTCACAGAGCCGAAGACGCTCGAACGGATGGCGCATATGCTGCAAACGAACAAGCCGCTGCGCAATTGAGCGCTGCACGCTGCGTGATGGGTGATGGGCGGCGCGCGTCACCCGTCACGCGCGGCTGCGTCAAACGTCCGGTCAAGCGTACTGAAGCCTTACGAGATCAGCGAGTCAGCAGTGAATTTTCGCGTCTATCTCGATGAAAATGTTTAGACCCGACGCCATGCACAATGATATGGAGTACCTTTAGATTGGAGCAAACACCATGCGTGAAGCAGTGATCGTAGCGGCGGCGCGCACCGCCGTCGGCAAGTCGAAGCGCGGCATCACCCGCAGCGTTCGCTCGGACGAGATGGCTGCCGTCGTCATTCAGGAGCTGATGCGCCAGACCGACGGTAGACTCGATCCCAACGAGATCGACGATGTGATCATCGGCTGCGCTATGCCGGAGGGCAGCCAGGGCTTGAACTTCGCCCGCGTCATCAGCCTGCGCGCCGGGCTGCCGGTCGATGTGCCGGGGCAGACGGTCAACCGCTTCTGCTCGTCCGGCTTGCAGACGATCGCGACCGCCGCCGAGCGCATCATCGCCAACGGCGCGGATGTCATCATCGCCGGCGGCGCGGAAACCATGTCGCTCGTGCCGATGAGCGGTTTCCGCATCAGCCCCAACCCGTACATGGCGGCCAACGAGCCGGCAGTTTACATGGCGATGGGGCACACGGCGGAGCATGTGGCCGACGAATTCAACGTCAGCCGCGAGGACATGGATCAGTTCGCCTACGAAAGCCACATGAAGGCGGCGCGCGCCACTGACGCCGGGTGGTTTCGCCAAGAGATCGTCCCTTACCAGGTCGAGGAGACCATCATCGGCGAGGATGGGATGCCGCATACGCACACGATCACGGTCGATGAGGACGAACATCTGCGCCGCGACACGACGCTCGAGGGCTTGAGCAAGCTCAAGCCGGTCTTCAAGCAGGGCGGTCGCGTGACGGCGGGCAACAGCAGCCCGCTGAGCGACGGCGCTGCCGGTGTGATCGTGATGGAGGCGGGCAAGGCTGCCCAGCTAGGGCTGAGGCCGCTGGCGCGCTTCGTCGGCTTCAACGTCGCGGGTGTGCGCCCGGAGATCATGGGCGTCGGCCCGATCGCGGCCATCCCGAAGCTGCTCAAGCGCCAGGGTATGAAGCTCGATGACATCGACCTGATCGAGCTGAACGAAGCGTTCGCCTCCCAGTCGCTGGCCGTCATCCGTCACCTGGAGCTGAATCCGGAGCGCGTCAACGTCAACGGCGGCGCGATCGCGCTCGGCCACCCGCTCGGCTGCACCGGGGCCAAGCTGACCGTGCAGATCATCCATGAGATGAAGCGGCGCGGCAGCCGCTGCGGCATGGTGACGATGTGCATCGGCGGTGGCATGGGCGCGGCAGGCATCTTCGAGAACGTCAATTAGGCACCGCCCGCTCATATCAAAGTCGATATGCGCACAGAAAAACCAGCCGCGCGGCTGGTTTTTTTTGTTGTGCGATAGACTACCTGACCGCGCCGCTCAGACCAGCGACAGCAGGGCGACGACGGCCAGCGCCGCGATCGCCTGCTCAGCAATGCCGCCGCTGCGCAGCCGCGCTTTTTTCGGCAGCAAGTAGAAGCGATCTGGCAGCGGCATGAAGAGCGGGATGCCGGTTTTGGTCGCCGCGTCGGCCAGCAGATGGGAGCTGTAGCCGAGCAGCAGCGGGACGACGAGCGGCTGGGCTGCCAGCGCCTGAGCCGCGAGTCCGAAGACGACGACCGCGATCAGCGTGTGCGTGATGCCCCGATGCTTCAGCCATGACAGCAGGCCGCGTCCTGCGCCCATGCGCCGCCGCACGGATGACGACGGATGATCGATATCGGGCAGCAGCGCCGCCAGCCCGGCTGCCGCGCTGCTGAGGACGATGGGCGCGCCCATCCAGTGCGCCCAGGCTGCGCCGGTGACAGTTCCGATCAGCAGATGTGTATGCCCCATCATCGATACCGCCTCGATCTGAGTGCGACCCGTGTCCCCGCCCGGCAAGGATACTAAAACGCCCCGTCTCAGCGTTCGAGACAGGGCGTTGAGCGTACCTGGAGGGATTCGAACCCCCGACCCTTTGCTCCGTAGGCAAATGCTCTATCCGCTGAGCTACAGGTACAGTCTAGTCCCAAGATGGTAGCACAGCGCCCAAGCGGGGTCAAGGCCGATCCGCGCGCAGCGTCTCGATCGTCAGCCGGTACAGCCCAGCGCTGCCTGCACGCCCGCTGACATCGATCAGATAGATGCCGTCGAGCGGGATCGGGTAGTGGACGATGCGCGCGTCGAGCAGGCCGAGCGCCGGCAGCGCCGAACCGTGATCGTCGTTTTCGGCCAGCGGCTGGCCGTCGGCTTCGCCGAGCCTGAGCGTCGGATCGAAGCCCGTGTTGAGCGCCTCGGCGGTGATGGTGACGTAATCGCCCGTGCGCGCCTCGAAGGCATGGGTCGCGCTCGCGCCCGGCAGCACTTCGCCTTGAAGTATCTGCCGGATCGGATCGCCGAGCGGCACAGCGCGCGCCTCGTGGATGATCGTCAGTTCGAACGAGCCGCTGCTGTCTAGATAGCCGCGCACCTGAGCGATGAACACGCCGCCTTGGTCGATGCGCAGGCGTTCGATACGCGCCGGCTGGGTGCTGTTCGGCTCGACGCGCTCGCCGGTCGCGACCACCCGCGCGCGCGAATCGAGCAGTGCCAGGCGTGGATCGAGTTCGATCGTGTGCGGGCGCACCGTGATCGACACGAGATCGCCGGTTTCGGCGGGGAAGACATGCTCAAAGACCGTGCCGATTTCGACCGCGCCTTCGAGCACGATCGGCGGACGCAGCGGCGGCGGGGCCGGTTCCTGCGGGGTGGCCGTGCGCACGATCGTCAGCTCGACCTCGCCGCCGCTGCCGGCAAAGCCGCGCACGCGGGCGATGTACTGGCCGGTCTGCACGACCGCGTAGTCCGCGATCAGCGAGTCGCGCGCGCCCAGATCGCTGTCCGGCTGATCGTGGTCGTCATTTTCGGCCACGAACACCAGCGCCGGGTCGAGCAGCTCCAGGATCGGGTCGAAGCCCCCGCTCAGCGCCCGCGCCGTGATTGTCAGGTTCTGGTAGCGGAAAGCCTCGAAGGCATAGTCGTAGACGCCGTTGACCGGCACCGCGATCCGGGTCTGGTCTGTCTCAGCGAAGACGAGCGCCTGCTCGGCCTCGCTCAGCGGCGGCGCTTCGACCGCCAGCGCCACTTGGATCTTGCCGGTGCCGCGCCCGGCGAACGCGCGCACTTCGATCCGGTACTCACCGGCAGTGGGCAGCACCAGATTGGCGATCACCGGGTCAGTCTCGGCCAGGGCACCGTAGACGATCTTGCGGTCATCGTTGAAGGCGATCAGACGCCCGCCGCCGTCGGTCACCGCTAGCGTCAGGTCGAGCGGCACGGCCTCATCGGCGCTGTGCGCACTGATGGTGACCATCTGCTTGCTCTCTGCGGTGTAGCGGAAGATCGTCACCGCACCCGCCTCAAGAGTGGCGATAACCGCTGAGTCGGGCGGCAGGGGGATCAGATCGGGTGCGTCCTGCGCCCGCGCTGCGCCCGCGAGCAGCAGCGCCATCAGCAGGACGATCCGCGTGAGGGGTGACAAGGTGCTCATCACACAAAATCGTAGGGAGAAGGGGCGGGAGAGTCAAGGCCGCTTGAGCGCGCTCCGGCCCACACCCTCAATGTATCCTCATGCGATCGCTCTGCCCGGTCACCCGGAGTGCATGCGGATCTCGGGGCGCGCCTGCCTCGCCGAGCGCTCAAGCGGCTCGGCTGGTCTGCTCAAGCGCGCTGAAGGCGCTCCG
>CAYTME010000229.1:293-6367 GCA_964438415.1 uncultured Pleurocapsa sp. | reverse complement strand
CCTTGAGAAAGGCGTCGCCGAGGGAGGCTTGAAAGGCCAATTCCGCAACGAACTCGGCCAGCTCGACGGGCTGCTGCACGTTGTGCGCGTGTTCCAGGATGACAGCGTGCCGCACCCGTACCAGACGATCGACCCACAGCGCGATGTCGAAACGATCGACGGCGAGTTCCTGCTCTCCGATTTGGTCACGGTCGAGTCGCGGTTGGAACGTATCGGCGAGGAGATCAAGCGCAAAGGGCGCACGCTTGAGAAAGCCGTCCTCGATGAGGCTGCTCTGCTCGAACGGCTCAAGGCGGCGCTCGACGAGGGCACACCGCTGCGCGATCTCGGTCTCGACGCCGCCGAGATCAAGGCGCTGCGCGGCTTTGGCCTGCTCACGCTCAAGCCGACGCTGATCGTCCTCAACCAGGGCGACCAGATGCGCCCGGTCACGCTCACGTATGCGCACAAACACAGCAGCGTGATCGATCTCCAGGGCAAGATCGAAGCCGAGCTGAGCCAATTAGAGCCGGAAGACGCCGCGATCTTCATGGCCGAATACGGCATCAGCGAGCTGAGCGCAGCCCGCGTGATCCGTCTGTCCTACGAGCTGCTCAATTACGAGTCGTTCTTCACCGTCGGTGAGGACGAGGTGCGCGCCTGGCGTGTGACCGCTGGGGCAAGCGCGCCGGAGGCGGCGGGCGTCATCCACAGCGATCTGCAAAAAGGCTTCATCCGCGCGGAAGTGTTCCATTACGACGATCTGATCTCGCTCGGCAGCGAAGCGGCGGTCAAGTCTGCGGGCAAGTTCCGGCTTGAAGGGCGTGATTACATCGTGCGCGACGGCGACATCCTCCACATCCGCCACAGCGCGTAGACGCCCTCAGCCCTTGATGTCGCCGTGCTCAGCGCGTGTGACCGCCGGCGCTCACATGCGTGACCTCGGTCGTTCGTTCGCGTAGATCGCTGCTGTGCAGGCCGGCATCATCGAAGCGCATGACCCGCCGCGCGTCCTCTGGCGGATGCACCGGGATCTGAATGTAGAATGTCGAGCCAGGGCACTTCTCCATGTCGTGACCGGGGCTTTCGACCCAGATGCGCCCGCCATGTCCCTCGATCACGCCCTTGGCGATAGTCAGGCCGAGGCCAGGCCCCGCGCCCATGAACTTGTACGTGCCGGTCGAGTGCAGATTGGGGTCGGACGCACGGTAGAACTTGCGGAAGATCAGCTCCAGGTCGTCTTTGTCGATGCCGACGCCTGTATCGGCGATCTTGACCAACACATGCGGTTCGCCCTCCCCATCCGGCGGCGTGACCAGCTCGGCCGTGATGTCGATGCGTCCGCCATCGGGCGTGAACTTGATCGCGTTGACGATGACATTGCGGAAGGCCTGCACGAGCCGCTGCATATCGGCCTCGATCACGGGCAGGCCGCGCAGCCCACGCGCCGCCAGCGACAGTTTGCGCTGACGCGCTGCGTCGGTGAGCGGCTCGATCGCCATGCGCAGGATGCTTTCGACCGAGGTCTGGGTGAAACGCAGATCCATCGCCTTGACATCGAGCTGGCTCACATCGAGCATGGCTCCGATCAGCTCCTCCATGCGCTGGGTGGCGCGGCGGATGTTATCGACCATGCTGCTGACCCGATCGGGATCGACCATGCCATCGTCATTGAGCGCATCGACCAGATCGGCGTAGCCGCGTATCTGCGCTAAAGGCGTGCGCAGCTCGTGGCTGGCGATGGTGATGAAGTCGGTCTTGACCGCGTCGAGCTTCTCCATCTGCTCTTTGGTCGCCTCCAGGCCGCGGTTTAGCACCTGCATCTCGTCATTGAGCTGGCGCAGATCGGCGACCAAGCGCGCATTGCGCAGGGCGATGCCGGTCTGATCGGCCATCGTCGCCAGCAGGTCGAGATCGGCGGGAAAGAGCGGCGAGTCGTCGCGCTTCGCGCCGCAGGCGAGCACGCCGATCAGCGCGCCATCGACCACGATCGGCGCGTAGGCGCTCATGCCCGTCTGCCGGAAGAAGGCCAGCTCGGCGGGATCGACCGCGCTGTAGATCAGATCGACTTCGAGATCGAACTGCCTGATCGGCGCGCGCTCGACCGTCCACCGGTGCAGGATCGGGCTGCTGTGCGCCAGCCGACCGCGCAGCTCGCGGCCGTTCTCACCCGCACTGCCCGGCAGCCGCAGCACGACCGCCCCGTCGGCCTTATCCGACTTCTGCACGAAGATCAGACCGGCGCGGCGCACATCGAGCACTTCATCGAGTGTGGTCGAGATCGTCTGGGTGAGCTGCTTCAGATCGAGCGCGCCGGAGATGCGCTGGCTGTATTTGCGCGCCGCCGTCGTCGCTTCGATCGATTTGTCGCGCAGCAGCCGGTCGAAGATCGCTTCGACGGCCTGGCGCAGCGGCACGAACAGGGTCGCCAGCAGCAGCGCCAAGATGACGATCAGTCCGGCGGCCTGTGCCTGGCGCGAGATCTGCAGCCAATCGGCGGCGGCGATCGCGCCGGCGATCAGCGCCGTCAGCACAGCGATGACGATGATCGTGTGCACGATGCTGAGTACATGCAGACGCAGATCGAAAGCGCGATTCGTCTGGTGCACATAGGTTGCGCCCGTGACGCCGGCCAGGATCGTGATCGCTCCGGCGATCATGAGCAGATCGGAACCGCTGATCATCAAGGCCGCGCCAGCCAACACGGCGAGCGCGAGCAGCAGCCAGAGCAGCGCCTGGTTGGCGATCTCCGGCAGCCCGGCGCGGGCGTAGGCATAGTAGGCAGCCCCGATGAGCGCTGCACCCGCCGCAGCCAAACCGAACAGGGTGAGCATGCCGACGGGTTCAGGGTTGGAGAAAAGGTCAGACACCCAGCCGCGCTCCCCGACGCGCGTGCCGGTCACGATCAGGTGGACGGCCGTCAGGAACAGCAGCCAGATGAGGCCGCTCAGCGTCCACACCTGCGGCACACGCTGGTTGAGATTGCGCAAAAGCAGCCCACCAAATGCGATCACGAGCGCGCTGAGCACAAGCACGAGCAGAAAACCGCGCCCGAACTGCCCACCGACACGCGCCGCTGGATCGAGGCTGAGCGCTGCGGCGATCAGGAAATTGGCGGCATGGAGGGCGCCCAGCCATGTCGATCCCGACCGCGGCGGCAGGCGGCGGTTCAGCGTCCAGACGGCCAGCGCGATCGGGACAAAGTACACGGCCAGCGTGACGATATCCCCCAAGTTCCACATAACTCGACCCCTACCCTTGTGCGGATGATTTCGAGCGCGCCGCTTTGTTTATCATCATAAGCCCGCCCCTAACACTATCACAAAAACACGAAGCGACGTATCATGCGTTCATCGCCGCCGTCCACAGCAGAAAGCCTACCTCGGCATGCCGGATATCGGAGCGAACAACGAGCGCGCCTGGGATGAGTTTGTCGCCTCCCAGCCGCGCGCGCACTTTCTCCAGCTTTCCGCCTGGGGCAAGCTCAAACAGGCGTATGGCTGGCAGTCCGAGTTGGTCGTCCTGGCTGATCAGCACATCAAGATCGCGGGTGGTGCCCAGCTCCTCTTACGCCCGCTGCCGTTCCGACTCGGCCAGTTTGCCTACCTGCCGATGGGACCGTACACCGCTCAGACCGCCTCGCCGGGAGCCGATCGGGCACTGTGGCACTCGATCCACCACAGCGCCCGCGCGCGCGGGGCGGCATTTCTGAAATGGGAGCCTGGCTTGTATCTCGGCGAGCGCGCGCCCGACCCCGCAGCGCTTGGCTTTCGCCCCAGCGCCCAGACGATCCAGCCGCCGCGCACGATCGTGATCGACATCGCTGCCAGTGACGAGGCGATCATGGCGCGCATGAACCAGGGGACGCGCCGCAAAATCCGCCAGAGCCTCAAGAACGGCGTCCGCTATTTTCAAGCTGCACGCGCCGACTTGGCGACCTTCGCCGATCTCATGCAGGCGACGGGCCAACGCAGCGATTTCGGCGTCCACGCACCGGATTACTACGCGCTGGCCTACGACCTGTTCGTGCCGAAGTCGGCCGCGCTGATCCTGGCCGAGCATGAGGGCGATCCACTGGCAGGTATCTTCGTCTTCGCTGTCGGCCAGCATGCGTGGTATGTCTACGGCGCGTCGGCGTCGCACAAGCGCGAGCTGATGGCCTCTTACGGCGTCCAGTGGCAGGCGATCCAATGGGCGCGCGAGCGCGGCTGCCGCTGGTACGATCTGTGGGGTATCCCCGACGCCGACGAGGATGTGCTGGAAGCCGAGTTCGAGCAGCGCCGTGACGGGCTGTGGGGCGTCTACGGCTTCAAGCGCGGCTGGGGTGGCCAGATCGTGCGTTCGCTCGGCGCGTGGGATTTTGTGTACAATCCGTTGGTATATCTGGCCTACCGTCTGGCGCTGCGCCTGCGCGGCTGAGCGGCGCTGCATCCGCCAACGGTGCCGCGTGCGTATCACAAAAAGATGGGAGTGGCGTCCATCGCAGCGAGCGGTGAATGAGTAAATATCCTGTTCAAGAGTAAGGTGCGCTGTGCAAGCAGATGCTCAGTGGGTCGAGGCGCTGCGGCAGCGCGACCCGGATGCGCTGGCCGCTTTGTTCGAAAAATATGCCGATCGCATCTTTCGACTGGCCGTCGGGCTGCTGCGCGATGAGGTCGAGGCCGACGGTGTCGTGCAGCATGCATTCTTGACTCTAATCCGTCGCGCACACGAGTTCGAAGGCCGCTCCAATGTCGGCACTTGGCTCTACCGCGTCGCCTACAATGAGTGCATCGGGCGGCTGCGCGCGGCCAGCCGGATCGTCGCGCTCGATGAAGATGACAGCGCGGATGCGATGCCGACCTGCCTGATCGATTGGCAGCAGGTGCCGGAGCAGATCCTCGAAGGCGCCGAGGCGAACGCCGAGATGGAGCGCGCCATCGCCGGCCTCAAGCCCGATCTGCGCGCCGTCTTCCTGCTGCGCGATGTCGAGCAGCTCTCAACCGAGGAGACGGCGCAGGCGCTGGGCATCAATCCCGGCACGGTCAAAGTGCGGCTGCACCGGGCGCGGCTGGCACTGCGCGAACGACTGGCGCTGTATTTCGATGAGTGGGTTCGAGCGTAGTGGAAAGCAGGTCGCGGATGAACTGCCAGGATGTCGTGCGTTATCTATCGGACTATATCGACGGCGTGCTGGACGAGCCGTTGATGGAAGAGGCGCGCGCGCACATCGCCACCTGCCGCAACTGTCACGTCGTGCTCGATTCGACCAAGCGCACGATCCTGCTCTACCGGCGGCGCGGTGAGCGAGTCGGGTTGTCGCCGCGCCGTCATGAGGCACTGTTTGCGCAGCTCAGCGCGGCGCTGGCGCAGCGCGTGGACGACTGCGAGCCGGAATGAAGCCCATCAGCAACGCAGAATTTACGACCTTCATATTTTATCACGTTCCATATTCGAAAAAGCTTGGCTATCCTAAAATCATACAGGAACCGTTAGCCTAACGTTTGAATCCTGCGCTCAGTTTCAACGTAATTCTCACGGTGCCAAACGAGTCTAGCTGGAAAGCCAAAAGCACCCATGATTCCCAACAGTGCCGCCGAGCACGCCGTCGTCAGCCACATCAGCTCGCTCCTCGCTTTACACCGCTGCCCGAGCTGTCAAACCCTGGCCCTCTTCACATTCTGTGGTGTGCAGTCGTTCCCGGCGCATGTCGCGCGCAAGTCTGGGCTGCCGCAGTCGCTGCGGCTGTACACCTGCGCGCACTGCGGCACGACCGTCAGCGATCACAGCCTGCTGCCATCCCCAACTGAGTGAATTTGTGCGTTGCTCAGAGCCGGGCGACTCGTCAAGGCCGCCCTTTCGAGTTGTGCGCGTGTGAAGGCGGGTTCGTATCTACTCGTCCCGCTGCGCCTTAGTTGTTCCAGTCGCCGAAGCGGCGGTAGCCGCGCCCGCTCTGGCCGCCGGAGCCACCCTGCCCGCCCTGGCGCGAGTCGCGCTCGATCGGATGCGGTCGCGTGCCCATCAGCGCGCGGCGCGCCTTCTGCAGGTCGCTCTCGTGCTTGAGCAGCACGGTCAGCGTCGTTTCGAGCGTGTCTTTGTCCATCTGATCGGCATTG
>CAYTME010000229.1:0-233 GCA_964438415.1 uncultured Pleurocapsa sp. | reverse complement strand
AGACGCTGGGGTGCTTCTTCAAATCCATCTGCCGCAGCCCCTGCACGATCTCGACCGCCTGCTGCGCCAGCTTGCTGCTGAGCGCCGGGACGCGCATGCGCACGATCTGGGTCTCGGTTTCGCTGCTGGGGTAATCGATGAACAGATACAAGCAGCGCCGCTTGAGCGCCTCGGACAGCTCGCGCGTGTTGTTGCTCGTCAGCAGCACTGACGGCTGGTGCTTGGCCTTGATC
>CAYTME010000228.1:1875-6435 GCA_964438415.1 uncultured Pleurocapsa sp. | reverse complement strand
CGCACTGGCGCGCCTGCTGGATGGCATCGAAGCACCCCGCAGCGGTTCAATAGCGACCAACGGCAAGATCGTCGCAGAACAGATCGGCGCGCGAATCTTCATCGATGGCTGGGCGATGATCGCGCCTGGTGACCCAGAGCGCGCTGCTTCGCTCGCCCGCTGCGCTGCCAGCGTCAGCCATGACGGCGAAGCGATCTATGCCGCGCAAGTGATCGCCGCCATCGAGTCGCTGGCTTTCGTCGAAACCGATCTCAACCGCTTATTAGACGAAGCTGCGCTCCTGATCCCTGATCAGTCCATCATCCACGAACTGATCTACGCCCTGCGCGAGCAGCACGCACGCAGCGATGATTGGCGGCGGACATTTGCTCATCTGCGCGCTCACTACTGGTCAGACCGCTTCCCCGGCGTTTGCCACGTCGTCCCGAATCACGGCATCATCCTCATGAGCCTGCTGCACGGCAACGACGACTTTCAGCGAGCGCTCACGATCGCCTGTACCGCTGGTTTTGACACCGACTGCAATGCGGGCAATGTCGGCTGTATTTTGGGAATCAAGAACGGTTTAGCGGGGCTGGACTCCGAGCAAGATTGGCGCGCGCCTCTGGCCGATCGGCTGTTCAAACCGACCGCCGATGGCGGCGCAGCGATCACGGATGCCGCGCAGGAGGCACTGAATTTAGTCAACATCGGACGGCGGCTGGCCGGGCAGGAACCAATGGTGCCGAAAGCCGGTGCGCGTTTTCATTTCGAGTTTCCCGGCGCAGTACAGGGCTTTCAGGCCGAGGCGTCTGAGGTGGGGCGGCTTGAACTCGCGAATACGATCGGTCGCAGCACGGGGGGGATGCGCAGCTTGGGCTTTTTTGCCCGCGATATGCATCCTGAACAACCGCTGTGCGCCAGTACCGCCGTCTTCCTCACACCCGATGTCTTGACGATGCCTGGCTACCCTCTACTCGCCTCGCCGGCGCTCTATCCAGGTCAGGTCGTGCATGCTGCCTGGCGGACGGACGAGCGTAATCGGCATTCCCTGACCACACGCCTCTACATCGACCGCTGGACAGCGAACGACAATCTGGAACGTATCCACGAGCGGCCGTATACGTTGGACGGCGGGCAAGCGATCGAAGTGCGGTGGCGTATCCCCATGCTCGACGGACATCCGATCGCGCGCATCGGGCTGGAGCTGCGCGCGGACACGGCGGGCGATGCCGCGCTCTATCTCGATTTCCTGACGTGGACAGGCGAGCCGGATGTGCTGCTGGCCGCGCCGCAGACGAGCGGCGGCATGTGGAAACGCGCGTGGGTCGATGCGGTCGATCGGTTCGAACTGCCCCAGCCGCACACCCTACGCATCAGCCAGAATGAGGGTCGAGGTCTGCTCATCCAAGGCACCCGCGCTTGGCGAAATTATCGCATCGAGACCACGCTGCGGCCGTACCTCGCGCGTTCGTTCGGGCTGGCGGCACGTGTGCAGGGACTTCGCCGCTGGTATGGCCTGCTGCTCACGGACGAGCAGCAGCTCATCCTGCTGAAGTGCGATCATGGACTTGAAACGATCTTGGCGCAGGCAGATTTTGATTGGCAGGTCGGGCAAAATTACCGTTTTACCCTAGAAGTGAGTGGCGACCACCTGAAGGGTTGGGTTGGCGACCAAAACCAGCTCAGTGCGCGCGATCCGAAGGCCTGGGAGGGCGGTGCTGCCGCGCTGTTGATCGAAGAAGGCTGTTTGGATAGTCCCGGCTTAGCCGTTCGCTCGCGCGCGTAAAGGCAGTTTCCAGCCGATATCGAAAGGTCTTAATCTCCTTATACGACAGCGCATCGACTCAGCGCCTTGTGTTGTTCAGGAGCATGAGTAAGCCTTGAAGCGCGGTCAACATGCCCATGTTGATGCGATGAGTCACCCAGACGCCGCGCGAGTCCGAGCTGATCAGACCGGCATCGCGCAGCACTTTCAAGTGATGCGAAATAGTCGGTTGAGTCAGATTGAAGTGACGTTCGATCTCGCAACTGCAAAGCTGCCCATTCCCTTGGCTGATCAAGTCCAGTATTTGGAGGCGCACAGGATTGCTCAGTGCCTTGAAGGCGAGTGCAAACTGTTCAGACTCCACTGCTCCCAGAGGCAGCAGCAGGTCGGGATTGCAAACATAACTGCTGGCCTCGAACGGTGTATCTGCTGGTCTGAAGTTCATCGACTGAGTCTCCACCCTGAGTCGTCGGCGCTAGAATCACAGGATGTGGCTAATCGTACTTGACATAGAAAACTTTCGATATGTGCGCTCCGTCACGGATGGCCGTGACATTCGTTACTAATCCTGGTTCTTTGCCAACTGCTACACTGAGTCCATGGGCTGGTTGAATTGGAGATCTCTCGCCATGATCACGGTGAAAATCCTCGGTTCTGGCTGTCAGAACTGCAAACGCCTGGAACAGGAAGTAAGAGATGCGCTGGCGGAAACCTCGATCGAGCACGAGATCATCAAAGTCACCGACTATGCCGACATCAGTGCCTACGGCATCCTAAGCACACCAGGCCTGGTGATGAATGAAACGGTGTTCGCCGCTGGCCGCATCCCAAAACGGCAGCAGATCGTAGCGTGGGCACAACAGCTTCTCGCGGGTGAGCAGGGTCAGTAGGCGTCAGAATTTCAGAAAGAGCGGCACTATGCGTTTGTCCCGTCTGACCAGCGGTCATGATGATCGTCTTGTTTTTGCCCTCGTCGGGCTGCTGGGCGTTGCCTGGGTCATCCTGTACAACAATCTGCAGCCGATCGCCGACTGGTTCACCTATGAGCTGCTTGGGCTGAGCCGTGAGACGGCTTTCGGAGAGGCGCTCAATTTCTTCATTTACGATGTGCCCAAGCTGCTGCTGCTGCTCTCAGGCATGATCTTTCTGATCACGCTGCTGCAAACTTTCATCGATACTGAGAAGGTGCGCGCTCTGGTCGAAAAACGTGGAGAGGGCGTGGGCAACGTGATGGCGGCGCTGTTTGGTGCGCTTACGCCGTTCTGCTCATGTTCATCGGTGCCTCTGTTCATCGGCTTCGTACAGGCGGGTATCCCGCTTGGTATCACCTTTTCGTTCCTGATCACGTCACCCATCATGAACGAAGTCGCGTTCGTGCTGCTGCTCGGCATGTTTGGCTGGCAGGTCGCGCTGATGTATTTGGTTTCGGGTATCGTCATCGGTGTGGCTGCTGGTCTGGTTCTGGGGCGATTGAAGCTGGAACGATACGTGGAACCATTCGTCTTCGAGGTCAGAGCCAAACACGCGCAGCAGTCGATCGAGCAGCAAAAACCGACTTGGAGCGAACGGTTCGCGCAAGCCGCCGACAGCACCCGCGAGATTGTCGGCCGCGTCTGGCTGTTCGTCATCATCGGCATCGGCATCGGGGCATTCATCCATGGCTACGTGCCGGAAGATGCCCTCACCAACATCATGGGTCAAAGTGCATGGTGGTCGGTGCCTGCTGCCGTCTTGTTGGGTATCCCGCTCTACTCGAATGCCGCTGGCGTCATCCCGATCGTCAGCGCACTGCTCGGCAAAGGCGCTGCATTGGGGACGGCGCTCGCGTTCATGATGTCGGTTGTCGCGCTCAGTTTGCCTGAGCTGATCATCCTGCGGAAAATCCTCAAGCCCCGTCTGATCGGCATCTTCGTCGCTGCGGTGGCGTTGGGCATCATCATCACCGGATACCTGTTCAACCTGGTGGTTTGACCAGCAGGCAGCAGCGAACAGTATCGGCGATCGTCTGAGGCAGACGGCCTACTGGTCGCGCCGCTGGTAGAGCCAGGGGCCGAGCAGCCCCGTCATGCGCCGAGGACGCACACCAACCACGTTCTGCACGATCCGCCGCGCCAGTTCCGGATCAACCCCCCGCTTGACCAAGACTTCTTCGATCTGCTTATCGTTCTTTCCTGCTTCCATTAGCTCGACGGTCACGCCATATAAGGCATCCCACGTGTGGTCGGTACTGAGGGGTCGCAGGCTCATCGTGTGCTCCAGCGCATTTCATTTGCTTCGTTAAGTATACATTGAATATTCTCAGAATTAGAATTAGAAATCAATTGATCAGTTATGGAAATCGTGCGAGAATCATGAAGGCGTCCCCAATGGAACGCCCTCAAAACTGAAATCTGTTGGAGACCCGCGGTTTAGCGACCGCTGTTCGGCTGCCCGCGCCGCGACAGCGCATCGATGACGACGGCGGCCAGCAGCACCAACCCGGTCACGATCGACCGCGCGCCCGCCGAAACATTCGGGATTAACCCCAGCCCGTTATCGATCGTCATCACGATCAGTGCGCCGAGCAGCGCACTGGAGACGCGACCGCGTCCCCCGAACAGGCTCGTCCCACCGATGACTGCCGCCGCGATAGCATTCAAGAGCAGATCGCCGCCGCCGGCATTGGTCGCCACCGACCCAAGCCGCGCGGCCAAGATGACGCCCCCGACCCCTGCCATCAGCCCGGCGAGCATGAAGACATAAACGCGGACGCGCTCGACGCGAATACCTGCGCGCCGCGCCGCCTCTTTGTTGCCGCCGACCGCATAGACGTA
>CAYTME010000228.1:0-1865 GCA_964438415.1 uncultured Pleurocapsa sp. | reverse complement strand
TTTTGTGTTCTGCGCGAGATAGGTCAGCACGATCATGAAGACGACGAGGTAAATCCCGACCAGCGGCACGCCCCGGCTCGAATTGCAGAAGGCGACAAGCGCGATCACCGCCGCCGCCATGAGCACGATCTGACCGATGACGACCGGCAGCGGCTTGACGGACAGCCCGCCCTTGAGCCGTGCGTTGTAGCCCAGAATCGACGAACCGGCATAGAGCGCGATCACGATCGCTCCCGCCAGCCACCCAAGTTCATCGTCCAGGAATGTGCGCGTGATGCCGGTGATGGCGCGCTCCTGAATGACGACAGTACCCGCACCGCCGATCAAGATCAGCACCACGCCGCTCCAGGCCATAAAGCCGGCCAGTGTGACCACGAAGGATGGCAGTTGAAAGGTCGTGATGATCAGCCCATGCAGCAGGCCGATCGCCGCCGCCAATCCCAACGCCAGCGGCAGCATGAAGTACCAGGGGACGTTGTAGGGCGGCAGCATACCCAGCGCCAGCGTCACGCCAGCGACCGCGCTCACGTAGCTGACCGACAGGTCGATTTCGCCCAGCAGCAGCACGAAAACGATGCCGTAGGCGATGGTCGCCACGCCCGCCATCTGCACGATCAGATTGGTCAGATTGAAGGCGGTCATGAAATTGGGCGCGCGAGACTGGAAGACGAGCGAGATGATCACCCAGCCGATCAAGATCGGCAGAATGCCCAGATCGCCGCTGCGGATCTTTTTGCCCAGATCGGCGAAGTACTGCCCCATCGTCATCTGCGCGCTGCCCGCGAGCAGCGCGCTGGGCGCGGAAGTCGTATCCTGTGTCGTCATTGCTCAATCCACCATCCCTGGAACCGTCTTCAACTTGCCCGCAGTGATCGCGTGGACGACCTCCTGCTGCGTCACCTCTTTGGTCTTGTACAGCGCGACCATCTGCCCGAGGCGGAGCACCGTGATGCGGTCGGTCACCTCGAAGATGTCGTGCAGATTGTGCGAGATGACAACCACCGCCAGCCCACGATCGGCCAGGCGGCGCACGAGATCGAGCACTTGGCGCGTTTGCGCCACGCCCAGCGCCGCCGTCGGCTCGTCGAGGATGACCACCTTTGAGTTCCACATGACGGCCTTGGCAACGGCGATGCTCTGACGCTGGCCGCCTGAAAGGGAGGATACGGGCAGTCGCACCGAACGCAGCGTCGTCACTGCGAGCGAATGGAGGGTGTCGACGCAGGCTTTCTCCATGCTCGCCTCATCGAGGCGGAAAATCGGGCCGGTGCGTTCGCGTCCCAGAAACATGTTGGCGACCACATCTAGATTGTCTGCAAGCGCCAGGTCTTGATACACCACTTCAATGCCCAACGCCGAGGCGTCACGGGGACTGTGGATGTTAACCTTGTGGCCTTCGAAGAATATCTCACCCTCATCAAAATTGTAGATGCCGGCGATGCCCTTAATGAGTGTCGATTTGCCTGCACCGTTGTCGCCGACGAGCGCCATCACCTCGCCCGGGCAGACTTCAAAATCGACCTCAGTCAGCGCCTGAATCGCCCCAAAGCGTTTGGTCACGCCTTTGGTTCTCAAGATCGGTTCTGCTGACAACGTAAAACCCTCTTGCCTTCAAATAAGGCACTGCGATTGATACCGTACCGGAGCATTCTCTGCGTGTGCGTCTGCAAGAAGTCCATATAGGATGATGAGTGGGGCGTTCGACTTGAACGCCCCACGGAACCACTTCCTTGCAGGTAGGGGGCAAATCCTACCTGACTCGCTGCTAACGATCTGCGGGGCAAAACTGCTCGAATTCTCCGACGCAGATCTCTTCCCAGGTGCGGAAGCCGTCGGCGATGACCGTCTCGGCGATGTTGTCGCGC
>CAYTME010000227.1:0-6446 GCA_964438415.1 uncultured Pleurocapsa sp. | reverse complement strand
ATGTTCGGCGACATTGCCGACCAGCGGGATGATGATGATGCCGAGGAAGAACTCGGTCAGTCCGAGCGCCTCGGTCACCGGCTCGACCGCGCCGACCAGCGTCTCGCTGACGATGGCGGTGCCGATGGTGGCAGCGGTCAGGACGATGACCGAAAACGGCAGGCTCCAGCGCACGGCGTGTTCAGGGGCGGCCTCGCGCACGACTGGATTGTCGAGGCTGCGCGCCGTGAAGCCGTAGATCAAGACCAGCACATAGAGCAGGATCAAGATGATGGCCACGCCCTCGCTGAAGAGCAGCTCGGAGGCCGGCACTTCGGCGACAGCGACATCGAACAGGGACGGAATCGCAAGCGCCACTACGGCCAAGACGAGCAGCGTCGCATTCAGCCCAGCTTGTCGGCGGTCGAACACTTGGAGACCGTTGCGCAGGCCGCCAGCCAAGAGCGCCAAACCGAGCACCAGCAGCAGGTTGCCCAAGATGCTGCCCGTGATCGACGCCTTGACCAGTTCAAGCAGCCCCTTCTCGATCGCGAAGACAGCGATGATCAGCTCGGCAGCGTTGCCCAAGGTAGCATTGAGCAGGCCGCCTAAACGCGGGCCGGTGTAAGCTGCCAGCTCTTCGGTCGCCTCGCCGATCAGGCTTGCCAGCGGGATCAAGCCCGCCGCCGACAGCACGAACACCAACACCGCATCCGCATTGGCCAACCGCGCGATCACCGCAGCAGGCGCAGCGATGAGCAGAATGAGCAGCACCCGGTTCATGATTTTTCACCTTAGCGAGGGAGCACAACAACCGCACGATCGACGATTGTACTGCGCTTGTGTGTACTGCGCTTGTGAGCCGACTGGGGTGCATTCGGGTTTGAGGGCAGCGGACGAACCAGGGGGACTCCCCCGTCGACACGAGGCCTGCCTCATCCTGCCACGGGCGGTTTGGTCTGCCAGCGCCGGCGAGTGAACTCGCCAGCTCTGCAAGGTCGCTCGTCCACTGAAGGGACGAGGAAAACCCTCCGCAAAGGCCGGAGCGCTTTCAGCGCGCTTGCGCAGCCCAGTCAAGACGCTTGAGCGCACGGCGAGGCAGACGTGCCCCGAGATCCGTATGCACCCGCCGACTGAAAGCGCGCCAAGTGGTCACAAACTGACACTCCTTCTTTACAGAGTGTTTACACTGCATTAACCGCAAATCCCTCGCTTCAGATTAGACTTACGTTAGTAATGTCGTTCGTAGCGATATCACGCTGGACTGCGCTGGTCTGACTTGGACAACCAATCGCTGCCTCAACCGGGGCCATCTCTCATTGACGCTGCGCCGCTGTTCGAAGCCCCTGATCACTTGGGTCAAGCGCACTCGCTGGAACAGTTGATGGGCGAGCGGGGCCTGCTGTTGGCGTTCGTCAGCGATGTGTGGATGCCCGGCAGCGTGCAGCTTCTGCGCTGGCTGCAGCGTCTGTCGCTGCCGCTGCTGCATGACGGCATCCGCACGGTCCTGCTGGCCGCCAATTCGCCGCACACCCTTAAGGGCTACCACGTCAGCAGCCCGGTGCCGCCTCTCTTCACGCTGCTCTCCGACAGCGACGGCAGCCTGCGCCAGCGGTTCATGCTCGGACGCGGCGATCACCTCCTCTTGATCGACACCCGGCGCCGCATCCTCTTGCGCTGGTTGGTGAGCGGTGCCGCGGTACCGCGCCCGAAGTCGTTCATGCGGGCGGTGCGTGCCGCCCTGCCGCCGGCCTGAAAACGCTCGCATCCTGCACCCACCTCATATAGACTCGGCGTATTGGCAGCCAACTATCGACGCAGGCTGAAGATGCACATGAGTCACGAATTGGAAGCCGATCTCGACCGGCTGTGGAAGCTGCTGTTCGCGATCGTGCTCGACGGGGAAAAGCGTTTAGCCGCCCATTTTGCGATGCACGGGCTGACGACGCCGCAGTTCTATGTGCTCAAGACGCTAGTTGAACACGGCGGCGAGTGTTCGATCGGCATGATCGCGCGGCTGCACGGCCTGACCAACGCGACCATGACCGGTCTGGTCAAGCGGCTCGAGTCGTATATCCCACCGCTGGTCGAACGCGAGCCGGACGAAGTCGATCGGCGGCTGGTGCGCGTGCGGCTCACGGAGGCCGGGCGGGCGCGCTTCCAGGCTGTGCAGGAAAGCCTGCTGGACTACGTGCGCGCGGTCTATACGCTGCTGAAACCGCAGGAACGGCGGAATATCCTCGACTACCTGGAACGCTATGTGGGCCTGATCGTCGAAGGCATGCCGGTCGGCGACATCCCGCTGGCCGAATGACGGCACACCTGTGCGCTCACTCGCCGCGATGGCCGTAGATCTTGGTCACGCGGTGGATCGTCTGCTGCGTCAGCTCCAGCACGTCGGCATCCTGCGGCGAGATCTCCGCCTCACGCTGCGTCAGGATATTGACCAGCGTGCTGACCATGTCATCCTGCTGCTCGCCCGGCATCAACATGCGCTCGCTGACCAGCACCCCGCCCATGACCAGCGGCAGATAGACGCGCTGGAAGTTGAGACCGCGCTTGCGCTCGATCATCGCGGCGAGCTGCTCGGCATAAGCAGCGACCTCCGGCTCCTCGCCCAGCCGCTGGCCGGTCGTCTGCTGGACGAGCGCGAAAGCGTGCTCGACCGCATCGCGCAGGAGCGCCGTGTACAAACGGCCCGTGAGCAGACGCGGCGCATGGTCGGTGACGCGCTCGTCGAGCGCGACCAGCCGCAGGAACTCGCTGAACCAATGCGGCAGTGACGCGACCGGCTGCCCATCGATCTGGATCGAGTCCAGCAGCGGCACGATGGCGTACCTACCGGCGGCCATGAAGCCGTGGGCGTTTTCGCGCGGCGCTGCATATTCCAAGATCAGCGTCATCATCTTGCTGATCAGACCCGCCTCGGCATCTTGCAGCGGGTAGCCCGCCTCGGCGAAGCGCTGCTGCGTCGCCTCCACCAGCGGCAGGTACATCTTCATGCGGCGCAGCCGTGGAAAGACGCGCTGTTTGAAGACATCGGCATAGCGGGCCATGAGCAGATGATTCTCGGCATCCGCCAGCGTCCACAGGCTGATCCAGCGCGCGTGCAGATCGGGCGGCGGAGCAGGCCGCGCTTGGCCGACGGCGAAGCTCACCTCGAGCGCGCTGCGCAGCGGCGGACGGCTGGTGCTGAAGGCGAGACCGGCCAGCTCATCGTAGTGAGCGCGCGATTCGGGGTTCAGCATGTCGGTCTCGAAGTGTTCACCGCCTTCCGCCAGCCGAATGCGCTCCGGCTTCTGCCTGGGCTTGATCGTGACTTCGACGCCGACCCGGTAATGATCGTCCGGCGCGGTATCGGTCAAGACGGCGACCGGCAGCATGATGCAGCCGACCTCTCCCGCTTTGATCTCCACCGCCAGGTGCGTGCTGCGCGCGACGAAGCGGTTTTTCTGCCTCTTGGCATCCTGTTCCGGCAGCTTGAGCGTCGCGCTGACATCGGCGGCTTGATCGCCGGCGTTCTGCACGACCAGCACAACATCGAGCGTGCGCCCGGCCGGGATGGGGTTCGGTTTGATCGCCAGGGCGAACTGCCCGACACCGATATTGACACGCGCACCGCCCGTCAGTGCACCGAGGATATCGGGATACTGTAAGCTCATGAAACCGCTCCATACTTTTGGCGCGCGGATGCGCCTAATTTCCTTAGTATAGCCGCAAAATCGGCGGCGCGGTCTCAAGGTCGCCCTGCCAGCAGCGCCTGCACGGCGGCGGCAGCCTCCGGGCGCGGGGCGCTGATCTCTGCGCCATCGCGCAGCCGTTTGAACTTGACGATACCCTGGGCGACCTCATCCGGACCGAGCAGCGCGACGACGGGGATGCCCTTCTTATCGGCGTACCCGATCTGCTTGCCGACAGCGCGATCCTGCATATACAGCTCGGTCTTGATCTGAGCGCTGCGCAGTTCAGCGGCGAGCGCATGGGATTGATCGCGCAGCTCCGTGTTGAAGATCGTCACCAGCACTTGGACGACCGTACCGCCCAGCTCTGGCGGGTACAGCCCCAAGATCTCCATCACATCGATGATGCGCTCGATGCCGAGCGCCATGCCGGTTGTCGGCAGGCTTTCGCCGCGAAACAGCCCGACCAGCTCATCGTAGCGCCCGCCGCCCATGACGCTGCCCAGGTTCGGCTCGCTGATGATCGCTTCGAAGATCGGGCCGGTGTAGTAGCCGAGGCCGCGCACCATCGTGAAGTCAAATTCGTAGTGCTGGGCCGGCACGCTCGCCGCCTGCAGGTGTGCGGCCAGAGCGCGCAGCTCGGCGATGCCCGCCTGCGCCGCTGGCAGCGATCCGATCGTCTCCGCGAGATAATCGAGCTGCTCCAAGCCGGGGAGCCGGCTCGTGATCATCGTCATGATCTTGTCGATCACAGCGCCGGGCAGGCCGCGTTTGGCCAGCTCGTCGCGCACGCCGTCGATGCCGATCTTGTCGAGCTTGTCGATGCTGCGGTACAGGTTCGCCAGCGGCTCGCCTTCGAGGCCGGCGTACTGGCCGATGGCGGTCAGCAGCTTGCGGTTGTTAATCTTGACGACGAACTGTGGAAAACCGAGCCGCCGCAGCGCCGTCACCACCAGCGAGACGATCTCTGCATCGGCGATCATGTCGCCGATGCCGACGATGTCGGCGTCGCACTGGTAGAACTCGCGGTAGCGGCCGCGCTGTGGGCGCTCCGCCCGCCAGACCGGCGAGAGCTGGTAGCGTTTGAACGGCAGCGCGATCTCATTGGGATACTGCCCGACGACGCGCGCCAGCGGCACGGTCAGATCGTAGCGCAGCGATAGGTTTTCCTTGCCCTCCGTGTGACGGGCGTTGTAGATCAGCTTGTCGGCGTCTTCGCCGTATTTGCCCATCAGCGTCTCGGTCAGTTCGAGCGCCGGCGTCTGCAGGGGTTCAAACCCGTAGAGGTGGAACACTTCGCGCACGATGCCGAACACGTATTCCCGCTTGATCATCTGGGCGGGCAGAAAGTCGCGCATCCCTTTCGGCAGGCGGGGTTCGATCTTCGGTTTTGCCATCTCGTCGTCACCTCCACAAGTAGGCAAGAAAAAAGCGCAGATCGGCATCTGCGCTTTCACAGCTCACGACGGCACGCCGATCAAGGTGTTCGCATCTGGGCATGATGATGACGGCTGCCGGTCACGCTTTGTCCCTCAAAACTCACCGCCTGCGAGTATAGACGAGCGCGCCCCGTGGATCAACGGTCGGAGGCAGAACCTCGCCCCCTCGACCCTCACACAGACTATGCGCAGGCTGGGCGTGTCGTCAGCGGCGCGGCCTCACGCGAGCACGGCTGCTCCCTGCGCTGCGGGCGTCCACGTGTTCTGCAGACGGGACCGGGCGATCATCGGCAGGCCGCCTTTCGGTCGCAGCGTGATCAGCGGTTCCGGCGTGACGACCTGCCCGGGCCGCAGGCGCAGGCTCCAGCGCTGGGCGATGGTCGCCAGCATCAGATGCGCCTCCATCATGGCGAAGCTGCTGCCGATGCACACACGCGGCCCGGTCGAGAAGGGCAGATAAGCGTATTTCTTGAGCTGCTTCTCGGCATCATTGGCGAAACGCTCCGGGCGGAAGACCTCGGCATCATCGCCCCACCAGCGCCGATCGCGGTGGGTGACGAACGGGAATAGGCCGACGCTCGCGCCCTTCGGGATCGTGAAGCCGCCGATCACGATATCCTCGATCGCTTGGCGGCCAAAGCCGTAGACCGCCGGGTACATGCGCATCGACTCTTTGATGACCATCTCGGTATACGGAAGCTGGCGCAGGTCGTGCAGCGTCGGCGCGCGCCCGCCCAGCACCGTATCGACCTCCTCGTGCAGGCGCGCCTCAACCTCTGGGTGCTGCGCCAGCAGATAGAAGGTCCAGTTGAGCGAGTTGGCGGTCGTCTCGTGCCCGGCCAGGAACAGCGTGACCAGCTCATCGCGGATCTGCTCGTCCGTCATACCCTGCGCCTCGTCGTCGCGCGCGGCCAGCAGCATCGACAGCAGATCGCCCCGATCACTCGGGTGTGCGCGCCGCTCGCGGATCAAACCGTAGATGATGCCATCCATCTCGCGCAGCGCACGCCGCGTACGCAGCTCGACCGGCGTCGGCACCCAGGCGGGGATGAGCTGGCTCTGGTTGTTCGACATCGCCTGAAAGGCCGTCATCGCCTCGCCGATGGTATCGGTCTTGCCGCTCATGTCGACATCGAAGACCGATTTGGCCACGACGCGCAGGGTCGCCTCCATCATCTCCTCATCGACATCGATCACGCTGTCGGCGCGCCAGCCCGCGATCTGGTCGAGCGTGATGCTGACCATCACCTCGGCGTAATGCTCGATCCGCTTGGTGTGGAAGGCGGGCTGGATCAGCTTGCGCTGCCTGCGCCAGAACTCGCCATCGCTGGTGACGAGGCCGCTGCCC
>CAYTME010000226.1:0-6464 GCA_964438415.1 uncultured Pleurocapsa sp. | reverse complement strand
CACATCCATGTCGCGGAGCACGAAGCCGACGAAGACGACAGCCTGCACCATTACGGCAAGCGCGTCGTCCACCGCCTCAACGACTTAGGCATCTTACGGCCGAAGACCATCCTTGCCCACTGCGTCCACATCGACGATGCCGAACGCGCGATCATCCGCATGCGTCAAACTTGGGTGACGCACCAGCCGCGCTCAAACATGAACAACGCTGTCGGCGCGATGGCATTCGACACGATGATGGCGGAAGGCGTCCGCGTGTGTCTCGGCAACGACGGCTTCAGCAATGCCATGTGGTCGGAGTGGAAGACCGCTTATCTGCTGCATAAGGTTGTCCACCGCGATCCACGCCGAGCGAACGGCGCGGACATCGTGCGTATGGCGATCGAAAACAACCGCGCGCTGGCGACGCAGATGTTCGAGGCACCGGTAGGGGTGCTCGCACCCGGTGCAAAGGCCGACATCATCTTGGTCGATTATCAACCGTTCACGCCCCTCACGTCCGGCAATCTGCCCTGGCATATCCTGTTTGGCTTCGAGTCATCGATGGTGACGACCACCATCTGCGCCGGGCGCGTTTTGATGCGCGACCGCCAACTGCTGACGCTCGACGAGGCCGAGATCAGCCGCGCGGCGCTCGAACTGGCACCCGGAGTCTGGGAGCGCTATGCACGCTTCGCATCAAACGCAACATAGCCGGCTGCTGGTACGGTGACTGCCGCCGCTCACGGGTGGCAAGAATGCGACTTCGTCGCCATCGCGGACGACGCAGTGAGGCAAAGCAAATTCCTGATTGACCGCCGCAGCCGCAGCAGCGAGCCGCTTGGCCAGCGCTGGATGCTGCGCCGCCAGCGCTGTCCGCACTTCCGCCAGCGTCGCCGCCGCCACCGGCAGGAAAAGCTGTGTCTGGCTCAATCCGGCAGCATCCTTGAGACCAGCGAAAAGCAGGATTCTGACGTTCACAATGGCATCCTCAATTCCAACCTCGCGACATTTTCGGGCACAGCATCGGATAATTGAAGCGCAGAGATGTACGAGGCACAGTCGGGCGTTCGGTTCTCCATTGACCGTAATGAGCGAGACCGCTACAATGAAGGGCCTGAGATGACAGAGCAGGCGGTCGGCGGTTGGCCGTAGACGCCAGGCGTTACGGGATGTTGCTGCGCTTCGAAGTGCCTCCCGCCGCACTGTGTCGTTACTTCTGAGCTTTTTGTTCAAACGAGATGACCGCCCACCGCTGAACGCTGCGACAAGGAGTCCGGCTGTGTTGGAATCATTCACTCTGACTGCACAAGCGCGCACGGTGACCGGCAAGAAGGTCGGGCAGCTTCGGCGCAGTGGGCTGGTACCGGCGATCATCTACGGCAAATCGACCGAGCCGGTCGCCATTCAGATCCCTTACCGACCGCTCCAGCTCACGCTGATGAAGGCAGGCGGCACGCACCTGATCACGATCGATGTCGATGGAAAGCCCTACAGCGTGCTCGCGCGCGATGTGCAGCGGCACGTCATTCGTGGGGACATCATGCATGTCGATTTTATGGCGGTCGATGCGACCACCGTGATCACCGCGGAAGTCCCGATCCATTTCGTCAACGAAGCACCGGGCGTGCGCGCTGGTTTCGGCATTCTCCTGCACGCGCTCAACAAACTGACGATCGAAGCGCTGCCCGCCGACCTGATCTCCGCGATCGAGGTCGATCTGAGCGGCCTGAGAGAGGTCGGGGACACAATCTTGGTCAAAGATATCGCGGTCAGCGACAAGATCAAGGTGCTCGGCGATCCGGAAGAAATGGTTGTTCGCCTGGTGCCGACGCCAGCCGCTGTCAGCGAGGCTGAGGAAGAACCGCCAACCATCACCTCTGCTGAACCTGAATTGGTCTCGAGAGGCAAGCGTGAAGAGGAAGAGGAAGAATAGGCGCGAACACAGCCGGATCGCCGGCAGTGTCGTTCGATATGCACGGGCGCGCGCAAGCGCCCTTCACTGGGGGAGTGGCGGAACTGGCAGACGCGCATGACTTAGGATCATGTCTCTCACGAGGTGAGGGTTCGAGTCCCTCCTTCCCCATGCAGCCTGATCTGGCGCGCCGGTGTGCGCATCCCCGGCGCGTTTTCTATCGCAACACATATAGAATTGCACCCCACCCGATGCTATAATGCGCGCAATAATTGCACGTTTGGCTTTCGGTCTTGTCTCCACAGGGATAGCTGCTTGAACATTCGGACAGAATCGCGCGACGATCACACGGCCTTGATGGTCGTTGAAATTGACGCGGATCGTTTCACCAAAGCGAAACAAACCGCTGCGCAGCGCCTATCGAAACGGCTCAGTATTCCAGGCTTCAGAAAGGGCAAAGCGCCCTACCGCATTGTCGCCAACTACGTCGGTGAACCGGCGATCATCGAAGATGCGATTGAGCTGATTGCGGATGATGTTTATCAGAAGGCGCTTGACGAAAGCGACCTCGAACCATATGGGCCAGGAACGCTTGACGATTACAAGGTCGATCCAGTGCCGACTTTGTCTTTCACGGTGCCGCTTCGCCCAACCGTCGATCTCAAGGACTACCGCTCGATCCGTCTTGACTGGGAAGAACCCGTCGTGAGCGATGAGCAGGTCGATGAGGCGCTCAAGGCGCTCCGCATGGAGCACGCCGTCATCGAAGCGAGCAGCCGACCCGCGGCGATGGGCGACCGCGTCACGATCGACGTGCACAGCGTTATCGAGCAAGACGATGGCGACGATGAAGATGAAGATGATGCCGAAGGAGACGCTGTCGAAGACGACGACTCCGGCGATGACGAGGCGGATGAGGACGACGACGAGATCGAATTCATCCACGCGCACGACCAGAAATTCATGCTCGACCCGGACAACGACCCGGTGCCTGGCTTCAGCGCGGCCATCGTCGGGATGCAGGTCGATGAGACGCGCGAATTCGAGCTGCGTCTGCCCGATGATCATACACAATACCCCGGAGCCGAAGTCGAGTTCGAGGTGACAGTGCGCGCGATCGAAAATGTCACGCTGCCCGCACTAAACGACGACCTGGCAGCGCGCATCACCGCCGACGAGGAGAACCCGCTCAGCCTGCTGGAACTGCGGATGCGCATCCGCGAAAACCTGCAAAAGCAGCTTGAGCAGCAGCAGCGCGATCGATATGTCGAAAGCATGCTCGATGCCATCTTGGCGCAAGCCGAGATTCGCTACCCTGAGGCGGCCGTCGCCAGTCAAATCGACCACATCCTACAGCGGTTCGATCAGACTCTGCGCCGCAATCAGTTCACGCTGCGCGACTACATGCAGGTTTATCGCAAGTCGATCGACGATTTGTATCAGGACTATCGTCCGCAGGCAGTGCGCACGATCGAGCGCGGTCTCGTGATGAGTGAGTTGCTGCGCGTTGAGCAGATCGAAGTCGAAGATGCCGACCTCGAGACCAAAATTGACGAACTCATAGGCCGTATCGAGGCCGATGGGCAGGAACGCGCCCGTGCACTGCTCGCGGACGGGCAAATGCGCGACCCGATCCGTGACGAACTGCGCATGGCACGCCTGATGGAGCGCTTGGTCGCCATCGGACGTGGGCAGGCACCTGACCTGCCGCCTGCACCAGCAGTCGAGCCGGAACCCGTCGAGGCAGCAGAAGCGGATGTAAGCGAAAGCACCCCACCCACGTCTGAAGGACAGCCCTAGGCTATGAAGGAGCATGACTCTATGAATGTCACGAACCTGATCCCCATGGTGATCGAACAAGGCAGCCGCGGCGAACGCGCCTACGATATCTATTCGCTGCTGCTGAAGGAACGCATCATCATGCTGGGTACGCCGATCAATGACCAGATTGCCAACCTGATCGTCGCCCAACTGCTGTTCTTGCAGCGCGAAGACCCCGATCGCCAGATTCAGATGTTCATCAACTCGCCCGGCGGTGTGGTCTATGCTGGCCTCGCCATGTACGACACGATGCAGCAGATCAGCGCGCCGGTCAGCACAACCGCTGTCGGTTTGACGGCGAGCTTCGGCACGGTGCTGTTGACGGCAGGTTCGCACGGCCTGCGGTATGCGCTGCCCAACGCGACCGTCCATCTGCACCAGCCGCTCGGTGGAGCACAAGGGCAAGCTTCCGATATCGTCATCCAGGCCAACGAAATCATGCGCCTGAAAGAGACGCTCAACAACATCCTGATGAAGCACACGGGCAAAGACCGCGAGACGATCGAGCGCGACACCGATCGCGATATCTATTTCGACGCGCACAAAGCGGTCGAATACGGTTTGATCGACGCCGTGCTGGAGGGCGCGAAGGCATCGGCGATTACGGGAGCGAACGGACGTTGAACTTTCACAGCTCTGGCAACCAGCGGTGCTCGTTTTGCCGCCGCACTCATGATGAAGTTGACCGGCTAATCGCCGGGCCGGATGGCGTGTTCATCTGCGACAACTGCGTCGAGCTGTGCCAGCGCATTCTCTACGAGGACGCCCCACCCGCGCCGCCCGCACCGCCGTCCGAATTCAAGATCGAGCGGCTGCTGGCCCCGCGCGAGATCATGGCGCACCTCGACGAGTATGTCGTCGGCCAGGATTTCGCCAAGCGCGTGCTCAGTGTGGCAGTTTACAACCACTACAAGCGCATCATGAACGGCGGCGTCGCCGGTGAAGTCGAACTGGACAAGAGCAATATCCTGATCGTCGGGCCGACGGGCAGCGGCAAAACGCTGCTGGCTCAAACCCTTGCGCGCATCCTCGATGTGCCGTTCTGCATCGCAGATGCCACCTCGCTGACAGAGGCGGGCTACGTTGGCGAAGATGTCGAGAATATCCTTCTGCGCCTGATCCAGGCCGCCGACGGTGATATCTCGCGCGCCGAACGCGGCATCGTCTACATCGACGAGATCGACAAGATTGCGCGCAAATCGAACGACAATCCATCGATCACACGCGATGTGAGCGGTGAGGGCGTGCAGCAGGCGCTTCTGAAGATCATCGAAGGCACGCTTGCCAATGTGCCGCCGCAGGGCGGGCGCAAACACCCTCATCAGGAGTTCTTACAGGTCGATACGACCAACATCCTCTTCATCTGCGGCGGCACGTTCGCCAGCATCGATGACACCATCGCCCGGCGTGTTGGGGCGAAGGGACGGCTTGGCTTCACGGCGGTTGAACGGAGCCGACCAGAACGAGCCGACCTGCTGCGCCAGATCGCGCCTGAAGACTTGATCCAGTACGGCCTGATCCCAGAATTTGTCGGTCGGCTGCCGGTGCTCATCAGCGTCGAACCGCTCGACCGCGACGCGCTCATGCGCATTCTGGTCGAACCGAAGAACGCGCTGGTCAAGCAGTACACCGAGCTGCTGGCGCTCGATGGGCTGGAACTGCGCTTTGAAGACTCAGCGCTCGGCGCGGCAGCGGATATCGCCCTGAAGCGAGGTACCGGTGCGCGCGGCCTTCGCTCGATCATCGAGAGCCGGCTGCTCGATGTGATGTTCGAAACCCCCGGTCGCACGGACATCCGCCGCGTCGTCATCGATGCCGATGTTATACAGGGCAAGCGCCCACCGTACATCTACGATGCAGATGACAAGCGTCTGGAGTGGACAGACACCGGAAGACTGCTGCCCGCTGCCTAGGCATCCACTTAAAAAAAGCGGTGTGTCTCGATGGCGCGCCGCTTTTTAGATGTAATCTCCAAGATTCAAACCGTCTCCCAATGGTAACTCGACGTTTGGTCAATTAGACTTGCGCCGATACGCGGCATCGCGCTTAGGAATTGACTCTCATGCTCAGTTCGGACGTGACCAAGAATCAGCGCGCCACCTTACGACGAATTGAAGCGCATATTCTGCAGGCACATCTCGACCAGGGTGCACAGTCCGAGACTGTGGGCATGGTCGAGGTCGTTCATCTGCCTGATGACGCGCGGTCGCCCCTCAATTACATCACGCCGCGCCGCAGCGCCGCCTGGGTCTCGACCAACGCCTTGCATGACGGGCTGAGCCGCCTCAAGGCGCTCGGTTGTCCCGCCCGCGTCGTCTTCTACGATGGATTGCTTCCACCAGTCTTCAAGCAATCGCTGCTCGAAATCGGTCTACAATTGGAACAGGAAGAGCCGATCTACGCGTTGATGCTGCCTGAAAAAGAGCCGAAGCTCTCATCGACACAGTCCCGGAGCATCCATCTATGGGTCAGCCAGGTCAATCACCCGCCGGTGATGGGGCGTTTGCACGTGCTGCCTACACTCGGCAGCGGTATGGTCGATCACATTCAGGCTGATGAGTCGGATGGGATCGCAGCGCTATTAGCAGCAGCTCGACGCGCGGCGGTCAATCGGGGACTCGCACTCTTGTTCGTCACCAGCGCATTGAGCGACGCCTCACCGCTGGGATACGAATTTCTCGGGCATCGGCTGACTTGGTAGTCATGTGAGATTATCTCGCACCTGCAGACGAGAAGAGCGGCGTGAGCA
>CAYTME010000225.1:3588-6478 GCA_964438415.1 uncultured Pleurocapsa sp. | reverse complement strand
CGGCTCGGTCGTCACGCTGGCGGGGGCGGCGCAGGTCTTCACAGCCGGCACGATGTACTATCTGCCCGGCGCGCCCAAGTCGATCTACGTGCTGACCATCGACGGCCGCTTCCGCCGCTTCGACGATACCTGGGTCGAGGGCGTCGATCCCAACAGCGGCGGTGAGGTGCCTCCCCCAGGGTTGATCGAGCCGATTCGCGGTTTCGGCAAGGTCTGGCGCAGCGATCCGGCTGTGCGCGCCGCGCTCGGCTGGGCGATCACAAACGAGCTGGGCGACACGACCTTCGTCCAATATTTCGACCACGGCCGCGCCATCTACCTGCCCGCACGCGGAGAAACCGTCATCCTACTCGACGACTTGGGGGCGCAAGGCGGCATCTGGCGGGCTTTCCCCGGCGGATTCTGATCGGATGCGCCTGCTGCACCGCACGCTGAGTCTGAGCGCGCTCAATCTGCTGCTCGCCGCGCTGAGCGTGATCGCGGGACGAGGTCTGCCCGCCGGTGCTCAGCTCGCCTACACCGCGCAAACGGCGGATACATCCGGCCTGGTCACCGTCCTGCTCGACAGCGGCCGCGCGCTGACGTATGACCTGAGCTGGCCGACTTCGACCGCGCCGGTGGCCTGGCTCGACCGCGACCGGCTGCTGCTGACCAGCGGGCCGTTTCAATACCTCGTCTTCATCGTCGGGCAGGGCTTGCGCAGCATCGAGGAACCGCGCACGTGTGCCAGCATCTTGGCCTGGAATGCCCATCAAACCGCCTGCACATGGGTCGGCGGCGACCTGCTCATGTATGAGACGGACTGCCTGCTGCGCGGATGTTCCGACGAGCCGCGCAAGGTGGAGGCGGATCTGTCCGTCTATACGCTCGTCTGGTCGCCGCAGGGCGATCGCTTGGCCGTGGTCGAATGGTCGAGCGCCGGTTTCGCTCTCTACCGCCTCGCGGTCGACGATGGCCGCCTGGAGCGGCTGCTGCCGCGCGGGTCGGCCTTTCCCTGGTCGGTCACCTGGTCGCCCGATGGTGAACTGCTGGCGATTTGCGAACGCGAAACCGACACGGTGCGGCTGCGCATCATCTCCGCCGACGATGGGCACAGCCGGCTGCCTTCGCGGGCACTCTCCGGCAGCAGCGAGTGCATCCCGGCATGGTCACCGGACAGCCAGCACGTGTTGTTCACCGAGACGGCCAGCGGCGGCGGTGGGCGCGTCCTCGATCTCTCTGTAGAGACCGGCGCAGTGCGCACATTATATGCAAGCACGCGCGATCTGCTGCTGCCGCAGTGGTCGCCGGATGACGACGCCATCCTCTACTACGAACGAGATGGCCAGAGGCTCGCACTGCGCATGCTGGCGCTCAACGGTGGTGCGGTGCGTTTTGTGAGCGGCGATCGGCGCGCGCTGTTCGGTCGTCCGGTCATCTGGCGGCCAATCCAGCCGTGAGCGCAGCCGAGCACGGTCAGGCGGAGGGCACATGTTGAACTTGATCGGCCGTACCTGCATGGCCGCCGCCGTCCTCGGTGGGCTGCTGGCCGCCAGCATGTCGATGGGGCGAGCGCTGCCCAGCGGCCCAGTGCTGACCTATGCCTACACCGACCGGCTGCGGCGCGCGGCCAATATCGAGCTGTTCGATCTGAGTCACGGGCTGCGCTATCCCCTGCGCTTCAGCGGCACGGCGCTGCTGCCGGTCATCTGGCTGGATGCGGAACGCCTGCTCATCTGGCGTGAGGAGCGGCTGTCGGTGGAGGCGAACTTCACCGAGTATGCCATCTTTGACCTGGGCGGCGGGCTGCGCGTCTTCGATGCGCCGCAGCCGTGCGTGCGCGGCACGATCAGCGGAACGGGCGCGCATCTGAGCTGCATCGGCGCGGGCGGTCGCGAGCTGATCGTGTTTGAGGTCGCCTGCGCGCTCGGTGACTGCCCGCTCGCTCTGCAGCGGCTGCCGCTGCCGACAACGATCGCCGCCTACGCTTGGTCGCCGGACGGCCGCCAGATTGCGGCAGCGCTGGGCGATGTCGACCACCAAACCGACTGGGTGCACATCCTCGATCTGGCGACCGGCGCGAGCACACCGATCGGCGTGAGCGACCACAGCGAGCCGGTGGCGCGGGCGTTGGCATGGTCGCCGGCGGGCGATCAGCTCGGTCTCGTGACCGGGGCCAACGGCGCATACACCCTGCGCGTCTACCATCTGGCGCAGGCGGGCTTTCGCCGCCCCATCGCGCTCGAGGGGCTGCCGCGCGCGCCGACGGTCTCGTGGTCGCCCGATGGGGCGCGCATCGCCTTCGCTTGTTCCGGAGCGGCCTGCATCGGCATCCACGCCGCACGGCTTCACGACGGCGTGCAGGTCACGCTCACGAACGGGCTGAGCAGTGTCGGCCAGCCGCACTGGTCGCCAGACGGGCACTTCATCGCGGTCAGCGCCGTGTCGCCGACGAGTCTGTTCTTGATCGACCTGACAGATCGCGCCGTCCACGCGCTGCCGACGAGCGGCCAGCCGCTGCCGAACTTCGTCTGGCGACCATGCGGGCAAACCCGATGCTGATGCGCGCTGGCGCGGCGCTGGCGGCCGCGGCGCTGACACTGCTCGCGCTTGTGCTGACGGCGGGCCGTCTGGCGGTCAGACGCCGAGCGCACCGGCATCCGCGATCTGCTGCTGATCGATGTCGGGCGCCGGCTGGTCGCCCCGCTCACGCGCACGCCGCAGATCGTCGATGAGCATCCCGTCTGGTCACCCGATGGATGGCGCATCTCCTTCGTGCGCATGTCGGCACAGTCGGTGCGGCGGATCTGCGTGTGGGCGCTGCCGCCGAGCCAGCCGGACTGCCTGCCGACCGTCTTGGGCTGGGTCGATGCGCCGGTCTGGTCGCCGGACGGCTTGTCGCTGGTGGTCG
>CAYTME010000225.1:2422-3578 GCA_964438415.1 uncultured Pleurocapsa sp. | reverse complement strand
ATGAACGCTACGACGTCGAGCTGTACCGGATGCCCGTCCAGGGCGGGGCGGCGCAGCGGCTGACGCTGAGCGCGGGCAACGACCTGGATGCGCGCTGGTCGCCCGACGGGGGCTGGCTCGTCTGGGTCGCGACACGCGACGGCCTGCGCCAGCTCTATGCCCAGGCGATGCCGGACGGCGCGCCGCTGCGTCTGAGCGATGGGCTGGCGAGCGACATGCAGCCGCGCTGGTCTCCGGATGGGCGCTGGCTCGCGTTCATCTCCGACCGCAGCCTGCGCGAGGATATCTTCCTGCTGCCGGCGGACTGCGTCGGAGCGCGCGCGGGATGCCCACCGCCGCGCCGATTGACGGAACACGAGGCGCTCTTAACCGATCTCGCTTGGTCGCCGGACAGCGCGCGGATCGCGTTCATCTCGAATATCGACGGCGATTTCGAGATCTACACCGTCGAGATCGACAGCGGCCAGATCGCGCGCTGGACGGACAACGACGCGGTCGAGGAAGACCCCGCGTGGTCACCAGACGGCACGCAGTTGGCCTATATCTCGAATCGCAGCGGTAGGTATCATGTGTATGTACAGAACGCAGCGGATGGGCATGCGCAGCGCCTGACGTCCGCCGATCTCGACCACTGGCAGCCAGGATGGAGACCATGAGCGCCGAACAATCCCGATCATGGGCACAGCGAGCGGCCCGCTGGGGGCGGGGACTGATCGCGGTCAGCGCCGCGCTCGCGATCCTGCTCGCATCCACCATCGCGGCTGGGCGCGCGCTGCCCATCGGTTACGAGATCGCGTTCACCGTCTACCGCGGTGTCGAGGTCGATATCTACCGCATGGATATCGGGCGCGGCCTGCGCCAGCAGCTGACCGACGACACCAGCATCGATCTGGCGCCGATGTGGTCGCCGCAGGGCGATCAGCTCCTCTTCCTTTCCAACCGCGACGGCCCCTACGGCATCTACCGCATGGACGCAAATGGACGCCGCGTACACCGTCTGCTGCCGGTCGAGCAGGGGAGCTTTCACTCGATGGAATGGTCATCCGACGGCGAGCTGATCCTGCTCACGCGCGGCGCGCCGCCAAACCAGCGCTTTTTCAGCGTGCGCGCCGACGGCAGCGACTTCCGCGAGATCGACCCACGCAGCGGCGAGGGA
>CAYTME010000225.1:0-2372 GCA_964438415.1 uncultured Pleurocapsa sp. | reverse complement strand
CGAACGTCATGCTCTCACCGGATGGCGCGCAGGCGGCATTTTTCGCCTTCCGCGAGGGACGCTGGGGCGTCTACCTGGGCACGAAGCTGCGCCAGGAGGCGCGGCTGATCGCCCATGTCGTCCGCCAGGACAGCACACCGCCTGTCTGGTCGCCCGATGGACGCCACATCGTCTACGTGGCGCAGATGCAGGACGGAGTCGATCTGTACTTGGCGACGCCCAACAACCCTACCACGCCGATCCGCCGGCTGACGCACGACCGCGCCATCGAGGCCGATGTCACCTGGCGTCCTAGCGGACGGTGAACGTGCAGGTGCCGCGCTCCTCTGGCTTGCTCGTGCCCGGCCCGAAAGACTCTGTCCCGTCGAAGACCTGCTGCCGCCATGTCACCCGGTAGGTGATCTGGTACTGTCCTGCGGCCAGCGGCGCGGTGGGCAGATACCAGTAGGCCTCGAAGCCGCCGCCCGCGCTGGGGCGGATGAACTGCGGCGCGCCGACAGGCACCGGTGCGCCGTTGAGCCGCACCTCGTAGACGGCTTGGGCGACATGATCCTCGACCTGCTGCCGAGTGGCGGCGAACCACGCGAAATAGATATCGAGCGTCGAGCCGGCGGCGATGTTGGGCACGGGCAGGCGGAAGCGTGGGTCATCGCACAGCGCGAAGACATCGATGCCGGTGCCGGTCTGCGCCGGACCGCTGACGGTGGGGACGCCGGTGGTCGCGATCGGCAGTGGGCCACCCGTCGGCCCGCCGGCTGGCGTGACGGCACCTGCCCCTGCGCCACCCGCGAGCGCCGTGGCCGTCTGGTTGATGGCGGCGATATCGATCACGGGTATGCCCGCGCCGCCCACCGGAGTCGTCGTCGGGTTGAGCAGCGCGGCGGCATCGCCGGGCAGCGTGGGCGTGACGACCACGCGCGGCGGAGTCGGCGTGAGCGTATTGCCGAAGATGTCGGTCGGCAGCGGGTTGGCGGCCAGCGCGGTCAGGTTGGGCAGCGGCGTCAGCGTCGGGAGCGGGGTCGCGCTCGGACGCACGAACACCAGCGTCGCGCTGACCCAGCCCTGACGCCCATCGTCCATCAGGATATTGAACCAAGCACCATCACCGCTGGCACCCAAGACCTCGACGCCTGTGCCAGGGCGGAGCGCCGTCACCGCGTCGAAGCCTGTGCCCGGCCCGCTGCGGATGTTGACATCCTGCACCGACTGGATGACACCGAGCACGGGCGGCGGCTCAGTCGGCGTCGGCGTGTCGCTCGGCGTCGGCGGGATGGGGGTCTCGGTCGGGCTGGGCGTGATGGTCGGCGTCGGTGTGCGTGAAGGGACGGGCGTCGCCGTGAAGCGCGGCGTCAAGCTGACGATCGGAGCCAGCGTGGCCGTCGGCTCTTGAGCGACCTGCTGGTTTTGACAAGCGGCCAGCAGCGCCGCAGCGATCAGCACGATGAACAATTTTCGCAGCATGTCGATAACCGAGTCACGATCCTACACATCCGAATACAGCAGTAGGGTACACGCAAATGCGCCCTCGCGCAAAGGATGACCGCTGAAACGAACGCTCGAAATGCATATAATGTCGGGACGATCGCACAGAATGAGCATGTATGGCATTTGAGTTCGACGTCCTGGCCACCGATGGATGCGCCCGCGCTGGCATTCTGCATACCCCACACGGCGCAGTACCGACACCTGTTTTCGCGCCAGTCGGCACCCAAGCGACTGTCAAGGCTGTGCCCCCGCGCGATCTGCGCGAGGTGGGCGCATCGCTGGTGCTTTCCAATACCTACCACCTCTACCTACGCCCTGGTGACGCGCTGGTGCGCGAGCTGGGCGGGCTGCACCGCTTCATGGCTTGGGATGGGCCGATCCTGACCGACTCCGGCGGCTTTCAGGTCTTCAGCCTGGCGCAGATCAACAAGATCGACGACCAGGGCGTCACCTTCCGCAGCCACATCGACGGCAGCAAACACCGGCTGACGCCCGAACGTTCGATGCAGATTCAGCAGAATCTCGGTGCGGATATCATCATGGCTTTCGATCAATGTCCGCCGCCGACCGACCGCAGCATCGTCGAGAAGGCGGTCGCGCGCACGAGCGCCTGGGCAATCCGCTGCCGCGAGGCGCACCCGGACGATAGTGTGCAGGCGCTGTTCGGCATCCAGCAGGGCGGCATCTTCGAAGACCTGCGGGCGCGTTCGAGCGACGATCTGCGCCCGCTCGGCTTCGCTGGCTGGGCGCTGGGCGGGCTGGCGGTGGGGGAAACCAAGCCGCAGATGTACGCGACGCTCGATTTTGCCGTGCCGATGCTGCCCGCCGACCGACCGCGCTATCTGACGGGCGTCGGCGCGCCGGACGATCTGGCGCAGGCGGTGCTG
>CAYTME010000224.1:0-6483 GCA_964438415.1 uncultured Pleurocapsa sp. | reverse complement strand
GCTCGACCAGTCGATGATGGATTTCGATCTGGTGCGCAACGTCATCGCCGGCAACCGACCACCGGACGATCTGGCGCGGCAGGTACTGACGCCGCTGCTCATGTACGTCAACCGGCCCGAGTCTGCCGCCTACTACGCGGGCGATCACCCGCTCGTGCTGCCGGGTGTCGTGCCGCTGCTGCTTCTGGGCGCGTTCCACATCCTGCTGCGTCCGCGCCGCCCGGCCTTCGTGCTGTTGATCTGGCCGCTGGCGGCGGCGGCGGGCAATGTCCTGCTCAAAGACCCGGCGGTCTCGGCGCGCTACGTGGTCGCGCTGCCCGCGCTCGCGCTGCTGATCGCGCTCGGCCTGCGCGAGACGGTCGCGCTGATCACGTGTTGGATCGGCGCGCCCCGCCTGTCGCTTTGGCTGCGCCGAGCGATGGCTGCCGGCGTCGTCGTGCTCGGCGTCGTGCATATGCTCTACTACTTCGGCCCGCATATCGACCGCTTCAACGTCCAGAACCGAGCGATCAAGCTCTACCGGGACGGCGTCGATGCAGTCCTGCGCGCCGCCGACCTCAGCCGGGGCACGTGGGTCATCTTGATCAGCGAGCCGGCGCATGATGCCAACGTGCCCGGCCACTTCCTCGGCTTTCTGCGCCCCGACATGCAGTTGAGCGCCGTCACGCCGCAGGAGATCACCCACCGGATGCTGGCGTCGCTGCCAACCGACCGTCCATACGCCTTCTTCATCGCCATCGATGACGCGCACAGCTTGAACCTGCTGCGCCGTTATTTCTACCTTCAGCCGCCGCGCATCACGCCCTTCTACGACGACGTCCCGCCAGACAAGCAGTACATCCTCTATTACGCGCCGCCAGGCAGTGCGCGCAGCGCCGCGCGCATCAAGCCGACAGCGTTCGAGATCTTCACGCCGGCGGAACGCGCGCCGAGCGAAGACGCCGCGGGATGAAGCGCGGCCGCGCCCACACGGCCGGAGCGGGATTGGGCTGGACTTCACTCAGCCCAGACGACGCGATACGCCCCATACAGGATCGAGACTCCAAAAGCATCGGTCAGCAGATGCGCGGGCTTGCGGTGATCGCCGCTGCCGAGCGCGATATCCACCAGCGCGGCGGTCTGGCCGTGGTGATGCACGTAGGCGCGCCAGCGCAGATCGCGGCAGTCGGAGAAGATCAGGTCGAACAGGCGCAGCTCGCCGGTCGGCAGATGGGCGCGGCAGACGAGGCGCAGGCTGCGCCCCCAATCTTCGAGATGCACGGCCAGCACGTCGAGCGCAGCATGCTCCGGCAGGCCGAACAGAGCCTGTGAGGGATCGCTGTCCGCCATGCTTAACGGAACAGACTGCGCTGCATGTTCTCGGTGACGGCGGCGGCAGCAGCCAAAGCGGAGTCGATGGCCTCGGCGTAGCGGGCGGCTGCCGCGGGCGGATTGAGCTGATCGACCCAATGCAGCCGCTCTTCCAGACTGCTGTCGCCGATGAGGAGCAGCAGCGTGCATTGCTCCCGCGCTGCCCCCTGACCGAACACGCCCTCGCGATCGAGCGAACGCAGCACATCGGCGCAGACGGCGCGCATCCGAGCCAGGTAGCGCTGGAGGGCATCCCAGGCCTCGCTTTCGGGCAGCGACCGCTCGCGGTGGACGACCCGTTCGTACCAGCGCGCGCCCGCGCCGAACTCGGCGCTGAGCGCGTCGAAGGCGGGCATGCCGGCGCTGAAGCAGTGATACTCCCAGTCGGCGGCGACATCGCGCAGGAGCGTGCAGACATCCTCGATCGACAGCCCGGCATACCAGCCGCGCCCACGGTCTTGCGCCAAGTAGCGCGCAGCCGTCCGCTTGAGCGCCGCTTCCGTGTTGGCGCTGGCGAACAGATGGCTGTACATCGGCGCGCTGTAGAAGGCGCACACGTAGAGCCGCTCGTGCCCGTAATCGCGCTGGACGGCGCGGAAGGCGTCACGCGCAGCCCACGTCAGCTCGGCGCGGAAGCCGGCGAAATCGAAAGGGATGGCCTCTGGGATCATGAGGTTTGTTGTGCTGGTCGTCGGTTCACGCTAGCGACCAGCGCTCGCCCGGTGCCAAGACGACCGGCTCGGCCTCGGTCTCGCTGCGCACACGGCCTGCCCACGCCTGCGCATCTTGCACGATCGGCGGGAAGGTGTTGTAGTGCATCGGCAGCACATAGCGCGGGCGGATCAAGCGCACCGCCTTGATCGAGTCCTCAATGCCCATCGTGAAGTAATCGCCGATCGGCAGGATGGCGATGTCGATGCCGTGGTCGCCGATGAGCGACATATCGGAGAACAGGGCCGTATCGCCGGCGAAGTAGAGCCGCTGGCCGCTGGCGCCGGCGGTCAAGATGAAGCCGTTCGGCTGGCCGCCATACGTCCCATCGGGAAACGACGAGCTGTGAAAAGCAATCGTCCACTTGGCGCTCACGAAGCCGTAATTGAAGCTGCCACCGGTGTTGTGACCGCTGGTCTCGACCCCCTGCTTGGCGATATACGTGGCGATCTCGAAGTTGGCGACGACCTTCGCGCCGGTGCGCTTGGCGATGGCAACCGTGTCACCGTAGTGATCGCCGTGCGCGTGCGAGAGGAAGATGATCTCGGCGCGCACATCGCTCGCACTGGTGGGGGCGGCAGGATTGCCGGTCAGAAAGGGATCGAAAAGCACAGGATGGCCATCGATCTCCGCTTGAAAGGCTGAATGCCCCAGCCAAGTCAATCCAATTGCCATGAGTGTGCCTCCAAAGAACTCGCGCGTCCTACTCACTGTTCATCGGCAGCAGGATCGACAGGGTCGTCCCCCGGTTCAGGCCCGGACTCTCGGCCCAGATGCGCCCGCCGTGCGCCTTGACCAATGCGCGCGCGATGCTCAGCCCGATGCCGAGGCCGCCGTGATGGCGCACCATGTGATCCTCTGCTTGATAGAATTTGTCGAAAATGCGCTCTGTTTGATCTTTCGTCAGCCCGATGCCGTTATCCTGCACGCTGATCAAGACGGTGTGGTCGTCGCGTGCCCGCGCTCGCAGCGCGATGTCGCCGCCATCAGGGGTGAAGCGGATCGCGTTGACCAGGATGTTGCTGATCGCCATGCCGAGGCGAACGCGATCGACGTTCACGCGCAGCACCGGATCGCATTCCACGCTCAGGCGGTGGCCTTTGGCCTCAGCCAGCGAGCGAATATCCGCCAGCAGATCGGCGAACAGCTCGTTCAGCGGTGTGACTTGGCGCGTCAGTTCCGTCTCGCTCGCTTGGAGATAGCGCAGATTGGTCAAGTCTTCGATGATGCGGCGGAGTTGAAGCGCGCTGCTGACGACCTTGCTGGCGTGCTGGTTGACCTCCGGGTCGTCCGTCTCTTGCAGGAAGCTGGCGTAACCCAGGATGACGCCGAGGGGTGTGCGCAGTTCGTGCGAAGCGATGGCGATGAAATCGTTCTTGAGCTGGTCGAGCTGTGCCAGGTCTTCGTTGGCGCGGCGCAGCCTGCCGACGAGCTGGGTCGTCTCGATGGCGACGGCGGCCTGCGCGGCCAGGATCGACAGGTAATGGACGTCATCCTGCGTCCAGGGCAGCTTGCGCCGGTTGATGGCTTCGAGCACGCCGATGACGCGATTTTTGGAGGTCAGCGGGACGCCGATCACCGAGCGGGTTTGAAAGGCGTTGCTCTCATCCATCTGTCGGTAGTGGCGCGTATCCTGACGGACGTCGTTCACAGCGACGACCCGATTCTCTCGCAGCACCGTCCCGGCGATGCTGCGATCGAGCGGCACCTCCTGCCCCAGAATGCGCTGGCCGCTGCCGCCCGCAGTCGTCGTCGCTGCGAAGCGCAGCGTCCCCGATTTGCGATCCAGCAGCAGGACGGAGGCGGCTTCCGCATTGGTGATCTGCGCCGCGGCGTCCATAATGTGGGCGAGCAGCGGCTTGAGACGCATGGTCGAATTGAGGACGGCACTCAGCTCCGCCAGGCGCGTCAGAATGGCGACGCGGTGTTCAAGCTCGATCAAGTGCTTCTGCGCTTTCATGTTCTAAGGCTTCCGCCAGTGCACCCTTCCTGTCGGTGAGTGTACCATCTGACCCTTACATCGCACCAAAAGGTTTGGCTTGCGTCAAGGCGATCGCATCAAATTGCCCGATGGTGCCAAAGTGTGCCAGTGTAAGTTTGTAGGGGCGGTTCGCAAACCGCCCATCGGATCGGGCAGATCGGGGAAGAGCACACGTCTGAATCCAGTCGATGCGCCCCTACGATGTGTTGTGTACCGTTGTCACCTGGAGCGTGATTTTCACGCGTTTACCCCGCCCAGCGCGCAAGGGGCGCATTCGGAAGTGAGGCGCGTGTGCCTCGCGGAGCGCTCAAGCGTCTCGACTGGGTTGCGCAAGCGCGCTGAAGGCGCTCCGGCCTTTGCGGAGGGTTTTCCTCGTCCCTACCGGGGTTCGTTTCGTAGGGACGACCCAGGGGCGTCCGCTGCCCCCATTCCCGAATACACCTTCACGCAAAATGACGAGTCGACATGCTGGCGGATTTGCTACAATAGCCGGCGTTCGTCCATCGAGCGGAATGCTGACGGAGTCTATGCGCACGAACCACCGAGTCGATTTGCAAAAGCTGCTGCTGAGTGTGTTGGTCTTGGCGCTGGCCGTGCTGGTGCTGGAGGCTGTGCTGCTCAGCGGACAGGACCTCGGTACGCTGATCGGGATTTTCACCACGCGCTTTTTGGGCATCTTCATCGAAGCTGCGCCGTTCTTGCTCTTGGGCACGCTCGCATCGGGTTTGATCGACGCCTTCGTAACGCCCGACGACATCGCCCGCTTTGTGCCGCGCAGCCGCGTGATGGCGACAGCGGCGGGATCGCTGCTCGGCTTCGTCTTTCCCGTCTGCGAATGTGGCGTTGTGCCGGTCGTGCGGCGGCTGTTCAACAAAGGACTGCCGATGTCGGTCGGTGTGACGTTCCTGCTCGCCGCGCCGGTCATCAATCCGGTCGTGCTCGTCAGCACGTATGTCGCTTTCGGCACCGGCCCGGTCTTGATCGGACGCTTCGTACTGACGATCGTCGTCTCCGTCGTCGTCGGGCTGGTGTTCGCCTTCTCCGCCCGCCCGCGCGATGTCCTGCGTCCAGCATCGTTCGCGCCGGTCATGGGCGGTTCGGGCGCGGCCATCCCGATCTATCCGCGGCGCAAGCCGCTTGGCGTCGGGCTGCAGGATGCGCTCAAACTGGCGGCGGACGAGTTCTTCGAGATGGGGCGTTACATGATCATCGGCACGGTCATCGCCGCCGCCATGCAGACGTTCATCAGCCAAGAGGTGCTGCTAGCGCTGGGGCGCGGGCCAGTCGTCTCGGTCATCGTCATGCAGGGGCTGGCCTTCCTGCTCAGCGTGTGCTCGACGGTCGATGCCTTCTTGGCGCTCGCCTTCGCTGGCACGTTCACGACCGGCTCGATCTTGGCGTTCTTGGTCTTCGGGCCGATGGTCGATATCAAGAGCACGCTCATGTTCGCCGGGGTTTTCAAGCCTCGCGTCGTCATCTATCTGATCCTGCTGCCGCTGCTGCTGACGATGCTGATCGGTATCTGGCTCAATCTCAACGTGATGTTTTGAGACCGGCTCGCCCCTCAGCCGGGCGGCCAAAGGCACCCGCCCGGCGGCCCTCAAGCGGCCAACCGCTCCACCATCACCCGTACTTGCGCGCTAGCGCAGCGGCGGCGAACGGCGCGAGCGCATTGAACAGATCGAACGCGCCGGCTTCTTTCTCCGCCTGCGGCAGCGCTAGATGCGCCTCGACGCGCGCCTGCATCGCCGACAGCGCGTCGGCATCGGCGTAGGGGGCCAAGTGTGCGAACAGCAGTCGATGTGCGCCCTTGCGCTCCATCGCCTCCAAGCCGTCGAGCGCCTGGCGGTGCGGCGGTCCCTCCCAGATATCGGCGATCATCGCTTCGCGCAGCAGCCGCTCGACGCCGAATTCGGCCAGCGTGCCGTGGCCACCGTTGACCTCCATGGCCCACTTGGCATACTGCACGGCCTGCTCTGCCGTCCAATATTTCGCCAGGTGGGTGAGGATGCGGAACAGGTGGAAGCGTTCGCTGTATGCGCCCGCCGGTTCGCGCCACGTCTGGTCGGCCAGCAGCACCGTCTCCCAGGCGAGCGCGAAGCACTCGACCAGGCCGCGCCATTTGTCGGCGAACTGGCGCGCCATCAGCGGCTGCTCGATCAGCGGCCTGCCGAAGGCGATGCGCTCGCGCGCGAACAGATGCGCCTGGGCGAAAGCGTGCTGCATCAAGCTGGCGCTGCCGATGTTGTTGGCGACGCGCGATAGATTGAGCACTTCGAGGATCAAGTAGATGCCGTGTTCCGGCTGGCCGAGCAGGTAGGCCTCGCTGTCATGCAGCTCGACCTCACCCGTCGGCACGGAGCGGGTGGCGATCTTGTCCTTGAGGAGGCGGATGTAGACGTTCAAGCTGCCATCGTCGCGCCAGCGCGGCACGAGGAACA
>CAYTME010000223.1:0-6536 GCA_964438415.1 uncultured Pleurocapsa sp. | reverse complement strand
GGGCACCTATCCGCTGCCGGAAGCGCAGCTCGACCGCTTCATGTTCAAGGTCAATGTCGGCTTCCCCAGCGTGCGCGATATCGTCGCCATCCTCGACCGGACGACGGGCGCATCGGTGCCGAGCGCCAACAAGGTCGCCGATGGCGCGGCGCTGATCGAGATGAACGCCCTGGCGCTGCAGACTCCGGTGCCATCACACCTGATCGAGTATGTCGCTCGGCTGATCGTCGCCACCCACCCAGAAAGCCAAGAAGCCCCGCCGCTCGTGCGCCAGTACGTACGCTACGGGGCATCACCGCGCGGCGCGCAGGCGCTCATCCTGGGGGGCAAGATCAACGCACTGCTGGAAGGCCGTTTCAACGCCTCGTTTGAAGACATCGAAGCGGTCGCGGGCAATGCGCTGCGCCACCGTCTGCTGCTCAATTTCGAAGGCATCGCCGAGGGCATCACACCAGAAGCGGTTGTCGGCGAAGTCCTCCAATCCGTGCGCCAGGGAGCGTGACGGATCTAGCGGCCGCGTTTGAAGGCGCGCAAGCGCAGCCGAGTTTGATGATCCGGCACGCGCCCGCTGTACGCACGCCCCTGAAAGTAATCCTTCTGCCAAAGCCGTCGCGCTGCCTCGCTGCCGGGGATTTTGAGTTCGGCATTGAAGCGGCTGCGCCCATCCGCCCACTCGGTGTAGAGGCGCTGCTGTTCCGGGTGCGCGCTGATATCGCACAGCTCCGGGACGAACGACTCGATATCGCCGCGCCTGACCGGATAGATCATGCAGATCGGCTCGCCCTTCTCGAAGCGGACGGGCTGGCGCGCGCGCGTGAACAGCCAGTTCATCGTGAACGTGGCGTGGCTCCAGTCTGTCTCGACGATTCCATCGAGCGCGGCGATCCCATCTTTGGGCTGGTTGGCCGGCCCGCGCACGACCAGATTGAAACCCGGCGGCGTGCGGAATAGATACGGGATGTTGAACGTCAGCACGCCGTGCCCGAAATGCGTGAGCGCTGGATAGGGCGGATGTCCCTCATAGGCAAGGTGGATCGCCTCGACCTCCTCGCCGCCGTCCCAAATGGCGGTGAAAGCCTGACTGTTGAGGATGAACCAACCGTGTTGGTTGGCGATCAACATCGGCAGGCAGCGGTAGGCGAAGCGCATCCGCGTCGAGTCCATCCAAGCGCGATCCTGCCCTGCGCGGACGATCGGCATGTCCAGCTCGCGGTTGACGGCGTAGGCGGTGATCGTCAGACCGCCGTCGATCTCGACGGCATCCACAGGGGCGCGGTCGTCGCTACGGTCATCCGAGGAGTCGTCAGGTGTGAGCATAAAGCCACCCTCCACGAAAACGGCTGGCGAGTTCGACGTCATTATAACGCGGCGACAGGACGCGAAAATCTCGATACTGCGACATTAATTCAAGTGCTAAAATAATTGATGAGCAGATCACTGCTCCCTGTATCGCTTCATCAAAAGAGTCTTCTCATGAAAACTGGCCAGCTTCCCGCCTGGTTCTTTTCGCTGCTGCCCGGTGTCGCACTGACCGGCCTGGTCGCCTGGCTTGGTTTGCAGGCGAGCGAGCGCATCGGCACCGACCTGCTCGGTTTCAGCCGCAGCCCGATCTCCGGCATCATGATGGCGATCGTGCTCGGCTTGATCGTCGGCAATCTGATCGCACTGCCTTCAGCGTACCGGGCGGGCATCCAGTTCAGCGTCAAGCGGCTGCTGCGCGCGGGCATCATCCTGCTCGGCATCCGCCTGGCGTTGGGCGATGTCTTTCGCTTCGGGACTCTGGCGCTGCCGCTGATCGGCCTATGCATCGGCGGGGCACTGATCTTCACCCGCTGGTTCGGCGAGCGCTTGCGCCTTTCCGCCCGCATGAGCGCGCTGGTGGCGATCGGCACCAGCATCTGCGGTGCGACGGCCATCGTCGCCACCGGCCCTGCCATCGATGCCCGCGACGAGGAGGTCGCCTATGCGGTCGCCAATATCACCGTGTTCGGTATCTTGGCGATGCTGTTCTATCCCTATCTGGCGCATCTGCTGTTTCCGAACGATCCGACCGCCAGCGGTCTGTTCCTTGGCACATCGATCCATGAAACAGCGCAGGTGGCTGGCAGCGGCTTGATCTACGCGCAGGTGTTCGGCGCGCAGCAGACCCTCGATGTGGCGACAGTGACCAAGCTCATCCGCAATGTGTTCATCGCTGTCATGGTGCCGCTGATGACCTACTTGTACCGCCGGCAGACTGTGCACGAGGGCAGGCAGGCCGCTTCGTTCTTCAGCCTATTCCCGGTTTTCATCCTCGGCTTCGTCTTGATGGCGGCGCTGCGCACGATCGGCGATGTGACGCTGGTGAATGGGACTGCCTTCGGCCTGCTGGCTGAGGCGGAGTGGACGGCGCTCACGCGCACGATCCAGGCGCTCTCCGAGGCGCTGCTGGCGATGGCGATGGCCGGCGTCGGGTTGGCGACGAGCCTGCGTCAACTGCGGGCGCTGGGGCTGCGTCCCCTCTACGTTGGCTTCGGGGCGGCGGTCTGCGTCGGTGCGCTCAGCCTGCTCGGCATCGAGCTGCTGCGGCTGCTCCGAGCATACTGAGCGTGCGGCCAGAACAACCATTTGGGACATTCGGTCTGTCCGCGACTTGAGATCTCCCTACACCCGGTCAGCCGCTTGGCGCAGAGCCGCCAGGCTGATTTCACGACTCCCAATTTCGGTCATAATTGCGGCGCAGCTTATCCAGCACCGCCTGCCCGAGGTCGATCTGATTGAGGCTGGCGATCTGCAGCAGGTAAAGCAGCACGTCGGCCAGTTCACCTGACAGTCTCTCGCGATCGGCGTTTTCGCCCCATTGATACAGCTCCAGCACCTCGTTCGCCTCGATGCTGAGCGAGATCGCCAGATTCTTGGACGTCTGTGGGCGCGCCGAATCGGGGCGATACCAACCTTTCGCCTCGACAAAGGCGTGCATAGCCGCTTCGAGCGCCTTCAGATCATGCGCGTTCATGCGCTGTCACAGGGGACGGCTTGCAGCCGCACGGAGCCGAACGTCCCATCCGCCCCTGCCTCGACGCGAAACGCAATCCGGTTGTCGCCCAGCGCCACCCGATCGGTGATATCGAGCTGCACCGGTGTGCGGACGATGCCGATCGTCTCACCGTTGATCGAAAGCCGCGTCTGCGCGGGCACGTAATCGAGCAGCAGGTGATAACGGACGCACTCGGCTTGGGGATGGAGTTGAAATGCGCGCTCCAACCAGGCCGCCCAGCCTTCGGCGTAGCGGGATGGAAAGCGCCAATCAGTCAAGCGCGCGATCTGCACGCGCAGGTCTTGAAACTCGTACAGATCGGGTTCGATCTCGAAATACTCACATGTCCAACCGGTGTTGAGGTGCAGGGTCAGCATCGCGTCAGCCTGCGCTGCGCACAACGGCACCGAAATTGATCATGCCGTAGCCCGGTACGCGGTCGTGAAAGAGTTCATCCAGCTTCTGGATCGTCGAACCGCGCTGACCGGCATCCAACGGCTCCTCCATGTCGATGAAGTACCAGGGAGAGACCCAGTACGGATACTCGAGGCGGCGCACTGTCAGCGCCAAGTTGTCGAGCATGACATCGGTCGCCATTTTGCGCACGCCGCTCGGCGTCGTATCGAGCGGTCTCCACTGCTGGTCGAAGTCGACTTCGCCCGCCAGACGCATGGTGGCCAAGATGTCATCAAATGAGGCGCCGCGGAAAGCGAACTGCACACACCAGGCCTTTTCGCGATTAGGCCGCCGCGCCTCGATGTGAGCCAGTGTTTCGGCGATGATACCCTCCAGCCAGGTAATGAAAGTCATCGCGATCGGTTCCGCGGACGGGATTTCCTGGCGCAGCAGGTAGATGTCCGCATCGCCGTCTGGGCGCTCCATCACGGCGAAAACATCGCCGGATGCGCTGCGCCCGAACGGGATCAGCTTCATATCGACCTCACCGTACAGCCCGTCGAGCAGGTCTTGGCGAGAAGCCGCGTATTCGGACACCGTCTCGAACAGCAGGATCGGGTTGCTCTGGGTATGGGTCAAGTCCTGGAACAGGCCGACTTGAGCGAGGAAGGCGCGCAGACACGCGGGCAGTGCCGCCCGCAGACTGCGTTCCAGGCGTGTGATGGCAAGCTGGCTGAGCGGATGCCTGGCGATCCGATCCCAATACGGCTCAATATCAACCAACAGCCGTTCGACGACATATGAAGTCATAGGCCGTACCCTACATCTGCACCGTGCACGTCTGTTCGTCTGCCAGAATACCACAGATCGACGCTTCTCAAGAATGCTCTTACCGTCACTTGAACATCGTCGCCCGCGACGGGACGCGCACGGCGACGACTTCGCCGCGCACGGTCTCGGTCTCGCCCGCCCAGATCGACGTCTCGATGATCGCCTTGCGCTGGCTCATCTCTCGCACGTGTGCGCGGATGATCAGCTCTGGCCCCAGCGGTGTTGGCTGCAAGTAGGTGACGTTGAGATTGGCCGTCACGCAGGTGATCTCCGGCTCCGTACCCGGCGCTCGCCCTTCGGCAGCATACATCGCCGCAATGGCGGTGCCCATGCTGTGACAGTCGATCAGGCTGGCGAGCAGGCCGCCGTAGACCGCGCCGGGGAAGGCGGTGTGATGCGGCTGCGGTTGAAAACGCGCTATGCCCTCGCGGCCATCCCAAAAGGTTTGAATGTGCAAACCCTGGGCATTATGCCGCCCGCAGCCATAGCAGATGGCCACATCGTCAGGATAGAAATTCTGGATCGGCTGATCGGACATGGCATTTTCATCGGCAAGCTCATTGCACAACGGAAATTATCGGCCAGAATCGAGCGCGTGACAAACCCTCGCAAGGCGGTAGTACAAAAGTCGGGGGCAAGAACGAGGGCAGCATCGATGGCCCCGTGTTCGGGTGACGCGGGCATTTCGGACGGCCTCAATGATTGAGGCGGCTCCCCGGCTCGGATGTCAAATTGGGGTGCAACCCTGGCGCTTGTGCGGTGTATGATCCTGTGTGGAAAAGAGGCTAGAACTGCTGAACACGTGAGCGACAACTTCCCACCTCCCATCACATCACCTGAGTGGACACCGCGCACCAAGCGCACCATCGTGATCGCCCTGGCGATCCTCATCTTGCTGGCAGTCTGGCGCCTCAACGAGACGCTGCCGCTGCTGATCGTGTCGGTCGTCCTCGCCTATCTGTTCAATCCCGTGACGACGTTCCTGGAAAGGCGGGTGGTCAGGTTTCTGCCCGGCGCGCGCAATTGGGCGATCTTGCTGACGATCTTGGGGGTCATCTCGGTCTTCATCATCGTCATCCTGGTCGTCCTGCCAGTGCTCTTGAACCAGTTGGAGGAATTCGGCAACCGGCTGCCCAGGTTGGTCGCCTCGCTGCAGGTCAGTGTCGAAGAATTCCTCAGCCAGCCGATCGTCATCAATGATCAGGTCGTTACCATCGATGGCCAGCCGTTGATCCCGCTGGAACAGCTTCGCGATTTGAACAATGGTGAGGATATCAGTTGGGCGGCGCAGCTCCGCGATCTTAACCTGGTGGAGATCGCGCGCGGTTTCATCAATTCGCTGACCGGTCAGGCCGCGACGGTCGTCGGTGGAGCGCTGAGCTTCATCATCAACACGATCTTCCTGCTCACGCTGCTGTTCTACTGGCTCAAGGATGGCGGGCGCTTCATCGACCACGTGATCGATTTTGTGCCGCCCAGCTACCGCAGTGATGCTGCGCGCCTGATTTACGAATTGGGGCGCGTGTGGAACGCTTATCTGCGTGGGCAGTTGTTCCTCTCAACGTTCGTTGGTGTGGTCGTCTTCACCAGCGCGACGATTCTAGGCGTGCCCAACGCGCCGACGCTCGGCTTGATCTCCGGCGTGATGGAATTCATTCCGACGCTCGGTCCGCTGATCGCCATCATCCCCGCCATCCTGCTAGCGCTCGGCTCGACTTCCTCGACGCTGCCGTTTCTCTCCGGACTGCCGTTCGCCCTGGTCGTGATCGTGGTCTGGGTGGCGATCCAGAACATCCAAGCGATCCTGGTCTCGCCGCGCGTGATGGGCAGCCGCCTCAATCTGCATCCGGTGGTCGTCATCATCGGCGTGATCGCTGGCGCGAGCCTGGCCGGCGCGTTCGGCATCATCCTGGCCGCGCCGACGATCGCCACGCTGCGCATGTTCGGGCAGTACATCTATGGCAAGCTGCTGGACACTAATCCATTTCCAACAGCGCCGGTACGGCAAACAGGGGCTTTGATACCGCCAGGTTTGATCGCGCGGCTGCTGGCAGGGATACAGCAGCGCGTACAGGGCGCCTATCGCTGGCTGCAAGGACGCATCCGCCCAAGCACGGCCAAGCCCGCCGACCGCCGACCGACCTGAAGGGGGAGTATCCCGCCCCTTCAGATCGATATTATCGGCCAGATCCAGACCGACCTTATCCACCCGCGCGCCAGACCTCGATGCCGGACAGATTGGGCAGGCCGCCGCTGGTCGCCACATTGAGCGTGCCATCGCTCACCACGACCG
>CAYTME010000222.1:0-6586 GCA_964438415.1 uncultured Pleurocapsa sp. | reverse complement strand
TGGTCGGGGAAGACGACGATGCTTTCGATCCTGACCGGCACAAGGGTGTCGTCACCGTGACGACGATGCACAAGGCCAAAGGTCTGGAGTGGGATCGCGTCTATCTCGTCTCGGTCAGCAATTACGATTATCCCTCAGCGGATCCAAATGACACGTTCATCGGCGAAAAGTGGTTTGTCCGTGACAATCTCAATCTGGAGGCCGAGGCGCTGGCGCAGCTCAATGCGCTGATGGGCGGTGCCGAATACGTGGAAGGTGCGGCCACGCAGCAGGCGCGCATCGATTACGCGGCTGAGCGGCTGCGTCTCTTGTACGTCGGGCTGACGCGCGCCAAACGCGAGCTGATCGTGACTTGGAACAGCGGCCGCCGCGGCGAACAGACCGAGGCACGGCCGCTGGCGGCGCTGCGCGGTTGGTGGGAGGTGCAAAGGGGCGGGGAGGATGCTGTCGATCGGGGATGAGACGTCGGTGTTGGCGGAAGACTTTGTCTTCAGCCAGACGAGTTTGCAGGATTATCTCGACTGCCCACGTCGCTTCGAGCTGAAGTACATCCTCGGCCGGCGCTGGCCTGCGCCGGAGGTCGAGAATCTGCTCGAATTCGAGCGGCGAATGGCGCAGGGCGAACGCTTCCACCATCTGATCCACCAGCACCAGGTGGGTATCGATGCTTCGGCTCTATCCGAGAGCATCGACGATGACGATGTACGCCGCTGGTTCGAGGCGTACCGACGCTCCGGGCTGGCGGACGTGCCCGGCGAGCGCCGCCCGGAGACTACCTTGATCGTGTCGCTGGGCGATCATCTGCTGCTGGCGAAGTTCGATCTGCTCGTCATCGAGCCGGGCGGGCGAGCACTGATCGTCGATTGGAAGACGGGCCGCCAAGCGCCGCGCCCCGACCGGCTGGTGGGGCGGATGCAGACGGTCGTTTACCGCTGCGTGCTGGCGTTGGGCGGCGATGCGCACTACGGCGGCCAGCCCATCCCGCCCGAACAGATCGAGATGATCTACTGGTATGCGGAGGGCGGCGGTGAGTTGCGGCGCTTTGTCTATGACTCGGCGCAGTTTGCCGCAGATCGTGCGCTGCTGCGCGGGCTGATGGATGAGATCGCGGCGCGGCGCAGCTTTCCGCTGACCGAGGTCGTCGAACGCTGCCGCTTCTGCCCATACCGCTCTTTGTGCGATCGGGGTGTACGGGCCGGGCCGTTGGACGATTACGATGGCGTTGACGGCGATGTCGACGAGCTGAGTGCCTTCACGCTCGACCTTGACCAGATCGCTGAGATTGAGTTCTGAGGTTCCATTGTGAAAAACTGGGTTGAGCCTGCTCCGATCGCTGTGCCGGAGATGCTGCGCGCCGCGGTGGGTGGTCACCCCATTGTCGCCGAAGCGCTGGTGCGGCGCGGCATGACGACCCCCGATGCTGCCCGCCGCTTCCTCGACCCAGCGGCCTACCAGCCGTCGTCTGCGTTTGAACTGCCGGATACGGAGCGGGCGGTCGAGCGGCTGCGCTCGGCCATTGCGCGGGGCGAGCGCATCCTCGTGTGGGGCGATTTCGATGTCGATGGACAGACGGCGACCGCGCTGCTCGTTTCTGCGCTCAGCGATCTGGGTGCGCGGGTGACGCATCACATCCCCAACCGCCTGACCGAGGGACACGGCGTCCACCTGCCGTTTCTGGCCGAGCGGCTGGCCGCCGGGGTCGATCTGCTGCTAACGTGCGATACCGGCATCGCGGCGCATGAAGCGGTCGCTTTTGCGCGCTCCGAGGCCGCGCGCGAGATCGGCCTCGAGCTCCTCATCACCGATCACCACGCGCTGCCGGAGCACCTGCCGGAGGCGTTCGCCGTCATCAATCCGATGCGGCTGGCCACCGACCATCCACTGCACGAGCTGCCAGGCGTCGGTGTGGCCTACAAACTGGTTGAGGCGCTCTATGACGGGCGCTCGACCGAGCATTTGCTCGATTTGGTCGCCGTGGGCATCGTCGCCGATGTGATGGTGCAAACGGGCGATACGCGCTATTTGCTTCAACTCGGACTGGAGGTGCTGCGGCGTGCGGCGCGTCCCGGCCTACGCGAGATTATGACCCGCGCCGAAATCGAGCCTGCCGATCTGACCGAAAGCGAGATCGCCTTTGCGCTCGCACCCCGGCTCAATGCGCTCGGCAGATTGGCCGACGCTAACCCGGCCGTTGCCCTGCTGACGAGTGATGATCGCGCGTTGATCGTCGAGCAGGTCAATGAGCTGGAGGGGCTGAACCAGAAGCGCCGTTTCCTCACCCGGCAGATCTACCAGGCTGCCCGCGAGCAAATCGAAGCCGATCCGTCGCTGCTCAAATACGCGGCGTTGGTCGTCGCGGGTGAGAGCTGGCACGCAGGTGTGGCGGGCATCGTCGCCAGCCGCTTGGTGGAGGATTTCGGCTGTCCGGTCGTCGTGCTCACGCTGCATGAGGGTGCCGCCAGCGGCTCGGCGCGTTCCATCCCCGGCTGCAATATCGTCGAGGCGATCGGCTCGCAGTCGCACCTGCTGACCGGTTTTGGCGGTCATGCGATGGCCGCTGGGTTGCGGCTGCCCGCCGATCGCGTCTTCGAGTTTCGGCGTGGGCTGTCTGGCGCGGTGCGCGACCAGCTCGGCACATCGGTTGTCGAGCCTCAGCTCATTATCGACGCCTATGTTGATCTAGCCGAAGTCGATCTGTCACTAGTTGAGGACATCGCCCGCTTGGCCCCATTTGGCAATGGCAATCCGCCGCTGACGCTGGCCGCGCGGGCTGTTGAGATCGTCGGGCAGCGTGCGCTCGGGAGCCGCAGAGATCATCTGGAACTGCGCATCGTCGATGCCGGCGGGGTCGAGCGGCGGGTCATCTGGTGGTTTGGTGATGCCGAGTCGCTGCCGGCTGGCCGCTTTGACCTGGCTTTCACCGTTCGTCCCAATGTCTTCAACGGTAGGCGCGAAGTGCTGATCGAATGGCTGGATGTGCGTCTCACCGACACGGTATCCGTCACGCTGGCGGGCGCAGCGTACCGTGTGATCGACTGCCGACAGTCGACCACTCCGCAGGCGCAGCTTGCCGCTGTCTTGGCGGATTATCCCGAAGCGCTCGTCTGGCGTGAGGGTGACTCACCGATTGTAGGTGTAGATCGACATCACCTGCGCCCGGCGCGGACGCTGATCGTGTGGCAGCCGCCTCCTGACCCGCTTATCTGGCGAGCGGCGCTCGATACAGTTCGGCCAGAGACTCTGATCCTGTTCGGTGTGTCTCCAGGCCGAGATACACCGCAGGCTTTACTCACCCGGCTGGCTGGGCTGATCAAGTACGCACATCGACATAAAGGGGCGCTGGTCAGCTTGGGCGAGCTGGCTGCACTCACCAGTCAATCGGAAGCCACCATCGGTGAATGTGTGCGCTGGTTCAACAGCGGCGGTCCGCTGCGGCTCACCCCGTTGATAGATGATATCTATCGCGTTGAGATCGAGGATACGGGCCAATTTAATGGTGTCAGCGCGCAGGCGATCCAGCGGAGACTGGCTGAGACTCGCGCCTATCGCGCGTTCTGGCTCAAGCAGTCGTTTGATTAGCTTTTCGCGATTCGTGTATTCTGCCCAATAAAGCACTTGACATCTTGCGCAGAGCGCGCTAGTTTTTAGTTAGATTAATCGATTAAGTTACGCCTCGCGTTAATGGCGTTGTGAATGAATCTATGAAGGGAGACTCCCCGTGTATAGGCGGTTATGGTCTGTAATCGAACGGGGCTTCCAGCCAGATAAGCAGCTTCATCACGAGACCATTTTCACCATCGGTAATGGCTATCTCGGGACGCGCGGCAGTTTTGAGGAGCGCGCGCACGGCGACACACCTGCCACGCTGGTGCATGGCATCTACAACCATGCGCCCGGGGCGCTTGTGCCTGAACTCGTCAATGCCCCAAACTGGCTGCCGATCGATATCGTCATCGATGGAACGCCGTTCAAATTCACCAATGCGCAGGGCGGTAGGGCTGACGCGAATGTGATCGGGTACGAGCGCATCCTGCGTCTTGACGAGGGTATTCTGTACCGTGACGTGCTGTTCCGCGCCAGCTCTGGTGCAATCGTGCGTATCCGCTTCGAACGGTTCGCCAGTCTGCATGAACAACATCTCCTCGCGCAGCGCGTGCGCATCATCGCTGTCGATGGCAGCCCCCAGATCGAAGTCAGCGCCGCGCTTGACGGTGCCGTCACCAACGCGGGTGTGGTGCATTGGCAGCCAGACATGACTGTCTACACAGCGGGCGACGTGATCGGTCTGGAAGGACGGACAGGCCAGAGCGGCTACCGCTTGGGGATGGCATCGCGCTTCATCTGCCAGCACCCGATCGCGGTCGAACCGAGTCATCTGCGCCCATCAGTGCGCACGGCGGTCACGCTGGGCCAGGAAGAAGAGGCGGTGTTCGACAAGATCACCTGCATCTACACCAGCCGTGATGTGCATCTGCCGCTGGAGACGGCGCTTGGCGCGGTCGAGACGGCCGCACACGCGGGCTACGATCAACATCGCGAACAGCATGTCGCCTCTTGGCAGCGGTACTGGGATCAAAGCGATATTACGATCGAAGGCGATGACGAGTGCCAGCTCGCGATTCGCTTCTGCGCCTATCATGTGCTGATTGCCGCGCCTCGGCACGATGAGAACGCCAGCATCGGTGCAAAGACTCTGTCTGGGCTTGGGTACAAGGGGCATGTCTTTTGGGATACCGAGCTGTTTGCGCTGCCTCCGCTGACGCTGACGCAGCCTCAGCTTGCGCGCAATCTGCTGATGTATCGCTACCACCGGCTGGAGGGTGCCCGCAACAAGGCGCGCGCCGCCGGTTATGAGGGCGCAATGTTCCCCTGGGAGAGCACGGACACAGGGGAAGAAACGACCCCCCAATGGTCGGATCCGCAGCCAGATGGCTCGCGCATTCGCATCTGGACGGGCGATACCGAGCAGCACATCTCGACCGACATCGCCTATGGTGTTATGCAGTACTGGCGGTGGACGGGCGATAACGCTTTCCTGCGCAAGTACGGCGCAGAGATCATCCTTGATACCGCCGTCTTTTGGGGCAGTCGTGCTGAGGAGAAGAACGGGCGCTACGAAATCTCGATGCAGATCGGCCCGGATGAATACCACGAGAACATCGATAACAGCGTCTTCACCAATCGTATGACCGTCTGGCATCTTGAGACAGCACTGCATCTGCTCGACTGGCTGCACACCCATGCGCCGGATGATCATGGGCGTCTAACGGAAAAGCTCAAGCTGACCCCGGAGCGGCTGGCCAAGTGGCGCGACATCATCGAGCGCATGTACATCCCATTCGACGAGGACAAGCAGATCCATATCCAGTTTCCCGGCTTTTTTGAGATGGAATATGTGCCTGTCCAGCATTACGTGCCGCGCGTCGGCGGCATCTGGCCGCTGCTCGGCCACGAGCGGGCGCTTAAATCGCAGGTGATCAAGCAGGCCGATGTCGTTATGCTGATGGCACTTCTTGGGGACGAACTGACATCCGACCGGCAGGTGCTGCTCAACAACTGGAACACCTACTATCCACGTACCGATCACGGCTCATCGCTTAGCCCTGCGATCCACGCATGGGTTGCTGCGCGTTTGGGTCTGATCGACGAGGCCTATGACTTGTTCTACCATGCCGTCCACATCGACCTGCACGATAACAAAGGCAACGTGCGCGATGGTATGCATGCGGCGGCATGCGGCGGTGTGTTTCAGGCTGTGTTGTTCGGCTTTTGCGGCCTGCGAGTCGACGATGCCGGCCAGCTTCAGATCGAGCCGCACCTACCTGAACACTGGCGGCGTGTACGTTTTAGTGTGATCTATCGGGGTGAGAAGCACGTGTTTGATGTGCTCAACCCCGCGCTGGTCACCCCAACGGCGTGATGGGGTCGCTGCAAAGCGAAAAGACACGCTGCAAAGGAATTTTGCTGTAGTGGAGGTACAAAACAATGCGTAAGGTTCGTTTGGTCTTGGGACTCGTGCTGCTGATGGCGCTGCTCGGCGCGAGCCTCGTCAGCGCGCAGACGACGACTATCAAGCTGGCCGGCTGGTCGTCATCGGAAGCGGAAAACGCCGCCCTACTGGCGATGGTCGCTGCGTTCGAGGAAGCCAATCCCGATATCGATGTCGAGGTCATCTTCTCGCCGGAGTATGAGACCTTCATGCAGACGGGTTTCGCCAGCGGTGATTACCCGAACGTCTTCTATGTGGACAGCTTCCGTCTGCAGGACTGGGCGTCGGCGGGCGTTCTGGAGCCATATGGCGATCAGATCACCGATCCTGAAGATATTTATGCCTCGCTGCGCGATGTATTCACCTACGAAGGCCAGCTTTACTGCGCCCCGAAAGACTTCCCGACGCTCGCGCTGATCTACAACACCGACATGTTCGAGGCCGCTGGCGTAGAAGTGCCCACCACCTGGGAAGAGCTGCGCGCGGCTGCCGAGGCGCTGACCACCGACACCGTGGCCGGTATCACCACCGGCATCGAACTGCCGCGTTTCCTGCCGCTGCTGTACCAGAACGGCGGGGCGATCCTCGATGATGGTG
>CAYTME010000221.1:0-6634 GCA_964438415.1 uncultured Pleurocapsa sp. | reverse complement strand
TGAGCAGCGTTTCGGCCACCCGCCGCACGGTCGCCGCCGGGATCGTCAGGCTGATGCCGCGCACGAGCGCCGAGGTGTTGATGCCGGCAAACGCGCCTTCGGCACCGACCAGCGGGCCGCCGGAGAAGCCGGGGTACATGACGACATCCGTCTGTACGAAAGCATCGATCATGCCGCCGCCGGGCGTGCGCCAGCTCTCATCGATGGCGCTGATGATGCCCAATGTCGCCTGGGGCTGCGCGCCGGGACGCCCGACGGCGAGCACCAGGTGCCCGACCCTGAGCGCCTCATGCGCAAGCCAGCGCGCCGCCGATGCGCCGCCGATGTTGGCGCGCAAGACGGCCAGATCGGTCGATGGATCACGCCCGATCAGGCTGGCGTCGGTCGTGCTGCCGTCCGGCAGGCCGATGCGGATGCCTTCGTCGCGCTCGACGACGTGATGCGACGTGATGATGATGCCGTCCGCCGACCAGAACACGCCGGTCGCCGGCGTCCGCCTGCGCGCCTCGACCCGCACGACACTGGCGGCGGCAGAAGCGACTGCGGCTGCCAGATCATCCGAGAGGTTCTTGAGAATGCTGTCCATGCGTTTGGTTCCCTTTTGCACTGGAGATGGCCTAATTCAAGCACAGCTCGGCGCAGAACAAATCCACACAAGGCGCAGGACGAGACCTGGAAAAAAGCGTAGGCCAGCGGGCCAGATCAGAGCGCGATCCAGCCCAGGCGTGTGGCGCGCACGACCGCCTCGGTGCGGCTCTGGACGCCGAGCTTGCTCATGATGGCGTTGACATGAAATTTGACCGTGTGCTCGCTGATGCTCAGCCGCAGCGCGATCTGTTTATTGGCCAGCCCCTCCGCGAGCAGACGCAGCACCTCGTGCTCGCGGGCGGTCAGCGTTTCGCGCGCGGCGATGGGCGCAGCGCCCGCGCGGGCGCTGGTCAGCAGCGCCGACACGGATGCGCTGTGCACCACCAGACCGGCCGCCAGCGCTGCGATCGCGGCGGCGATGGCAGCGGCATCGGCGCTTCGCCCCAGGATGCCCTGCACCCCCGCCGCCGACAGCGCGGGTGACTGGTCGTCATCGCTGAGCAGCGCGAGCACTGCTGGTGCGATGTCTTTGACATCGGCCAGGCACTCCGCATTCAGCGCATCCGCGGCGCCGATCTCCCAAACGATCACATCGGGGCGATACACCTGTGCAGACGCGAGCAGTCCCTCTTCTGGCGCGGATTGGCCGGCGATGATGATCCCGTCCCGCTCGCCCAAAAGCGTCACCAGCCCCGCCCGTGTGAACGGATTATCGGCGACGACCAAAACGCGCACATCGGATTGCACAGGCATACCAACACCCCTTCTCATTCCGTGCTGCTCATCATGCCACACGCTGAATTAGACGAATGTTGGAACGGCGAAGGGGTTTGCCGGCGTTCAGGCGAGCACTTCAGCCCAGGCGAAGCGTCATCTCGATGCGGCGGAAAAGTTCGATATAACCAAAGGCGGTAAATGCGGGCAGGTACGGGCTGTCTACTGGGATGTTCTCGTATTTGGCGTCCTGGGTCGCGTATGCCCGGTGCACCGCGCCGAGAAGCGCGGGCACAATGGCATCGACCGGCTCACCGACGATTTCGAGCGTGAAATGAGAGAGCTGAAACCTGGTGCGCCGGCAGATGATCCAGTTGAGACTGCCGGAGGGATCGCGCAGGGCAAATCCCGTCAAATCGCCCCCGTTCAGAAGTGACGGCGTCTCCTCGATCCAGCTTATCCAAGTGGGCCTGCGCTGCGCCAGACAGACAGCGATCGCATCCGCGTCCAACGGCTCGATCTGATAAGGCACTTCGATCTCGGCACTGACCGCCGCTGGAGGACGGCTGAGGACATGCAGCTCGCGTACAGGCTGGAAGCCGAGCTTAGAGAAGAGCCGGTAGGCGGGTTCGTTGCCCTTGATCACCTCAAGCTGCACTTGACGCGCGCCGTATTTCTGCGCCCTCTCTAAAAGCGCCTGCATGATCCGCAGGCCCACTTTTCGACCGCGGTGGGCAGGGCTGACTCCGAGGCGCGTCAGCCAAGCTCGATCGTCGCGATAGGCGATCATCCCCATACCGATCGGCCGGTCACCATCTTCGCGCACGACCACCGAGTCGGCCAAGTCAACGTCATAGTCGCGCACATAGTCTTTCATACGCCGGCCGTTCATCGGCATAGGGACGATGTAATCGATCCGCGTATCGTTGTAGATGGCTGCCAATTGGTCGAACGAGAACTGCGTACAGGTCACAATGTGCAGCAGCGGCGCGTGGAGATCCGTCATGAGATGGGGCGCGAACTAACTTGAATGAGAAGACGAAGAGAGCACATCAGGTTTCAGGCGCAACCTTGCTGTCGAGTATGGCGTCGATCTGTTTGACAAAGGCGCGCGTATCGATCGGCTTGGTGATGACTCCATCACACCCGTACGCGCGCGCGATCTCGTGGGCAACATGTTCTGGGTATGCTGTAAAGGCGACGACGCGCGTCTGGGCAAGCTCCGGATTCTGACGGATCATGGCGATGATGGCCTGGCCATCAACATCCGGCAGACCGAGATCGACCAGCACCAAGTCGGGCTGTTCGTCGGCGACCGCCGTCAGACCCGCCTCGCCCTCGTCAGCGACGATCACCGTGTGATGTCGAGACAAGAGCCGCGAAGCCAAACGCGCGTTATCGGGATTGTCCTCGATCAGCACGATGACGCTCATATGGGGATTCTCTGCCCGCGCTACGTAAGCGGCATGGCTAAAAAATGTGCTACCGTGTTCAGCAGCTCATTTTTGGTGATGGGTTTGGGAATATAGCCATCACAGCCCGCGTCTAGGCAGCGTTCGCGATCGCCGTGCATGGCATTAGCCGTCAGCGCGATGATCGGCGTCTGGACAAAGGCCGGCTGCTGTTTCAAGCGCGCTGTCGCCTCAAGGCCGTCGATATCGGGCAGGTTGACATCCATCAGGATCAGGTTGGGACGTTCACGCTCGGCCATCTCGATGCCGGACATGCCGTCAAATGCTTCGAACACCTCGTATCCTGCGGTCGTCAAGATCTTACGCACCAGGCGCATATTCTGTTGATTGTCTTCAACACACAGGATTCGAGCTTTCATATTTGCTCCACAGCAGACCATTCATCGATGCCTTTACGATCTTACAAGACTTAATGCTCTCGCAATCATTAAGAGAACACCCGCCCGTGTGAATTGGCCTTCCTCGATCAGGAGAGCGTCCAGCTCTGCCGCGCGCTGGCGCAGAGGCTGCTCGATTACGTCATTAGTATAAACGATTACCGCGGTTTGCCGCAACGCAGCATCACGACGCAGCGCCTCGATGACTTCGATTCCGTGCATGTCTGGCAGATGGAGATCGAGAAGGATGATATCGGGATGGCCTTCGTAAATGCGCCGCAGCGCGGTCTGACCACTGGCAGCTTCTGTCACCGCGTAATCATGCGCGTGCGACAGCCACCGCCGCAGCAGGCGCACCGTTTGCGGATGGTCATCGACGATCAATACTTTCTCGGCCACCTGATGCGCGCGATCTGTGCTGCCGAGCGCGTCCACAGGCGTATCGCCAAGTGCCGAGACGATGTGCCGCACCAACTGCTGGGTCTCGAAGTCCCCTTTTGTCCACACCGACTCGGTGTAGCGTTCGAGCAGCGCGCGGTCTTGCGTCGATAAACTCTTGGCAGAGACCACCACAATCGGCACATGGGCCGTCTGCGGGCTCCATTTGAGCTGCTCGATCAGCGTCAGCCCATCCATCCCCGGCATCGTCAAGTCAGCGATCACGAGGTCGGGAACGTGCTCATCGACTAAGCGCAGCGCATCTTTGCCGCTGGCCGCCTCGAACACGCGGTAATTCTTATTGGCCTTGAGCATCCTGCGGATCAGACGACGGTCGTTCGGATTGTCATCGACCACCAGCACCGTCGTCATCTGCTCGTCGAGGCTGTCGAGCGCGTCGACCAACGCCGCAGCGGGCTTGGGCGGCGTTTCGGTCTGCTCCTGGCTGACTCGTTCGAGATTGAGCAGATACTGATCGCCCAAGACGTGACTTTCGGCTGGGAACGTGTGGCCGGAACAGTTGATGACAACGACCTCGCCGGCCTCGATGATGCCGTCGTAAAGCATCTTCTCCAACCCGGCGAACGCGACCGCTGTCGCCGGTTCGACCGACAGCCCAGCCGTGCTTGCGAGCCGGCGCATCGCGGCAAACGCTTCACCATCTTCGACGGCGAGCATCGTGCCATGGTTGAGCAGCACGGCATCGCGCAGCAGCCGGTAAGCATAGCCGGGATCGCCCGTCGCCAGGATATGGATCAGCGTGCGCGGCTGCACCGGATCGGCGCTCACTTTGCCCGCATGGAAAGCCTGCACCATCGGCGCGCAGCCCGCCGCCTGAACAATGCCGAGACGCGGCATCTTATCGATCAGCCCCATCGTCAGCAGTTCTTGGAAGCCCTTCCAAACACCAAGCGGACCGATGCCGCCGCTGACGGCCTGGATATACCAATCGGGAGCTTTCCAACGCCCCGATTCAGCATCGTAGACCGCGCCGAGCTGTTCGGCTATCTCAAAAGCGAGCGTCTTCATGCTCTCTTTGCCGGGGATCGAGCGCGCGCCGCGATCGAGATACAGCCCCTTGCGCCGAGCAAACTCAGCGGCGACCACCTTCACCTCGTCATAGGTGCCGGAGACCTTGACCACCTCCGCCCCATAAAGCGCTGCTTCACGCATCTTTTCGGCGGGCACTTGGTGGGTCAGGAAAAGCCAAAGCTTGATGCCGGCGCGCGCGCAGTAGGCGGCGTAAGCCGCGCCTGCATTCCCAGTCGAGGCGAGCACACATTCACGAATGCCCGCCTGTTTCAGCGCCGTGACGGCGACAGCAGCCTGGCGATCCTTGAACGAGCTGGTCGGCCCCTGCCGCTCATCCTTGACGAAGATCGGCGTGTGATCGTACAACCGCTCGTACTGATACAGCCGCAGGAGCGGTGAAAAGCCCTCCTCCAGCGAAATCTCGGCATCCAAGTCGGGGACTGGCAGCAGTTCCGCATAGCGCCAAAGCGAGTTCGGACGCGATCCCAAGCCATCAGCCCAGACCGGTGCCACTTCGTCGTAGGCGAAACGCGCGTCGATCCAGCCAGAACCACACTGCGAGCAGCCGGCGGACATCACATCCGCCGGCATCAACGCGCCGCATTCCAGACATGCGATGTGGTTGAAGTAGCGAGTCGCCACTAAACACCCATCCCTTGGGATTCATGTAGGGCAATCGTGAAACGGAAGACCGAGCCGACCCCCAATTCGCTGGTGACTTCGATCGAACCGCCGTGCATTTCGACCAAATGGCGTGTGATCGTAAGACCGAGGCCGGTACCACCTGCACGACGTGTGACCGAACCATCGACCTGCCGGAACTGCTGGAAGATGACATCGAGATCCTCTTCCCGCATACCGATGCCCGTATCGCGCACCTCGACGTACCCCCAACCATCCTGCGCACGGCCGCAGACGACCGTGACGCTGCCGCGTTCGGTGAACTTCACGGCATTGCTGACCAAATTGGTGACGATCTGCCGCAGGCGCACCGCGTCGGCGCTCACGAACGGCATATCGGCGGGCACTTCGCTCGTCAAAGACACCGGTTTGTTCTTGAGCAGAACCGACGTCTGGTCGATAACCTCCGCGATGATTTGAGACAAATCGACCGGACGCAGGTCGAGACTCATCTGGCCAGACTCGATCTTGGCCAAGTCAAGGATCTCATTGATGATCGCCAGAAGGTGCTTACCGCTTTGGTAAATCGTGCTGATATCTTCGACCGCCTCATCCGAAAGCTCACCATCATCACCATCGAGCAGGATTTCCGAATAACCGATGATCGAATTGAGCGGGGTGCGCAGCTCATGGCTCATGTTAGCGAGGAACTGTGACTTCAGGCGGTCGACCTCGCGCAGACGCTCCGCCGTCTCGCGCTCGCGCTGCGCCTGATCTTCTGCGAGGAGGAGCATCTGCTCACGCTCAGCCTCGATCATGATGCGTTCGGTGATATCGGTCTGTACGCCGACGAAATGCGTGATCTCACCAGCCGCGTTGTGGATGGGCGAGAGACGCAGCTCATTCCAAAACAGGGTGCCGTCTTTGCGATAGTTGCGCAGCACCACTGTGCTTGAGCGGCCTTCGCGGATAGCGGAACGGAGCTCATTCAAGGCCTCTTGGTCGCGATCATCCGCTTGCAAGAAGCGGCAGTTCCGACCGATCGCATCCGCAATGGTGTAGCCTGTGATCTTTTCGAAAGCCGGGTTGATATAGACCAGCGGCATATCGGGACGGCGCGCATCCGCGATCGTCAGACCGGAGGTGCTGTTCTCGACCGCTTTTTCGCGCAGCAAAATCTGTTCGACTGCGCGTGCATTCTGCACAGCGACCGAAATCTGCGCCGCCAGCGTCGTCTGCACCAGCACGTCATCCTCGCCGAAGCGGTTCGCTTCATCCGACTGCACATCGAGCACGCCGATGACTGTTTCACCGATGATGAGCGGCAGCGCCAGCTCCGAGCGCGTATCGGGCAGCAGCGGGTTGGGCAGGAAGTCTTCCGCTTCTCTGACA
>CAYTME010000220.1:0-6711 GCA_964438415.1 uncultured Pleurocapsa sp. | reverse complement strand
GGCCGGAGCGCCTTCAGCGCGCTTGCGCAGCCCAGCCGAGCCGCTTGAGCGCTCGGCGGAGCAGATGCGCCACGAGATCCGTATACACCCCGTCGCAGCATCGAGCGGCTGCGTGGAAAGGACTTCATCCGCACGCATGGGGTCGGGCCGCGCTTGCACACAAAAGATCGCGCGCTGCAATGCGAAGTCAGCGCCTTCACCCCTCACGCAAACAGGCGGCACCCGGCCGCCTGCTTTCGACTGCTGATACGGACAGGTTCTACGCGGTGACGGTCTCGGTCACTTTGACTGCCTGAACATCGAGCGAGATGCGGATCTCTTTGCTGACCAGCACGCCGCCCGCCTCAAGCATGACATTCCAGGTCAGACCCCAGTCCTCGCGGTTGATGGCGGTGGTGGCGATGAAACCGGCACGTTCGGTCTGGTCGAATGGGTTCTTGCCCGCGCCCAGGAATTCTGCCTCCAAAACGACCGGACGCGTGGTGCCGCGGATGGTCAGGTCGCCGTGAATGAGCGCCTTCTCGCCGCCGGTCGGTTCGACGCGCGTGCTCTTGAAGTGGATGGTCGGGTAGTTGGCGACATCCAGAAAATCCGGGCTTTTCAGATGACCGTCGCGATCGGCCAGGCCGGTGCTGATGCTGGCCGGGTCGAGCGTCGCCTCGACCGAAGCGGCGGCAGGGTTGGCGGGGTCGAAATCGATCGCGCCGCTGACGACGGCGAGACGACCGCGCACGGTCGTGATCATCATGTGCTTGGCGGAAAACTCCGCGCTGCTGTGTGCTGGGTCAATTGTCCACTGAGCCATTTTGTGCTCCTCCACAACGCGACTGCCGAAAACTAAACGGACTACAGTCCGCTTGCAGACCGTAGAATAGCATCATTTCATCGAGTGCTGCCTGAAGAAACGATGAGAAACGGACTACAGTCCGCTTATGCATCGATCATTTTGAAGAAAGATGCTGTCTATCATGCCCCTTGGGTGACCAACGGCCAGCTATCCTGACCGACAATGAAGATGACTATGACTATGTGTTTGTCCAGGAGATAGGCTCATGCTTCGTCACATTTTGGTTCCTCTGGATGGGTCGGCTTTGGCGGAAGAAGCCCTGCCCTGGGCACAACATGTCGTGCAGCCCGACGGAAAAGTGACCCTGGTCACGGCGCTGCATCTGCCGGATGTGCTGTCGCCAGCCCTGTCGAGCGCTGCGCCGCGCAGCCGGACCGAGCTGGATATCGCGTCATTCAAAGATTACAGCCGTTGGGAAGAACGGGTGACCGAAGACGCTTACCGCTATTTGGGACGCATCGCCGACAGCTTGAGGAAAGCCAAGCCCGTCGCGGTCGAGGTGGTGGTCGCCAGCGGCGACCCGGCCACGCTGATCATCGAGACGGCGCAGCAGCATCGTGTCGATGCGATCGTCATGTCCACACACGGACGGTCGGGCTTGCAGCGGTGGTTGTTCGGCAGCGTCGCGGTCAAGGTGTTGGAGTCGCGGGTCTGCCCAGTGTTCTTGATCCCAGGCAAGGCAACCGTACACGCGGCTGAACCGGCGCGCGCTGCCGTCACGGGGACGTGACCGCACCAGCAGCCACATCAATGCTTGGCAGGCAGGTCTGGCGCGGTCGATATCGATCAATCAAGCCGCAGGAGGCTGTCATGCACAAGATAGAAAAATCCATCACTGTTCATGCGCCGGTCAAGCGCGTCTTCGACTACGTGAGCGACCCGGCGCGGCTGCCCGCCCTTTGGCCCAATATCGCCGAGACCTACGATATCGAGACGGTGCTTTCGGGCAGGCGGCGCTACCGCTGGCTCTACCGGTTGTGCGGTGTCCGCTTCGAAGGCGAAAGCGAGACGGTCGAATTCCAAGCTGGCGAGCGCTTGATCGAGCACTGGCGCGGCGGTCTCAACGGGACTGTCGGCTGGCACTTCGCCGCAGATGGTGACGATACGCGCGTCACGCTCACGGTCGAATTGGCCGTGCCGCCGCCGCTGCATCAGAAGCACAGCTTGGCCGAGATCGAAACCGAACACAGCCGCAGCTTGGAGGCTGCCCTGCGCATCTTGAAGGGCCAACTGGAAGGCTCGCCCGCTCCCGCCTGATCGCACTGCGGCCGAGCGGGCCTGGGGACGATCGCAAACGGGCAGCGCGGGTGAGGGCTTCTGCGAGACTAGGGCTGCCCGTTTCCTCTCATGCGTTGGCCCCTCCCTGCTTGCGGCTTCGCTGGGAACCTGCTCCATACGCCTATCCTGAGCACAGACTGAGACGTGGTTGCAATAGCGCGTGTTTTCGTTACACTGTATCTGTGATACATAGTCTCAAGCGAAACCCCTCAAAAGCTCAAGATAGGAGACGCTCCACCATGAAACGGATGCTCTTGGTTCTGTTGGCGACCCTCGTGATGAGCCTCGCCGTGCGCGCCAATGCGCAGGAAACCCTGCGCGTCATCGCCTCGACCAGCATCGTCGCCGATGTGGCGCAGAATGTGGCCGGCGATGTCTTCCGAGTCGAGACGCTCGTGCCCGTCGGTGCCGATGCGCACGCCTTTGAGCCGGCACCCGATGATGCCGTGCGCGTGGCTGAGGCCGATCTGCTGCTGGTCGTCGGCGCGGGCTACGAGACGTTCCTCGGCCGGTTGATCGAGGCGCTGGCGTCGGATTCGACGCAGGTCGTCGTCGTCTCCAACGGAGTCGAAATCCTCGGCTTCGGCGGTCACATGCACGAGGACGAACATCAAGCTGAACATGAGGAAGAACACGAACACGGGATCGGCATCTTGGGCGTTGACCTCGAATGCGAAGCACACGATCACCACGACGAGGGTGAGACAGAAGCGCATGACGAACACGACCACGGCCAGTGCGACCCGCACGTCTGGATGAACCCGGCCAACGTCATCATTTGGGCGCGCAGCATCGCCGAAGCGTTCAGCGCCGCCGACCCCGCCAACGCCGAGACGTTCCGCGCCAACGCCGAAGCCTACGCGGCGCAGCTCGAGGCGCTCGACGCCGAGCTGACGGACATCCTGGCCGTCGTGCCCGAGGAGCGCCGCCTGTTGGTGACCAATCACGAATTCATGGCCTATTTCGCCGAGGCCTACGGTTTTGAGGTCATCGGCACGGTGCTGCCCGCCGTGACCACCACCGTCGAGGTCGATCCGCGCGCGCTGGCCGACCTGATCGCGCTGATCACCGAGACGAACGCGGGTGCCGTCTTCGCCGAGATCTCCGGCAGCACGCGGCTGGCCGAGGTGGTGGCGAGGGAAGCCGGCGTGCCGGTGGTGACCGATCTCTACAGCGAGACGCTGAGCGCCGCCGACGGCCCAGCGCCGACCTACATCGATTTGATGCGTCACAACGCCCGCGTCATCGCCGCCGCGCTCGGCGGATGAGACATCGAGCAGGTGGGGCGGCCCGTGTGGGTTCGCCCCTACTCGTGAAGGCCGCCCGCTGTATAATGCCCGCATGAGCCAGGAGCACGCCCAGATGACAGATCGGATCATCGTCCCTGCGGCCGCGTCACAGCCGCCAGAGACAGCCGCCGCGCCGTCCAGTCCTGCCCTCGAAGTGCGCGGCCTGACCGTGCGCTACGGGGAGGTATTGGCGCTGGAGGAGACGAGCTTCAGCGTCGAGCGCGGTGAGATGATCGCCATCATCGGCTCGAACGGCGCGGGCAAATCGACCCTGCTCAAGGCCATCCTCGGCTTGATCCCCAGCACCAGCGGCGAAGTGCGCGTCCACGCGCGCGGCTCGCTGCCGCTCGGCTATGTGCCGCAGCACGAGGGCGTCCGCCTCGATTTTCCCGTCACCGTGCGCGATGTCGTCATGATGGGGCGCGCCAAGCAGATCGGCTGGCTGCGTCAGCCGCGCCGGCGCGATTGGGCCGCGGTCGAGGCGGCGCTCGACCAGGTCGGGCTGGCTGACCTAGCCGACCGGCAGATCGGGGCACTCAGCGGCGGGCAGCGGCGGCGCGCCTTCATCGCCCGCACCCTGGCGCAGGAAGCGGAGCTGCTGCTCTTGGACGAACCGATGAGCGGGGTCGATGCCGCGGCTCAAGACGACTTGATGGACACGCTCACGCGCCTCTGCCGGCAGGGCATGACCATCTTGCTGACCACGCACGATCTCGATCTCGCCTTCCGGCGCTTCGACCGGGTGATGGCGCTGCGCGGGCGCGTGATCGCTTTCGGCACGGTCGATCAGGTCTACCGCCCGGAGGTGCTGGCGCGGGTCTACCAGCGCAGCGTGACCACGTGGTCGGATGCCGGGCGCGTCACCCTGCTCGTCGACGAGCACGGCTGCGGGGACTGCTAGGCACGCCGCCCGCATGCCCCGCCCCGCATCGAGCGACCAAACGCCAGCGCCCCGACCACGCCGCCCGCGAGGCGCGTCCCCTCGGCATCACCTCTCACCTTGCGCGATGAGCGGCGCGAGGATCTGCGTCCAGGCGAGCGCCGCCGCGCGCCCCCGGTGGCTGATGCGGTCTTTCTCGGCTGGCGGCATCTGGTCGAACGTCAGGGCATGGCCGTCGGGGATGAAGACCGGGTCGAAGCCGAAGCCGAAGCCTCCTGTGCCCGCCGCGAGCGCGATCTGCCCGCTGCATTCGCCGCGCACGTGCCATGTGCGCCCCGTCGCCGGCTGTGCGATGGCGATCGCGCAGACGAAGCGGGCGGCCCGCTGGCCGACCGGCACCGGCTCCAGCTCTGCGAGCAGTTTGAGCCAGCGGTCGCGGTCGCTTGCTCCCTCACCCGCGTAGCGCGCTGTGTGCACCCCGGGCCGCCCGCCGAGCGCGTCGACCTCCAGGCCGCTGTCATCGGCCAGCGTGAGCAGCCCTGAGGCGCGAGCGTAATACTCCGCTTTGTGGAGGGCGTTGGCCTCGTAGGTATCGTGCGGTTCGTCGGGCGGCGCGTGCGCCAAGCCCACGTCGCGCAGGCCGACGATCTCGAGATCGGGATGCTGAAAGAGCGCGGCGTACTCACGCACCTTGCCGGGGTTACTCGTCGCGATCAGAAGCTGCATCGATATCCTCTTCCTGCTCACGGCGCGAGGCCAGGAACGACGCGCCAGATCAGCCATAAATTGAGCGGCAGCAGCGCCAGCGGCAGCCAGGTCGCCCAGCGCCCGATCGGGCGAGGCCAGCTCGCCAGCCCGCCGGCAGCCGCCAGCGCGAACGGAATCACGCCTGTGAACAGATAGCGTCCCTGGAATTGGACGAATTCGGTGTTGTAGTATGCGTACTGCAGCAGCGCCAGCACGCTGGCAGCCGCCAGCACGAGCGCCTGGTCGCGCTGGCTGGCGCTCGACGGCGCGCGGCGCGATCGCAGCGCCAGCCCCCAGCCGGCCAGCGCGACGATCAGCACCAGCGCGATCGCGGCGTATACCCAGCCGGGCAGCGGCAGTGCCATCCAGCCGAGCTGGCCGAAGAAGCTGCTGAAGGTGGTCGTCAGCGCGCGTTCGAGATATGCCGTCGCGCCGATCTGGGCGATCAGCGTCTCGGTGCGCAGTTGGCCGACGACGACCCGATCGTGCGCCGCCAAACCGAGGAAATCCGGCGCGCCGTACACATGCAGGTTGCGCAGCCACCACAGACTTGCCAGCCCCAACGCGACGACAGCGAACGCGATCCACGCGAGCACGAGCGTGCGCAGCGGCAGCGCCGAGCGCCGCCAGGCCAGCCACAATCCGAGCGGAACCAGTCCCAGCAGGAAGATTGTGCTGACTTTGGTCAGCAGCCCCAAGCCGGCCAGCAGCCCCAACAGGACGGCGCTGCTCAAGAAATCCACCCCGCGCCCCTCGGCCGCCTTGTGAGAGCGAGGCTTGACCCGTCCGCCAAACCTCCCCTGCCCTTCCACGATGACATCCACCTTGACCAAGCGCAGCAGCGCGACCAGCGCCGCGCCGACCAGCGCCCAAGCGAGCGCGTCGTTGTTGACCGAGGCCGCGATGCCCAGATACTGCGGCAGCAGCGCGACGATCAGGGTCACCGCGGCCGCCGCCCCTGGCCTGCCGGGCAGCGCCAGACGTCCGGATGCATATGCGCAAACGACTGTCACCGCGCCGATCACGGCCGAGGCCAGCCGCAGCGCCAGGGGCGATCCCTCGGTGAGCGCGAAGACGGGCGTGAGCAGCAGGTAGTAAAGCGGCGGCTGGTGATCCTCGTACTGCACACGGTCGAGACCGTCCAGCAGTTCCGGGGCGAACGCGCTCGCCTTGAGCGCCTCCAAGTAGCCCGCGTCCCAGTCGCCTGCCTCGATGATCGGGCAGCAGCCGCGCGCCGCCGTCTGCGCGATGTAGTTGTAATGCGCTGGCTCGTCAGGAGCTTGCCAGGCGGGTGTGCGCAGGGCATAGCCCGCCGCCAGGGCGAGATACAGCGCCAGCACGCCGACCAGCGCGACCGGCAGCGGCGTTCGCACATGTGTCACGACGTCATCCTCTCGCTCGTAGACGAAGCGAGCGACTGTGCATCCCCTGGCATATTTGGCCTCATCACTGGCTCAGTAGCCGCGCTCATGCTCGATGCGATTGAGCAGCGGCAGATTGTCGAGATAGCGCTGCAGATTCTCGATGAAGAGCGCGGCCGCTTTCTCATGATAGTCGGCGCTGTTGCCGGCGACATGCGGACTAATGATGACGTTCTCGCGCGCCCACAGCGGGCTGGTACTCGGCAGCGGCTCGGTCTCGAACACATCGAGCGCTGCGCCCGCGATCTG
>CAYTME010000219.1:6312-6716 GCA_964438415.1 uncultured Pleurocapsa sp. | reverse complement strand
TGGGGGCATAAGTCGGGATCGAGAAGCCCCAGCCGCCGATCCAGCTCTTGCTGCCCGCCGGGCCAGCCGGCGGCAGGCTGATGATGAGCTTCTCCGGCGCGTACCACGCCTCGTTGCCCTCGGCGACACCCTGGAAGAACGGCCACTGCCGCATGAACCACACACGGTCGCCCATGTAGAGTTCGTTCTGCGCGGTGTAGTCCTGATTGAGCGCCTCTTCCGGGAAGATGCGGTGGGTGTGGATCATGTCGTAGAGGAACTGAAGCGCCTGCGCCGTGCCGTCGTCGAATTCGAAGACTTTACCGCCCGCCTGTGCCGTCAGGTAGGCGACGTAGACGTAGAGCAGCGCCGGTTTGATCAAGCCGTCGGTCGTTGCCCAGATACCGTTTGCCGGATCGGCAACT
>CAYTME010000219.1:3546-6208 GCA_964438415.1 uncultured Pleurocapsa sp. | reverse complement strand
ATTCGTGTGGGATGCGGTACGGCACATCGTCGATGCTGAGGAAGCCTCGGATGTGATCCTGCATGCTCGGCGGGAAGTCATCCCATGTCTCCTGCGGGATGATCTCGTCGAGCGGCATGACCCAGCCGGCGCGCATGAACGTGGGCGAGCTGTCATCGGCATCGCTGAAGAGATCGACCGGGCTGGTGCCGGAGGCGAACGCCGGGCTGTAGCGCGTCAGCATGTCGTTGCCGCTGACCGGGCCGCCCTCCAAACGTACAGTCAAGCCAGTATCGGCCTCGAACTGCGGCAGCACGCTTCGAATAATCGGATGGGTGAATTCCTGGATGGCAAACACAACCGTGTTATTCTGACGGATCAAATTGGGCGCAAAGATGCCCTGGGTCAAAAACCTGCCCGGCCCGGTCGCAGCGAGTGCGCCTGCGATGGCCCCCGCCGATCCCTTGAGGAATGTGCGGCGGGTCATCCCGTTATGAACAAACTGGACACGATCTTTGTTTTTCATAGCGGCTTCCTTTTGGACTAAATGCTGTGCAATTGTTCCTGCAGGTGCTATCATCAGTTGTATAAACAACTTGTCTCAAATATATGATCAACAGGCTGCTTTGTCAAATTCACAAAGGCTTAGGTCATGATGGATTATCACGCCACACTCGTCAGTCACACCCATTGGGATCGCGCCTGGTACGTCACGTTTCAGGAGTACCGCATCCGTCTGGTGCGCTTGGTCGATCGTCTGCTCGACCTGCTGCAGGCCGATCCCGCGTTCCGCTGTTTCATGCTCGACGGCCAGATGAGCGTGCTCGAAGATTATCTCGAGGTGCGCCCGCACAAGGCCGCCGAGCTGCAAGCGCACTGCCGGGCTGGCCGCGTGCAGATCGGTCCCTGGTTCGTGCTGGCCGATGAGTTCCTCGTCAGCCCGGAGTCGCTCATCCGCAATCTACGCCTGGGACATCGCATGGGCAGAGACTACGGCGGCGTGGTCAAGATCGGCTACGTGCCGGACGGCTTCGGCCATATCGCCCAGCTCCCGCAGATCTTGGCTGGCTTCGGCATCGACAATGCATTCTTCTGGCGCGGTATGGGAGCGGAAGGCGACCGTTTGGGCACGGAGTTCATCTGGCGTGCGCCTGACGGTTCGGCGGTGACGGCGATCTTGATGCCCTGGGGCTATCACAACGTGACCAATCTCGGCTACGGCATCCATTGGGGCGATACATCGGAGATGATCTTCGACATGGATTTGGCGCTGGCCAAGATCGAGCGCGCCATCGCTAAACTGCGTCCCATGGCGAACACCGACGCCCTGCTGCTGATGAACGGCATCGACCATGCGGAGGCCGAGCCGCGCATCCCCTCCATCATCGAGCAGGCCAACCAACGCTTGAACGGCGTGACGGTGCAGGCTGCTGACCGCCCTGCCGGCGCCGGATCAACTGCCCGAATTCTCCGGCGAGTTCCGCTGGGGGCGCTACTCCGAGATCCTGCAGGGTGTCTACTCGACGCGCATCCACCTCAAGCAGGAGAATCACCGGGGTGAGGTGCTGCTCGAACGCTTCGCCGAGCCGCTCACGGCGCTCGCCTGGCTGAGCGGCGCGGACGTGCCGGAGGGCGTGCCTGACCTGGTCGATCTCGCCTGGCACTGGCTGCTGCTCAACCACCCGCACGACGATATGTACGGCAGCGGCATCGATGAGGTGCATGACGAGATGGCCTATCGCTTCAGTCAGTCGCGCCAGATCGCCGACTGCCTCGTGCGTGACAGCCTGCGCGCGCTGGCGCGCCAGACCGATTACACCGCCCAGCCGGGCACGCCCGTGATCGTCTACAACGCGCTCGGCTGGGCGCGTCAGGAGATCGCCGAGGCGCAGATCGACTTCGAGTTCGACGACCCCAAAGCGGGCGACTTCCAGATCGTCGATCATCAAGGCCAGCTCGTGCCGCATCAGGTGCTCGACGACCGCGAGGCATTCTGGATGGAGGTGCTCAAGGCCAACCGCAAGCGCCGGGTGCGCGTGCTCGTGCCGGTGGGCGCGCCCGCTTTCGGCTGCACGACGCTCTACGCCCAGCCGCGCGTGCAGACCGCGCCCGCCCCCGCCGACCTGATCGCGAGCGAGCGCGGGGCCGAAAACGCCTATCTCGCCTTCAGCATCGCCAGCGACGGCGGCCTGACCATCACCGACAAAGCCAGCGGCCGCACGTACAGTGGGCTGCATCATCTGGCCGATGTCGAAGATGCTGGCGATGAATACTCCTACTGCCCGCTGCGCGAAGGCAGCCAGACGATCAGCACCGCCGGTGGGACGGCGATCATCACGCGCACCGAATCTGGGCCGCTGCGTGTCGTTTTCCGCGTCGAACGGACGCTCCATCTGCCGGCCAGCCTGAGCGACGACCGTCAGCGCCGCGCCGAGGCGACCGTCGCCGTGCCGGTCATCAGCGATATCGCGCTCTACGCCGGGCAGCCTGGGCTGTACATCACGACGCAGGTCGAAAACCGTGCCCGCGATCACAAGCTGATGGCGCAGTTCCCGACCGGCATCCGCGCTGCACACGCCGATGTCGATGCCTCGTTCATGGTCGTCGAGCGCGCGCTGCAGCTTCCCGACTCGACGGGCTGGGTCGAAGACCCGACGCCGCTCATGCACCAGCGCGCATTCAC
>CAYTME010000219.1:0-3420 GCA_964438415.1 uncultured Pleurocapsa sp. | reverse complement strand
GTGCGGCGCGTGGCGGCCGGCCCGCTGCCGGCGGCGCCGGGTGCGCAGTGCCTCGGCAGCCATACGTTCGAGTATGCCATCCTGCCGCACAGCGGGAATTGGCAGCAGATGTATATATACGCCTATAATTACAATGTGCCGCTGATGGCGCGCCGCGCCGATACACACGCGGGCTTGGAACTGCACGAGATGAACATCACGCGCGACGATCCGAGCCTGGTGCGCAAGGCGGAATGGCCGCGCGGCGGGCCGCTGCCTGCGCATCACAGCTTTGTGCAGATCGAGCATCCGGCGCTGGTGTTGAGCGCGTTCTATCGCAGCGGGGACGATCTGATCGTGCGCTGCTACAACATCCTGCGCGAACCGGTGACCAGCCGCGTCGCTTTCGGCTTCCCGGTGCGCGCCGTTGAGCGCGCCAGCTTGGCCGAGCAGACGCTGGAGCCGCTGGCGCTGGACGGCGGAGCGGTCACGATCGAGGTGCGCGGCGGTGAGACGTACACGTTGAAGGTGATCAGGTGACGAGACGATGCGGTACGCCCCATCCAGCCTCGCTCGCATTCAAGCCGATCGAGGGCGGGGGGACTGCCCGCACCGTGAACCGAGAACTCTGCACGACGCGAAGGAGCATGGACGATGGCGATCTTGGATGAAATCTACGAAGCGGTACTGCATGGGCAGGCGGCAGCGGCTGTCGAGAAGGTGACGCAGGCGCTGGCCGAGGGCATCCCGGCGGGGACGATCCTCAACGACGGGCTGATCGCCGCCATGCGTCAGGTCGGCCAACTGTTCGAAGATGGCGAAGCCTTCGTGCCGGAGATGCTGATCGCCGCCCGCGCGATGGACAAGGCGCTGGTGGTGCTCAAACCGCACTTGGTCGAGCAGGGAGTCGCGCCGCTCGGCAGGGTTGTCATCGGCACGGTCAAAGGCGATCTGCACGATATCGGCAAGAAGTTGGTGGCGATGATGCTCGAAGGCTCAGGCTTCGAGATCGTCGATCTCGGCATCGACGTGCCGCCGGAGCGCTTCGTCGAGGCGGTCAGCGGCGGCGGTGTCCAGGTGGTGGCGCTGTCGGCGCTGCTGACGACGACGATGCCGAACATGAAGACGACCATCGACGCGCTCACGGCGGCGGGGCTGCGCGACCAGGTGCGCATCATCATCGGCGGCGCGCCCGTCAACCAAGCCTACGCCGACCAGATCGGGGCGGATGGCTTCGCGCCGGATGCGTCGAGCGCCGTGCGCAAAGTCCGCGAGCTGATCGGCGCAGCCTAGCGTGATGAGTCCAGACCCGGTCCCCAATCCCCAGTCCCTGACCTCCGACACGCACCGCCTGGTGCTGCTGCCTTCAGGACGTCAGGGTGAGGTTGGGCATGGGGTCATCCTGCTGGAGGCGGCGCGGCAGCTCGGAGTCGAGCTGGAGGCGATCTGCGGCGGGCGGCAGGCCTGCGGCAGGTGCCTGGTCGCGCCCGAATACGGCCAGTTCCTCAAGCACGGCATCACGTCCGAGGCGGCGCATCTCACCCCACCCGGCGCGGATGAGATCGCCTACGGCGCGGCGCACGGCTGGCAGACGGACCGCCTGCGCATGGCCTGCGCCGCTCGCATCATCGGCGATTTGGTGCTCAACATCCCCGATGAGAGCCTGGCGCGCAAGCAGGTCGTGCGCAAAGAGGCGGGCGATCTGGCGATCGAGATCGATCCGGCGGTGCGCTTGGCCTACGTGGAGGTGTCGGAGCCGGCGTTGGGCGGCGCATCCGACGACCGGCGTCTGAGGGCGGCGCTGGCGGAGCAGTGCGGTCTGCCCGACGCCGCGCTCGATCTGCCGCTGCTGCGCGAGCTGCAGGCCGCGCTGCGGATGGGAAAGTTCGCCGTCACGGCGACGGTGTGGGATGAGCGCGCGGTGATCCGGCTGGAGCCGGGCTATGTCGATGGGGTGTATGGGCTGGCGTTCGATGTCGGCACGACGACCGTCGTCTGTCACTTGTGCGACCTGCGCACGGGGGCGCTGCTGGCGACGACCTCGGCCATGAACCCCCAGGTGCGCTACGGCGAGGACGTCATGAGCCGCGTCTCGTACGCGCGCGAGCCGGGCGGCTTGGCACGCCTGAATCACGCCATCGTGCATACCCTCAACGATCTGGCCGTCGAGGCCGCGCACCAGGCACAGATCGCGCCGGCGTCGATCACCGACTGCGTGCTGGTCGGCAACACGATCATGCATCATCTGCTGCTCGGCATCGATCCGGTCGAATTGGGGCAGGTGCCGTTCACACTGGCGACCGATCGCCCGCTCGATGTGAGCGGGCGCGACCTCGGTCTCAAGGCGCTGCATCCCGGCGCGCGCGCCCACCTGCTGCCACCGATCGCGGGCTACGTCGGTGCGGATGCGACTGCCGTCTTGCTGGCGCAGTACCCGCTGCTCGACGACCAGGTCACGCTGATCGTGGATGTCGGCACCAACGCGGAGATCCTGCTGGCAGCGCACGGCCGCCTCTTGGCGACTTCCAGCCCGACCGGACCGGCCTTCGAGGGCGCGCAGATCGCGCATGGGCAGCGGGCGGCGCAGGGCGCGATCGAGCGCTTTCGCCTGGATGCCGAGACGGGCGAGTCGCGCTACCGCGTCGTCGGCGATCCGCGCTGGAGCGACGCGCTGGCCGCTGGCGAAAGCCTGTCGCCGACGGGTATCTGCGGCTCTGGCATCATCGAGATCATCGCTGAGCTGTTTCAGGGCGGATTGATCGCCGCCAGCGGTCGCTTTCCAGCGACGGTGCAGCATCCGCGCGCGCGCGCCGTCGGTAGTTCCGCCGAGTACATCGTCGCCTCGGCGCAGGAAGCGGCCAGCGGGCGCGACATCGTGCTGACGCAGCAGGATATTCGCAGCATTCAGCTCGCCAAAGCCGCGCTCTACGCGGGCGCACGCCTGCTGATGGATCATGTCGGGGTGACGCGCCTCGACCGCGTCCATCTGGCGGGCGCGTTCGGCAGTTATATCGATCCGCTGCACGCGCTCATGATCGGGCTGATCCCCGACTGTGACTTGGACCGCATCCGGGCAATCGGCAACGCGGCGGGCGACGGCGCGCGGCTGGCGCTGCTCAACCGCGGCCAGCGCCGACTAGCCGCCGAGCTGGCTCGGCGGGTAGAATTCGTCGAGACGGCGGCACATCCACGCTTTCACGACTATTTCGTCGACGCGATCGCGTTCCCCCATGCGCACGATCCGTTTCCACAGCGGGCGGCAGCGCTGGCGCGCATGGGGTACGTTTCGCCGTCTGGGAGTGAAGCATGAGGGGCGATATGCGCACCGATCTATCGACTTTGCTGAGCAGTCAAACCGTCATCCCCGCCGACGGCGGCATGGGGTCGATGCTGTTCGCGCACGGCCTGCCGCGCGATTACGCGCCGGAGCTGTGGAACGTC
>CAYTME010000218.1:6436-6735 GCA_964438415.1 uncultured Pleurocapsa sp. | reverse complement strand
CGCGCGATGCGGGCGTGCCCGCCGCTGGCGAAGGCGACCAGGACACCGCTGCGCGTCAGCCGAACGGCCCCGGCTCCAGCGCTTGCCGCCGCTTCGACCGCGGCATCGTACCCGGCGATCAGCGGCCGGACGTGCGGCGCGTAGAGCGAAGCCGACCCGACCTGCCGCAGCAGGTCGAGATCGCCCGACCGCAGCGCCTCGATCATCAAGGGCTGGCGCGCCAGCACGTCGACCGCATCGCGCAGCGCGATGCGCTCCGGAATCCTACCGCGCACGGCTTGGGCGAGATCGTCGGCGTC
>CAYTME010000218.1:0-6425 GCA_964438415.1 uncultured Pleurocapsa sp. | reverse complement strand
GATCACCTGCATCGGCGCGACCGGCAGACTGCGGTAGATCAAGTTTTCACCGTCGAGCACGCTGCTCGTCAGCCCGCCCAAGATGGCCGCCGTCGCCTGGTCGGGCCGCTGCGTCTCCTCGGCGCAGATGCGCAGGATCGCGGCGCGGTCATACGGGTTGCCGAGCAGGTTGTTGGCACCGACGATGCCGGCGACCATGTAGGCCGTCTCGATGCCCAGCCCGGCGCTGTGCGGAATGCGGTTGTCGATGCGCAGGTTAAGGCCGAGCACCGTCTGCTCGCGCCGCTGGAAGACGCGGATCAGGCCGAGCACGACCGGATGGCGCAGCCCGATGCTGTAGCGCCCGGCATCCTCGCCGACGGTTTCGACGTGCAGTTGATCGTCGGAGCGTTCGCTGATCTCGACGATCGTGTGCAGCCCCAGCGCCAGCCCCAAGCCACCGATGCCGGGCCCCAAGTCGGTGATCGCCGCCGGCAGCACGATCTTGATCCGTCGCATGGTCGATCCTTAAGCGTGGACGGCGGGCAGCACAAACGTCAGCGTTGTGCCTTCCCCCAGCTCAGAAACCGCCCAGATATCGCCGCCATGCCGGAACAGGATCTTGCGCGCCAGCGTCAGCCCCAAGCCGCCGCCCGGGATCGCCTGCACGCGGGCGTCATTCGAGCGCCACAGCCGGTCAAAGATCAGGTGCTGCTCGTTGCGTGAGATGCCGATGCCCTGGTCAGCGACGCTGCAGTAGAGGTCCGTCTCGTCGCCCCACGCGTGGATGGCGACGCTCTGCTCGCGTTCGGAATAGACGATGGCATTGCGCAGGATCTGGTAGATGACCATGTACAGCCGATCGGGATCGCCGATGACCAGCGGCAGCGGATCCTGCACGGAAAAGGCGATCACGATGCCGCGCTCTTCGGCCAGCGGACTCAGCTCGGCGATGGCGCGCGCGATCTGGTCTTGCAGGTGCAGCGGGCGGTGCTGCAGCGGCAGCCCGGCCTCGATCCAGGCGAGATCGACCAGCGCCGTCGACACATCGTAGAGCTTAGTCGCCGTCTGGCGGATGCGGGTGATGAAGTGCTTCTGCTGCGGCGTCAGCTCGCCCAGCGTCTCGACCAGCTCGGCGAAGCCGCCCAACGCCATGAGCGGATTGCGCAGGTCGTGCGCCATGCGCTGGATCAGCTCCTCGCGCCGGGAGTCGAGCCGCCGCTGCTCGGTCACATCTTGCAGGATGACCATGCGCTTCCCGTTGGGCAGCGCCACCGCGATGCCGAGCGCGATGCGGCGGCGCGGCAGATGCACATCGAGTACCTGCTCGCCTGGGCGCTTGAACAGATTGATCAGCGACTGATTGTGACGAAAGAGCGAAGGCAGACGCTGGGCGCGCGCCTCCTCGTGCGTGATGCCAAGCATGGCGACCGCCGCTGGATTGATAGCGCTGATCCTGCCGTCGGTATCCGCGATCAGCACGCCGTCGGACGTGCGCTCGAACAGGTAACGATAGGCTTGTGCCTCCGGGCTGTCCGCGGTGTCATCTTTATGGAGCGACAGTCGGTTCATCGATGATCTCCTGCCAGGGTGCGTCTGCCGCCAACTCGATCACGCTGCCGGATGGAAAATGGATCGTCGTGCCTTTCGGCTTCCGGCGCACGAGCACGCCGTGCTGCCGCACGGTGACCGGCGCGCTCCAGGCAAACGCGCCGCCCGTCCAGACCTTCGTCTTCGAGACGATGCGCACCCCCAGCGCGCGCAGCAGCAGATGATGTGGGATCAAGCCGAGGCTCTGCCCGTCCTCCGCCAGCGCACGGGCGCGGTCGGCGCTGTAGCTGGCGCGGAAGCTCCGCTCCGCTTTGAGAGTCTCGATCTGGCGATCGAGCAGCCGCCGCAAGAGCTGCGCCGCGTCTTCGACATACCCGTATTCGAGCGCGCCCTCGCCGATCAGAGTCACCCAGAGCGGCTCGGCGCTCAGCGGCTGGGTGACGGCTGGCTCGGTCGTCGTGCGCACATCCTCGATCAAGGCCGCCGCCTGCTCCGGGTCGATAGCCGCGGACCACAGCGGCAGCAGATGCGTGATGTCATGCCCGCTCAGATCGGGCGTGTGAACATGCAGCCGGTAGACGCGTACCAAGCCCTCGCAGCCCACGCGATCGATGCGCGCGAAGACCGCCTGCGTGGTGTAAAAGCCGCGCCCGGTCTGCCAGACGAACGCGTCTTGATCGACGCGCTCGCGCACCGGTTCGCCCGACGGCGCACTGCCCTCGACCGTCAGCGTCAGCTTGGGGGTGTGGTCGACACCACCCTCGATTTCGACGATCAGCCGCGCAGGCTGTGCCAGCGCGACGTCGAGCGGATGGATGGCATCGCCATCGCCGCTGCGCAGCAGCGTCTCGCCCGGCAGGCTGAGATGTGTATCGCGGTCGCGGTAGACGTAGCGACGCTCATCCGCGCGCCAGAATCCCGCCAGCAGCGCGCGCAGACGCTCGACGTGATCGGCCAAGCGCGCCTCGATCTCGGCCTCGCGCAGGTAATAGGCGATCTCGCGCAGGCTGAGCGCCTCCGACAGCAGATAGGCTGCCAGCGCGGGCGTCTCGATCGTCTCAGCGGCCAGGCTGCGAAGCCGCTCATCCAGACGGTACAGGTGGCCGCTGCCGCGCCATTCCGGCGCGCCGTCGCCATCAGCGTCGAGGTCGGCCTGCCGCCAGCGCTCGAAGAAGAGCAGCAGGCGCGGGAACGCCTCGCGCAGGAAGGCGGTGTCCTCGGTGTATTGAAAGATGCTCCAAGTCAGACGCGCCAAGATCGGCAGGCACAAGTAGCCGGCGCGCTGGCCAGCCATGCCGGGACGCCCATCGATCCAGCCGTCATCCCGCTGGATCGCCAGGTAATTGCGGACGATGCCCTGCGCCAGCGCCGGATCGACCGGTGCGGCAGCCAGCGCCACCATGTAGGCGGTCAGCGCGTCCTGCCCCGCCCACGAGCGCACGTGATCGCTGCCGTCGCCGCGCGGGCTGTACCCTCGGTCGGGCTGGCGCGCGCCGACGAATGACGGCTGCGGAAGCTGGCCGGCGGGCTTGATAAACGCCTGGACGAGCTGCACGTAGCTGAACGCGATCGCCGCGTCGAGATCGGGACTGCCGGTCTCGATCTGGGGGATGGCCTGCGCGGCCATCGAGAGCAGCTTGAAATGCGCGCCCCAATCCTGCCCGAGCCAGCGCTGCGCTAGCGCGAGCGATGCGCGCACATCCGGCCGCCCGGCGCAGACGAAGCGCAGGGCGGCACGCCCGCCCGGCTTGAGCGCGAGATCGGCGCTGACCTTGTTGCCGTGCCCCTCGACGGGTTGGTAGCCGTTGTCGAGCAGGACGACCGGATAGAGACCGCCGATCTTGCCCAACGAGAGCGCGTGGCGTTCGCCCGGCAGCGGCACGACGTGCAGCACCTGCTCGCGGCCTTCGATGCCGACGAAGCCGAGCAGATCGAGCCGCGTCCGCTGCGGCGTCTGCGTCAGATTGCGCAGCAGGAAACGCCCGCCGACTGCGTGCGACTCCATCGCCCAGAATTCGGCCAGCAGGCCGATCTGCGGCGTCAGTTTGGCGTAGAGCTGGACGAAGCCGGGAGCGAAGGCGCGGATCTTGACCGGTTCCGCCAGCGCCGCGCCCTGGTAGATGACGCGGCCATCGACCAGCCACATCGGCACGAGCGAGACCAGCCCGGCGCGCCCGCCGTAGCGCGTTTGCAGCGCCAGTGCAGCGGACTCCCCGCGGCCAGGTGCGACCTCCCAGGTGTGATCGTCCGTGAAATCGAGCGCGGTCAGCCGCGCATCGGCGGCAATTTGCAGGGCAAGGGGCCGGCCAAGATCGAGCTGCCAGACACGCAAATCGCCCATTGCTTCCCCTCTGTGCTATCAGCCGCCGCCGAGCTGCCAGGTCCCGTCGATCTCGTTGAAACGGAACTGTTCTTGATACAGGCTGTAGAGGATATGATACCCCGGCGCGGGCACATACTGCCCTCGCGCGTCGATCGTGCCGCCGGGATGGTATTCGTAGCGGCTGACATAGCCAAATTCGGGCGTCGTCGCCCAGCCCAGCCCTTCGCGCACATCTCGGTTCTGCCGCCAGAGCTTGCCGAAGCCGCGTTCCGGCTGGATCAAGCCCTCTGGCGGGATCAAGCTCGGATCGATCTCGGGATCGACGCCGTCTTGAAAAGTGTCCGGGTAAATCGTCCACGAGCCGCGCCCTTCCGAGCGCACGATCAGCACCCAAAGCTGGCGCGTCGGCTGCACCCAGAACATGCGCCCATTCTGAAACAACTGCTCGGCCACCTGGATTTCACCGACGGTCGGCGTCGGGAAGACGTTCGGGGTGGCGGTCGGCGCGAGCGTGGGGCTGGTGACGGGTGTGGGCGGCAAGGTCAGCGTGACTTCCGCTGTCACCCCGGCGGTGATGGTCGGCGCGGTGGTGACGGTGGGCACTTCTGCGCCGGGTTCGGCTGTATCGGTCGGTGTCGCCGTGACGACCAGCACCACCATCGTCGGCGGCTGAGCGTCGCAAGCGCCGATCGCGAGCGCGATCAGCAGGAGCACAAACACAAGGCGAAACCGCATAGACTTCTCCGATGACAGACGACAACAAGCCGATCGCGATGGTCGATGAGTCTCGCGATTCGGCCATGAGATCGCGCCCGATTGTAGCAGAGCGAGCTTGAAAGGCAAGCGCAGTGCCGCCAGCGTAGGGCAGGCGGTCACTTGGGCGCGCGGGGTCAATCGGGGCGAGCTGACGGTTTGTGACCTACGTAGATCAGCTCGTAGGCCAGCAGACCGGGCAGGATCAGCGGCGCGCGCGGCAGCCGCCCGTCGAGGAGGTTTTGCAGCCCGCTGCCCGCGATCACGACGCGATCGACGACCGCGCCGCCCGCCTCGACCAGCGCGCGCCCGGTCCTGAGCGTATAGAAATGCAGATGCGTGCGATCCATGATGCCGTAGTCCGTGTAATCGAAGCGCCCGCCGAGCAGCGCCAGCCGCACGCTGTAATGGGCGATATTCGGCAGCGAGACGATCACACGTCCGCCGGGCTTGAGCATGCCCAGCGCTGCTCGCAGCAGACGTTCCGGCTGCTTGAGGTGTTCCAACACCGCCGCCGCCAGCAGCACATCGTAGGGTGCGCTGGCCGCCGCCGCGGCGAGCGCGTCCGCTTGGTCGAGATCGGCGGTGTGGACCTCCGAGCACCGCTCAGCGGCGATGGCCGTCGCCGCCGGGTCATGATCGACGCCTGTTACACGGCAGCCCAGCCCCTGCTCCATGTAGCCGGACAGATAGCCCGACGCGCAGCCCAGCTCCAACACGCGCGTTTGCGGCGGGATCAAGCGCATCAGGCGCGCATGGGCGCTCTGCGGATGTTCGCGCGCTGGGTCGAACAAGTGATCGCGGTGGTACTTTGGCAGGGAGATCATGCCTCACCTGAGGCAGCAGACGAGGCGCACCGCGCCCGCGCGTCAGCCCCTCTCGGATCGAGAGGGGAGACAGCGGACGCGCAGGCCTGGAAGAAGCGAAGCCCGTCTGTGCTAGACGAGGCGGTTGTAGAACTCGACGATGAACTGTTCTTGCACCGGCACGGGGATATCGGCGCGTTCGGGAATGTGCGTGAAGCGCGCGCTCGTGCTGGCCTTATCGACCAGCAGGTAGGGCAGATTGTGGACGCTGCTCTCCATCGCTTCAACGACGTGTACATTGCTGCGCATCCGTTCGCTCACGGCGATGACCTGGCCTGGGCGGAGCTGGAACGACGGCAGATCGACGCGCTCGCCATCGACCGTCACATGCCCATGCTTGACGAGCTGTCGCGCCGCCCAGATGGTGGCCGCAAAGCCCGCGCGGTAGACCATGTTGTCGAGACGGCGTTCGAGCAGACGCAGCAGGTTGGTGCCCGTGTTACCCGGCTGCTGCCGCGCGCGGTTGAAATAACGACGAAGCTGTGCCTCGCGGATGTTGTAAATGAAGGCCAGCTTCTGCTTCTCATTGAGCTGAAGGCCGTAGTCGCTGCGGCGGCCGCTGCGGAATGCCTTTTCCTTGCCGTGTTCACCGGGCGGGTAGGCGCGCTTTTCAAGAATGCGATGATACTTCGGGCGCGGGACGAGCACCTCGCCGAAACGACGCATCACCTTCGCTTTTGGGCCGTGATTAGATGCCATGTATCGTAGACCTTGTCAAACAGCGCCCTGAGGGCATCCTTTGCTGAAATTAGTCTTGTATTGTAAACCCTGTGCGCTGGATTTCTAGGGTTAGTCTAGGCAGTGTGCAAGGGTGCGGCAAAGTCGGGTTTGCTGATTTGCCCTCATCCCCCTGGGACAGCTCACATCATCAGCCGGACTGCGATCATCCCCCCGCCGTAGAGCAGCATCCCGACCAGCACGCCGCGCACCAACCGTTCCGAGCGCGGCGCGGT
>CAYTME010000217.1:869-6742 GCA_964438415.1 uncultured Pleurocapsa sp. | reverse complement strand
CAGCGCCGGGCTGCGGGCGGGCAGCAGCACGTTCATCGCGTGGTCGGCTGCTGGAGCACGAGCGGCCTGTAGTCGATATCCGGCTCAAAGCGGAAGACGTGCGACTCGTAAGGTTCGAGGAAGATGAAGATGCCCTCGTTGGTCAGCTCGCCGCCGTGGCGCACGTACTCCTCGCCGTCGGTCACATCGAACAGCCGCCAGCGCCGCTGGTGCGAGAGTTCGCCCCAGTAGCCGAGGTTGACGCGCCCGAACGACGGTGCGCCGGTCAGGTTGACGACGATCAACCGGTAGCGTTTGCTCGTCAGGTCACGCCAGCCGTAGGCGAGCAGGTTGCGGTTGCTCTGGTCTTCGGGGCTGGTCGGGTAGACCTGGAACAGGTAGAACTGGCCGTGCTCGTAGGTCGGGTCGAGCGTCTCCCAGAGCAGGCGCTCGTAGTAGTGTTCGAGTTCCGGCTGCAGCGGTTCATCGGGCTGGCGCTTGATCTGCACCGGCAGCTTGACCGTGCGCCCGACAAACTGGCCATCGTGGAGCAGCACCGCGCCGGGCAGCGTGCAGATCAGCGTCGCCGCGGGGATGCTCTTCTGCGGACCCAAGCACGCGAAGGCGCGCGGCTCGTCGTGATTCTCGATGAAGCGGATCAGGTGACGCTGATAGTTGATATCGGCCAGCAGGTGCAGCCGGATCTGCTCGATATCGCCGCTGACGATGCGGTCGTAGAGCGTCTTGTCGTAGGCGTAGTCGAAGCCCTGCTGGAGTACATCGTATTCTTTATTCCAGTAGACTTCGGCGATGAACATGAAATCGGGGTGCTGCGCCCGCACCTGCGGGATGATGTACTCCCAGTATTCCTGATCCGGACGAGGACCGATGTTGTACTGCCCCCACGTCTGGGCGAAGATGTCGTTCATGACCAGCATCGCCATATCGCAGCGGACGCCGTCGCACTGGCGCGCGATATCTTTGAGCGTCGCCACCATCTGGCGTCGCACCGTCGGGCTGTAGGCGTTGAGCTGCACTGTATCCGACCAGCCGGGGAAGTAAGGGTCGCGCCCGTGCGCGATCGTCCACTCCTTACCATCATAGCGGGTGGCTTTGAAAAACACGTCGGATCGCTCACGTCGCTGGGCCGCCGTCCCCGTGATGACGAATTCCGGCTGTTTGGCCCACTCATGATCCATGCCGACGTGGTTGGGCACGAAATCGAGCATCAGGCGCACGCCGCGCTGGCGCAGGCGGTGGCGCAGGTGCGCCAGCCCGTCCGGGCCGCCCAACCGCTCATCGACGCTGTAATCGGCGATCGCGTAAGCCGAGCCGATGATGTCGTCATCGGTCACGTCTGGCAGCGCCCCACGGTACTCATGCTTGTACTTGAGCGCGTTCTTGCGCACAAGCGGGCCGCGCCGCCAGACGCCCATCAGCCAGACCATGTCGATGCCTGGCTTGGCAATCTGATCCAGCACCTCATCTGGGACGGTGTGCAGGGTGATCGGCTGCTTGTACTGGCGCGAGAGCGCAGTCAGCCACACCCAGGTATTGATCTGATAGATGATGCATTTGTTTCGCCACGCTGTCATCGCCGCAACCTCAGCAGCAAGTCCGTAGAAGGGCTGTTGCAGCCGTAAGAAATGTACCGGAAACGGTGTCTTGTGGACAGCACTCCGTTGGATAAAGGTGCCTCCACATGGCGATAATACGTTACAATCTTTTCAGATCGCTAAAGCCGCAACCTAACAAACATTGCAGACCCGATTGGGGGTTGAAAATCGTATATGGCAGATGAGTATTTTGTCACGCCTGCACAGGCAGCCCAGATCGAACAACTGACAGGCGTTCACCGCCGCACGATGGCGACGACCGACCACATAATGGTATGCGAATTCTTCATCGAGCGCGATGCGATCGTGCCCGAACACCAGCATCCGCACGAGCAGGTCGGATACATCGTCTATGGTAAACTCGAACTGATGATCGACTCGCAAACGCGCCTTTGCCTTCCTGGCGATACCTACCAAATTCCGGGCGGTGTGGTGCACAGCGCGCGGGCGATCGTCGATACACTCTTGATCGATGTCTTTTCGCCGCCGCGCGAGGAATATCGTCCACAATCGTCATAACACGCAGTTGAGCATCAGGTTCTCTTATGGACAGCTATCGACCCGAACGCAAACGCCGACGCGCGCGCGAGCGGATCGCTGAACGGCAGCGCCGCCGCGAGACGCTGTTTGCGCCGCGGCCTGTGAATGCCATTCCGCGCGGCAGCCAGAGCGCTCAGCAGGTCTGGAACGCCCGCATCGAGCGCTGGCAGCTCGTGCTCGCCGAAGTCTGGTGGCGCGCCACGCACACGCCGCAGGTGCTGGCGGCGCTCGGTGGGCTTGCGCTGCTCGTGTTCACCATTTTCGTGCTGGTCAACGTCGTCTCTGGCCGGGTTTTTCCGAATGTGTGGGCATTGGGCATCGATCTGGGTGGGCTGACCGTCGATGAAGCCGTCGAACGGCTGGAGACCGCCTGGCAGCGCAGCGTGCGTATCAGCCTGACGGATGACGATCGATCATGGTCGACGACGCCGGCTGAGCTTGGCTTGGCCTTCGATGCGCGCGCGACAGCGGAGGCGGCGCGGGGCGTTGGGCTTGCGGGCGTGCCGTTTGGCTACGCTGTCCCGGCTCAGGTGACGGTGAGCGACGAGCTGCGGGCGCAGAACTACCTGCTCGATGTATCGCTGCAGGCGAATGTCGCGCCTTACAACGCGGGCTACCGCTGGCAGGGCGATACGCTGGTGACGGTCCCGGCGCGCGAGGGTAAGCTGACCGATGTCGCGGCGACGTTGGGCGTGCTGCTGCGCGATCCGCAGCGTGTCGTCGAAGAGCGGCGTCTGACCCTGGTCATGTCGCCGGTGGTGCCCGACCTGAGCGACCCCGAACAGTACTTGCAGGTCGCCCAAGCGCTGGCCAGCCAGACTTTCGAAATGAACGGTTACGATCCGTTCCTCGATGAGACGATCACCTGGTCGACCGACCGCGACACCTTCACATCCTGGCTGGAAGTCGATGGCGGTGGTCTCGACCTGCGCGAAGATGCATTCCGTCCGTTCCTCGACTCGCAGGCGCGCGCGCTGGCCGCCACCGGTGATGGGCTGCGCTTCATCGAGCCGAACGACGCGACCGAGAAGCTGCGTAACGCCATCCGCCAGGGCACGCCGACGATCACGGTGCGCGTCCGCTACCGTTCGACGACCTACACGGTTGCACGCGGGGACACAGGATGGGGCATTTCGCGCAAGACTGGGATCCCCTTCTTCTTGATCCAGCAGGCCAACCCCAACCTCAACTGGGAGACGACCATTCTCTCGCCAGGCGACACGATTCAACTGCCGCCGCGCGATCTAGTGCTGCCGCTCGATCCGGTGCCGCACAAGCGGATCATCGTCAATCTCGACACACAGTCGCTGATCGCCTATGAAAATGGCGAAGTCGTCTTCAATTGGGCGATCTCATCCGGCATCAGCAGCAGCCCGACGATGCCCGGCGTCTACCAGATTCTCAGTCATGATGAGCTGGCCACGGGCAGCAGCTACACCTTGTGCGGCGACCGCGGCTGCGGCCAATGGCGTATGTACTGGTTCATGGGCATCTACGAGGTGTTTCCCGGCCTGATGAACGGTTTCCATGGGGCGGTCGAGCTGCCGAACGGCACCTACCTGGGCGGCGGCAATGTCGGCCAGCCGTACACCTTCGGTTGCGTCATGTCGCGCGACGAGGATGCGCGGCTGCTGTTTGAGTGGGCGGATACCGGCACGGTGGTCGAGATCGTCTCGCGCGACTTCTCACCGCAGAGCGAACTCGCGCGAGCTGCCCTCGGACGCAGCACTTGAGTGCATTTTCGGGTCAACTATTTGTGCAAAGTAGCTGAAATTAGGAGCAGATGAGCGGCGGTCAGCAGCGCCGCTCATGCGCTTTTCAAAGGTCAATTTGTCACTTTTTTCACAATCTTATCTGATTTTTCGGGTCATAGAGGGTCAAAAGAGGTGCCAAGAGCGCGTCTGGTCTGCTTTTTCTCGACGGTCAATGTGCCAGCAGGGTCGATCATGCGCACAAAATCACCAAGTGCGTTTGACTGGGCGGCGGGCGCGGTATTTGACAAATCCTTAAAACCCGTTAATCTTTAGAGATAGATGACAACACCGTGCGAGACAACCGAAAATATCCTTTAGCCAAATGGATTTATGTGTCTCGCACTGCCAAAAGATGCCCTGCACCGTGTGTGCGGGGCTTTTTTTCGCGCCTATTTGGCTTGTGATTGTGACCACCTGCACCCAAGATGAGACAAAAGTCTCAATCCTAAACCAACGCGCGCGTCAAATTGTCGTCTATACTGAAGGTGATGGTTCGTAATAATCGAGCCATCGGTTTCATGCCTGACGGATTTGGTGAGCTGTCATGACTTCTTCCTTCGACCCAAAGAGCGTCTACACGCGCCATCTCGGCAGTATCGACATCTCGACCGCACCGCTGAAGACGTCCGCGGTCACCGGGCCGCTCGATCTGTCACTGCCCTGGGTGATCGATGTGCGCGTCGTCGGCACTCCCAACACGATCCAAGTACAGGTGCGCGAGTCGATGCTCATCGGGCGCAGCGATGCCGACCAGCAGGTCTTTCCGGAGATCGATCTGCTGCCGTTCAACGCCTTCGCCCACGGTGTGTCGCGCCGTCATGCGGTGGTCGAAATTCAGGACAGCCGTCTTTACATCAAGGATTTGGGCAGCACCAACGGAACTCACTTGAACGGTGCCCGTCTGAAGCCGCACGAACCCTACCGGTTGCGTCATGGCGACCAGCTCACCCTGGGGCAGATGCGGCTGCAGGTTTTGTTCGCGGTGGTGCCCATGCACGACATCACCGGACGCTATCGCATGACCGAAGCGTTGAAGACACAGACGCAGGAGCTGGCGCGCTTGGCACATAACAAGCTCGTGCTCGTCATCGAGGACGATATGAGCGTCGCGGAGGTCTTTCGCAGTTCGCTCAGCAGCGCCGGCTTTCGCGTGCGGCAGGTGAACAGCGTGGTCAACGCGTTGAGCGCCTTCTTGCAAGAAACGCCCGACGCGATCGTGCTCGATCTGATGCTGCCAGATTTCAACGGTTTGGACTTTCTACGCTATGTGCGCAAGCACAGCCCAGACCTGCGCTTGCCTGTGATCGTCGTCTCTGCCTCGTCGGGAAGCTATCAGGCGGCGCAGGCGATCGATGCTGGAGCCGACGCATTCCTGACCAAGCCGGTCAGCGTGGAGGATCTCGTCGCTGTGATCAGCCGAGCTGTCGGTTTGGAGCCGCAGTCTCCGCCGACCAGCGGTAAATGATCCACAAAAACACGCTGGTTCTCCTTCAAACGTGCCGCGCTCGGCGGGTGACCGCGAGACTGTGAGTACCGGCGGCGTACTGCCCTTGACTCCCCCTTGCTCGAATGCTAGGATATCGATCCACATGTACGGCACGTACCCTTCGTAGTTGAGGCAATGCTGTGCCGAACTGAGTGAAGGTGGCGAAAGCGTTCCGCGCGGCGGTTTGGCTCGCCATACGTAAGCAGCATAAAAGGCGTAGTCTTTGCATACTTACGCCTTTTTGCGTGCCTAAGAGCAGGCTGATACTTCTGGAGTCGTTCATGCCAACCATCAATCAGTTGGTGCGCCGCGGCCGCAGGCCCAAGAAATCCAAGAGCAAAGCGCCCGCTTTGCAGTATGGATTGAATGTGTTCAAGCAGCGCCGCACCCGTGTTCCCAAAGGCTCACCGCAGAAACGCGGTGTCTGCACCGTGGTCAAGACGATGACCCCCAAGAAGCCGAACTCGGCGCTGCGCAAAGTGGCCCGTGTCCGCCTGT
>CAYTME010000217.1:520-806 GCA_964438415.1 uncultured Pleurocapsa sp. | reverse complement strand
GTGCTCGTGCGCGGCGGTCGTGTCAAGGATCTGCCGGGCGTGCGCTATCACATCGTGCGCGGGACGCTCGATACGGACGGGGTCAAGAACCGGATGCAGGCGCGCAGCAAGTACGGCGCGAAGCGTCCGAAGCCGGGCCAGGCCGCTGCCGGCAAGAGCAAGAAGTAGCAGAGGGTTGTTTGTACTATGCCACGACGTAACCGACCGCCACAGCGTGAAACCCCTGTGGATATCAAGTACGGCAGCCTCCATGTGCAGATGCTCATCAATCGCATGATGCGTGGTG
>CAYTME010000217.1:0-501 GCA_964438415.1 uncultured Pleurocapsa sp. | reverse complement strand
GGGGCAAGAAAAGCCTGGCGCAGCGGCTGATGTACGACGCGATGGACATGATCGAGGAGCGCATGAAGCGCCCGCCGATGGAAGTGCTGGAGCAGGCGCTACGCAATGTCATGCCCGCCATCGAAGTCAAGCCGATGCGCGTGGGTGGTGCTACCTATCAGGTGCCGGTGGAAGTGCCCCAAGAACGTGCGCTGACGCTGGCGATGCGCTGGATTTTGGACAATGCCCGCTCGCGCGGCGGGCGCAACATGAGCGAGAAGCTGGCCGCGGAGCTGATGGATGCCTTCAACGGCCAGGGTAACTCGGTCAAGAAGAAGGACGATACACACCGCATGGCCGAGGCGAATCGCGCCTTCGCCCATTTCCGTTGAGCGCGCCAGGCAGGATGACCCAGACCGGGGAGAGCAAGTGAGAGAGCATGGCGAAGAAAGCTGAAACGACGTTCGATCTGAGTAAAGTGCGCAACATCGGCATCATTGCCCACATCGATGCGGGCAAGAC
>CAYTME010000216.1:5551-6761 GCA_964438415.1 uncultured Pleurocapsa sp. | reverse complement strand
CACGGGGCGCTCCTCGAGGAACGAGCGCGTGGCTGCCAGCACGCCGGCCACCGCGCAGCGGGCGTCCGCGCCGGCCACAACGCGGCGCTGACCGCGGGCGGGCAGGCGTCGATCGAAAATGGCCAGACGGCGGAAGGCGTCCATCTGATCAAGCGAGCGCTGCAGCTCGCGGAGCATCTGGAAGATTTCGCCAGTGTCCGCCGCTGGTCGGTCGTCCTGGGCGACCGCGCGCTGGCCGAGGCACGTCCAGCCGATGCCAAGCCTTACTTCGCGCGCGCGCTCGAACTGGCGGGACCCAAGCGGACAGCGGAGCGGGTGCGTATCGCCTGCGCGCTCGCCATGACGCTCAGCCTGCTGCACGAGGATGACGCCGCGATCGAGCAGGCGCAGCAGGCCGTCAGCAGCGCCGATGAGCTGGATGCGACGGCGCGGGCGTCCGCGCACGGCGTGCTGGGCATCATCCTGCGCAGCGCAGGCCGCTCTGCCGAGGCGATCCCACACCTGCAGGTCGCCATCAGCAGCCCGCCGTTCGAACCGCCGATCGAGGTACGGCGGGCGCTCGCGCTGGCCTATGCCGACACCGCTGAGGACGCGCAGGCGGTCGCCACCATGCAGACTGCGCTGCAGCACGCAGAGGCACACGGCGCGCCGCTCGAAAAAGCGCAGACCCTGCGCGATTTGGGGCTGCTGCACCAGCGGGCAGGCCGACCGCACGAGGCGATCGCCGCCTGGCAGAATGCGCTGCTGCTGTATGAGGCGGAGAATGCCCACGCACAGGCCGCCCGTCTCTACTGCGACCTGGGCACGGTGCGCAAGCGCATCGGCCAACATCAGCGCGCGCTGCGCGACTATGAAAAGGCGCTGACCACGCTCAACGGTGTCGATGAGGCCGATCTGCAGACGCGCGGGCTGGTGCTTTCCAACGCGGCCAACGCCTTCGCCGAGCAGGGCGACGCCGAGTCCGCCGATGCCTTCTTCAATGAGGCGATCGGCCTGGCGGAGAAATTGGGCGATGAGGTCGCGCTGAGCACGCGCCGCGGCAACTACGCCTATTTCCTGATCCAGACCGGGCGTCCGCGCCGGGCGATCCCGCTGCTCGAGGCAGCGCTGAGCGTCAGCCGCGAGCGCGGCTTGCCGCTGCAGACGGCGATCCAGCTCGACAACCTAGGGCTGGCGCATGACGCTTCCGGTGATTACGCCCAGGCGCTCG
>CAYTME010000216.1:0-5514 GCA_964438415.1 uncultured Pleurocapsa sp. | reverse complement strand
AACCGTCGAGCAGCAGGATCAGCCGTACTGGCGGGCCGTGATCGCGCTCAATCTCGGCTGCACCCAGCTCGCGCTGGCGCAGGTCGAGGAGGCCGCCGCTCGCTTCGAGCGCGTCCGCGAGTCAGAGATCGCTGCCGCTCATCCAGAGCTGCGTGTGCGCGCGCTGACTGGACTGGGGCTGGCGGCGCTGCGCCGCGGCGATCTGGAGGCGAGCGGCGCAGCGCTCGATGAGGCGGTCGCGCTGGCGCGTGAGCACGAGCTGCGCCGCTGGCTGGCCGACGCGCTGAGCGCCCGCAGCGAACTCTGCGCGGCGCAGGGCGATCTCGACCGCGCACAGACCCTTTGGCACGACGCCGCCCGCCATTACAATCTGCTGCATATGCTGCAAGGTAAGCGGACTCCCGGCTGGCTGGCCGGTACTCACAAAGCGTAGGGATATCTTGAAGCGACACCAAGCGCTCATCTTCGCCAACGGCGACATCAACGACGGACCGCTCGTGCGGCGCGCGCTCACCGCTGCGGCGGATGCCTACATCATCGCTGCCGACGGCGGCGCGAGCGCGGCGCGCCATTTCGACCTGATGCCCGATGTCGTCATCGGCGATATGGACTCGATCAGCGAGGTGCTGCTGGCCGAAGCCGCCGCTGCCGGTGCGCAGATCCTGCGCTATCCCGTCGCCAAGAACGAGACCGATCTCGAGCTGGCGCTGCTGCACGCGGCGGCGCAGGGCATCCGCTGGCTGCGCGTGATCGGCGCGATCGGCGGGCGGCTCGACCAAACGCTGAGCAATGTCTACCTGCTGGCGCTCGACGCCCTCCGCGACTGCGATGTGCGGCTCGTCGCTGGGCGCGAGGAGGCCATGCTCTTGTGGCCGGGCAGCCTGGAGATCGACGGCGCGCCGGGCGATACCGTCTCGCTGCTGCCGATCAGCGGCGTGGCGCGCGGCGTGCGCACCGAGCATCTGGCCTACCCGCTGCACGGGGAAGATCTGCTGTTCGGCCCAGCGCGCGGCGTGAGCAACGAGATGCAAGCCGAGCGGGCGCGCGTGCATCTGCGCGAAGGCGCGCTGCTCGTCTTGCACACGCACGGCAAGGCGTGATCGCTCAGTCCCCCTGCGCAGCGGGAGCCGTCTCAGCCGACTCGGCGGCAGACTGCGGTTCGCGCCGCCAGTCGAGCATGGCCGCCGGGATCAGCGCCAGCGCGCACAGGATCGCCCCGGTCAGCCCCATCTCGCTGAGCACGCGCACCGTCAGCCGCAGGTAGACATCGATCGCGCTGTACGGGTCGGGCGCGGCTGCACCGTACTCCAAGAAGACCAGATCGCCGAGCCGCTGCGAGGCAAAGGCCGTCAGCAGCGCGATGCCGAGCGTCATGCCCAGCAGGCGCATGAGGATGACCAGCGCTGAGGCTGAGCCGAGCTTGTCGCGATCGGCAGCATCGATGACCGCCGCGCTGATCGGCGAAAACGTCAGTCCCAGGCCGATGCCGATGATCGCCATCTCGACGGCGATGAGCGCATCGCTGACATCGACCGACCAGGTCTGCCAGACGAGCGCGAAGCCGACACATGCCAGCCCCAAGCCGAGCCCGCCCGTGCGCGCGTAGCCCCAGCGGTCGCTCAGCCAGCCGCCGGGCGCGGCCGCCAGCGCCATCGGCACGGTCAGCGCCGAGAGCAGGATGCCGACCTGAAGCGCCGCTTCGGCCAGCGCGCTGACATCCTCGGCGCGAATGTTGACCAGGATCGGCACACTGACCAAGCCGATCATCAAGCAGAAGCCGACGAACAGATTGGCGACCGCGCCGGCGGCCAGTGTGCGGCGGCGGAACAGCCGCAGATCGAACAGCGGATCGCGCGCCCGCAGCTCGACGACGATGAAGGCGACCAGCATCAGCAGACCGAGCGCGAGCACGGGCGGTCCGTAGGGCGGCAGGCCGCCCAACTCGCTGAAGCTTGCTGTCGAACGGCTGACTTCGATATTGGCTCCCAGGCCGACGACCAGACAGATGAGCGCGCCCGTGATCAGCGCAGCGCCCAGCCCGTCGAAGCGGCCCTGCGCGCGCGTCTGCGGCACATCGCGCAGCGCCCAGAGCACAGCCACCAGCGCGATCACGCTGATCGGCAGGTTGATCCAAAACAAAGCGCGCCAGTCAGGAGCTGCCCAATTGAGGCCGAGCTGGCGGAAAAAGGCTTCGAAGCCAGCGGCGTTATCGGCGAAGAACTTGACCATGACGCCGCCGTACAAGTGCCCCAGCACCCAGCCGAGCGTGTCGATCGCGCCGACCAAGCCGAGCGGCTGGGCGCGCCGCGCGGCCGGGAACAGATCGCCGACCAGCGCCAGGCTGACGGGCACGATCGCGCCCGCGCCGATTGCCTGGATGATGCGCCCGATGATGATCGTCATCAGGGCAATGCTGCCCCCTTCGGGGCGCTGCCCCGTCAGCCGAAAGGCGAGGTTGTACAGCCAGCCGGCGATGCCGCTGCGCCCCTGCGGATCGACCTCAGCGACGATGAACGAGCCAGCCATGAAGATGACCAGGCAGATGACGAATGCCCGCCGCCGCCCGATCAGATCGCTGACGCGGCCCATGAACGTCAGGCTGACGGTGTACGCCAGCAGATAGCCCGTCACGACCCAGGCCGCGTCGGCGACGACCGACTGGATCGGCAGCTCTAAGCGAACGATGATCTCTGGGAGAAAGGCGGAGACGATGGTCAGATCAAGCGAGCCAACGAAGACCGGGATGCAGACAAACGCCAGCACGACCCAGGGGCTGATCGCACGCGCGGAATGTGAGGGTGTGCGGATCAAGATGCGCCCGCTCCTGTCGGCAGAGTGACGCCCGGCGGCGGGTCGATGCGCGGCGGCTGGCCGATATTGAAGACATCGACCGTCCAAGTCGTCGGCTCCGGCTCGCGCTCGGTCTCTGTGCCGGGCTGGACGATGACGAAGCGCACCGGGTACTGTGTCGCGCGGTCGATATAGACATCGACATTGACGACATCGCCCATCGAGTAGATCAGCCCGGCCAGCAGGGCACTCACATCATCGCCGCGCGCGGTCGCTTCCAGGTGATAGGTCTCGACACCGCTTTCGAGCGTGACTGCGCCGGCATAGGTGAGATCGATCATGGCCGTGAGCGCGGTTTGGAAGCCGGTCTCTTCGGCGATCAGCGTTTGGGCGTTGAAGCCAGGGGCGAACTGGGCGTTGACCCACTGGTTGGCGGTCAGGATTTGGTTGCGGTAGTACTGGTCAGCGCCCTGCGCGAAGACATCGACCTCGGCCGGGATACCGCCGATCGCGAGCAGGCGCACACGTGCCTGCATCACGTCTGGCGCGAGATACTGCGCGTCGGCGCGCCGGAAGACGACTTCGCCCAGATCGGTGAGGATGTAGTAGGGTGCGCCCGTTTGTTCGACGACCATCTCGAAACTTTCGGCCTGACGAATGCGCTCGGCGGCGGTGGTCACCAGCGCCAGTGGATCAGGAGGAGGTGCTGACTCGGTCGGCTGACAGCCGGCAGCGGCCAGCGCGATCAGCAGCGCCATGAGCGCGATGAAGCGGAGCAAAGTCAATCCTTCCGTACGGAACCACGATCGGTCTTGAGCACAGCTTCAGTATACCGGAGTATCCAGGCGCAAGTAGTCACAAGTCACGCCGCCAGGACGACCTTTCGCTGCCGGATCAGTCGGCGCTTTCTATCATCGCGATGAACTGAAGCGCCGACGCCGCCATGCTGCTGCCGGGGAATTCGTGCCGAACGCGTTCGTAGAAGGCTTTCATCTGCGCCTTACTGCCCAGATAGCCGTGGCAGGCGGCGATGTTGAGCAGGGCGATCTCGCGGAAAGTCTGGTGCGTGGACCTCAGCAGGACGATCGCTCGGTAGCGGTCGATCCACGTGTGGCGCGTGAAAAAGTCGTAACTGCGCTGAAACGACTCGATCGCTTCAGCGAAGCGGCGCTGCTTGAGCATGCGCATGCCCATGTTGTGATGGCTGAGGAGCAGCTCGCTCGCGATAACAGCGTAAACCAGACAGACAAGCGCGCCCACGACCAGCGAAAAATACGCCAGGCGCTCCCACAGCAGCAGCGCCGCGATCGCGACACAGATGAGCAGTATGAACAAGTTGAGAAAAGCCATGCGGACGTTGACTTGGTGTACCAGGGGGACTTCACTGCTCACGACTCACCTCATGGAGAACGACCGTCACCGACTCTAGTGTGGGCATTTCTCGCCAAGCTTGCAATCGATTTCGGGCAATGCGACCAACGGGCTTCGAGCAGCCGCTGGCGCTGCACACGCTTTCGGGGCGCGGCAGGCAGCCACAAGCAGATCACGACCCGCGGACGAGCGGTGGATCGAGTTCGTCGGTCTCGCCGAGCGCGTCTTCATCCATCTCATCCAGCATACGGCGCTGATCGCGCTTACGCTGAATCGAGTCACGCGCGTCTTCGAGGCTGGATACGTAGACGATATCGAGCGCCAGCTCAGGGTAAGCACGTGTGAAGAGAGTCATGTGCGCCTTCCAATCGGGGCTGGCGGCGACGAAGGCATGCAGGGAGTCCTGCGCTTTGGCGGGCAAGCTTTTGATGAAGTTGCGCAGGTGCGGTCCAGAAGCCCCGCGCGGTGTGCGATTGCGCGACATGTCGTAGATGAAGTGCGCATCCTCGGGCGACGTATCCACCAGGTAGCGCACGAGGTCGCGCACGATGTACAGCTCATGCCATGTCCAGGGAGCTTCGAATGTGATCAAGATCACACTGGTCTCGCGCGCGTCTCTCCCGATGTGGAGCGGCATTCACTCTTGCTCCGAAGCTAACCAGACAGTCAGCTTAGCCCGTTTATCGATCTTACACGAACGGTCATGAAACGAGCATGAAGGATATGTTACGTAACAATATTGAAATGACAAGGTCATGTTTTACAGTGGCGCAGCGCCTCCATGCACATCACGGGCAATAGCGGTATACTCGAACATATCGCCGCTGAACAGTGGCCTTCAGGGAGGAACGGTCTCATGTTGAAACGTCCACTGCTGTTCGTGTGCGCTGCGCTCGTCGTCGCCCTCTCCCTCTCGGCGCTGATCGCGCACGCGGAGTTCGGCGTCAACTGGTCAGCGACCTACTTCAACTGCCCGACGCAGCCGCCGGGCGCGACCACGATCGACATCAACACCTGCACTGTGGTCACCACCCAGACGGGCATCAACGGTATCAACTTCAACTGGGGCGCGGGCAGCCCGCTGGCAGGCGTCAACAGTGACTATTTCATCGTCCGCTTCGAGTCGGTGCAGACCTTCCAGCAGGGCACCTATGAATTCGTCGCTTCGTCCGACGACGGCATCCGCGTCTACATCGACAACGTGCTGGTGCTCGATCAGTTCATCGGGCGCACGTTCACGACCGATCGCTTTCAGCAGACGCTGACGGCGGGACCGCACTCGCTGCGCGTCGAGTTTTTGGAGATCATCGACCACGCGCACCCCGGTTGATCCGTCTCCAAAGAGGATCCCTA
>CAYTME010000215.1:4102-6828 GCA_964438415.1 uncultured Pleurocapsa sp. | reverse complement strand
GAAGACAACCCCAAGTACCTCAATTCGCCGCAGACGCCGCTCTTCGACAAGAGCCGCGTCCTATTCGCGCTCGATCTGGCGGGACCGACCATCCGCGAGCAGGATACCGTCATCATCGTCGAGGGCTATCTCGACGCCATTCAGGCCCATCAAGCCGGCTTCACCAACGTCGTCGCGCAGATGGGTACCGCCCTGACCGAGAGCCAGCTCAAGCTGATCGCGCCGCGCTGGGCGAGCAAGATCGTGTTGGCGCTCGACTCCGACGCTGCCGGGCAGAGCGCGACGCGCCGCAGCTTGGAGGTCGCGCGAGAGGCGCTGCAAGCCGATTACGGCGGCCGCCTCTCGGTCGATATCCGCATCCTGACCGTGCCGGATGCCAAAGACCCCGACGATTTCATCCGCGAGCACCCCGATGGCTGGCCGGAACTGGTCGCCAATGCGCTGCCGGTCGCTGACTACGTGATCGCGCTGGAGACGGAGGCGCTGCCGCCCAAAGCCTCCCTGCACGAACGCGAGGCGGTCGCGCGGCGCGTCCTGCCGCTGCTGCTGGCTTCAGAAAGCGATCTGTATCGCAAAGACAACCTGCAGAAGCTCGCGCTGAAGCTGCACATCGCCGAGCGCGACCTGCTGGCTTGGGCGCAGGAACAGCAGGTCATCCGCGCGCTGAAAGCGGCTCCCGCGCCCGAACCGCCGCGCGCCGCCGATCTGGATATCGCGGCTCAGGCGGCGGCACACACGCATGCAGCATCCAGGCCGCAGACGAGCGCCGAAAACGCGCTGGAGCGCGATTTTCTGCGCCTGCTGCTGCAGCAGCCCGATCTGATCTATCATGTCAATCGCAAGTTCCGTGAGCTAGCCGATGGTGATGACCGCCTGCTGGCCGGACCGCTGAACGACCTGTGCCTGGATGACTTCAGCCGCACCGATTACCGGTTGATGGCCAGCCTGCTCGGCGAAGCGATCGAACAGGACTCGGAAGACGTGCTCATCTACATGCGGGCACGCCTGCACAGCGACCTGCTGCGGTCGTTTGAAAACATCTTGGCCGGAGACCTTGCCCTGCTGCGCCCACAGCTCCGCTTCGGTCTGTCCGCCGATCTCGAGACCGTCGTCCGAGCCGCGCAGCGCAGCTATGGAGCGCCGGATTTGCCCGCCGAGGTCGTCGAGAAGGCGCTGCGCCTGCGCAAGCAGCGCCTGCTGCGCGAGCGGCAGGAGATTTTGTTCCTCCAGATGGAAGCGCAGGAGAGCGCCGAGGTGCCCGATGTAACTCATGACTTGCATATCCTGCTCAATGAACTTAGACTCGCACAGCAGCGGATCGAACGTTCGCTCAACGAGCCGCAGCGCACGATGCGTCCATAAACCCGCACTCCCGCCATCATCACCGTCAAGACTGCGCTTTCTTGTCTTCGTTAAAAACCGACCTGAACCGATTGATTGAGGAAGCCTATGGCGAGCAAACGTAACAAGCGGAACACCGACATCCGGGCTTCAAACGAGTTCCCCAAAGTCAATGGCGAAGAGTCGGAGGACATCAGACCAGATCTCGAACTTGACGATCTGGATGATGACCTCGACGACTTCGACGACGCGCTGGCCGTGGCGGACGATGACCCCTCGGAGTTCGCCTTCGACGATGAAGACCTGGAAGACCTGGACGGCGACTCGCTGATGGAAAGCGCACGTTTGGACGCCTTCGCCCTGGCCGATGATCCCGTGCGCATGTACTTGAAAGAGATCGGTCAGGTACCGCTGCTCGACTCGAATCGAGAAACATGGCTGAGCATGCAAATTGCGGCGGAACGCCTGCTGCAAACCATCACCGATGACCTGTGCGCGCAGCCTCGTCCACCGGACAAACCACAGCCGGACGAAATCGAAATCACCCAAGCGATCTACCGATACTTCACCGAACGTTGGCGGTCGGTCGTCAAAGCTGCCGCCTCATTTCAGGTCGAGCCGCCAGAACTGAAGGCCGTCATCGCCGAAGTGCAGGGCATCGTCGATGACTGGGATGTCACCATCCCTTCGTATGCGCGCCAATACCTCAACCAGCGCGATTGGGGACGCGATGATCGTTGGAATGCGCTGGCGCTCGATCTGTACGAGGCGATGCACGCGCTCTACCTGATCCCGCTCGTCGAACAGGTGCAGATTCGCCGCTATTACGATGCGCAGGGAGATCTGCCCCCGCCGGAACAGTTCAACGCGTGGCTGGCGGAAGATGAACTCGGCATCGAAGACCTGCCCGAACGCCATGCACAGATCGAAGCCAAGGCCGAAACGGCGGTCGAGCAGCTCACACGCGCCAATCTGCGCCTGGTCGTCAGCGTCGCCAAACGGTATATGGGCCGCGGCATCAACTTCCTCGATCTGATCCAGGAAGGCAACATCGGGCTGCTGCGCGCTGTGCAGAAATTCGATCACACCAAAGGCTTCAAGTTCAGCACCTATGCCACGTGGTGGATCCGCCAGGCGATCAGCCGCGCGATCGCCGATCAAGCCCGCACGATCCGCATCCCCGTGCACATGGTCGAGACGATCAACCGCTTGATGCGCATCCAGCGCCAGCTCACGCAGGAGCTGGGCGCAGAACCGAGCGCCGAGCAGATCGCGCTCGAAATGGATTTCCTCACGCGCGACGAGACCGAGGCGATCCGGCTGCTGCGGCGCGACGGTACGCGCATGGATCCCGGTCTTGCACGCAAGCTGCGCCGCGCTGCCCA
>CAYTME010000215.1:3780-3988 GCA_964438415.1 uncultured Pleurocapsa sp. | reverse complement strand
GATGGGGCCAGTCGACGCCGCCAGCCGCCAGCTTTTGAAAGAGCAGATCCGCTCCGCTTTGGGTGTGCTGAGCGAACGCGAGCGCGAAGTGCTCGAGATGCGCTTCGGCTTGGCCGACGGACAGGATCACACCCTCGAGGAAGTCGGCAAGCATTTCGGCGTCACACGCGAACGCATCCGCCAGATCGAAGCCAAAGCCCTGCGCAAG
>CAYTME010000215.1:0-3770 GCA_964438415.1 uncultured Pleurocapsa sp. | reverse complement strand
CGCGCAGCCGCCAGCTCCGCGATTATCTGGAAATGTGAACCGGTCGAACGTGATCAGCGAAAGGGCGGCCCATGGCGATCGAACGGACGTTCACCACCATCGAAGCACCATCCAACCTCGGCCTAATGCCGCCCGCACCGGGTAAACTGCCGGGAGTCGCCCAAGCGCCAGCCGCGTACAAAGCCGCCAACCTACCCTGGCGTTTGCGCGCGATCGACGGCGGCCGTGTCGAAGCTCCCACCTACATGCCGCAGATCGAACCCGATACCGGCGTCCGCAACGGTGCCGCCATTCGGGGTTACAGCGTGCGGCTGGCCGATGTGGTCGATCGCGCTGTCAAAGCCGACCGCTTCCCGGTCATCATGGGCGGCGACTGCAGCATCCTGCTCGGCTCGATGCTCGCGCTGCGCAGGCTGGGCCGCTACGGGCTGGTCTTCATCGATGGCCACACCGATTTTCACACACCGCAAACCTCCCGATCGGGCGGCGCCGCCGGGATGGATCTGGCGCTGGTGACCGGGCGCGGCCCGGAGCTGCTGACCAACATCGGCGGTTTGAAGCCGTACGTGCGCGAAACGGACACGGTGCTGATCGGCAACCGCGACATCGTGGACATCAAGTCTTATCCCGCGCGCGAGATCTTCGAGTCGTCGGTGATGATGTACACGCTGACGAAAATGCGCGATACGGGCATCGACAGCGTCGTCCATCACACGCTGGAGAAATTCGAGGTCTCTGCCGTCTCCGGTTTCTTCATCCATGTCGATGCCGACGTCATCGACAGCAGCCTGATGCCGGCGGTCGACTCGCCGCAGCCGGACGGCATGAGCTACGTGGAGCTGACACGCCTCTTGAAAGGCCTGCTGGCATCCGATCTGGCGATCGGCTTGGAAGTCACCGTCTATGACCCAGAACGCGACCCCGACACAACCATCCTCCGGCCGTTCGTCAACGCGCTCGTCGAGAGCTTCGGTGTGACGCATGGCTGAACTCGTCTTCTGCCCGATCTGTGGGCAAAGGCTCGACTGGCGTGAGGAGGGAGGGCGGCGGCGGCAGGCGTGCGAAAACTGCGGCTACGTGCATTACGTCAATCCCGTGCCCGCCGTCGGCATCATCATCGAAATGGAGGATGGCGTCGTGCTGATCAGGCGCAGCCACCCGCCGCACAAAGACGAATGGACCCTGCCGAGCGGCTACATCGAAGCCGACGAAAGCGCAGAAGATGCCGCCGTGCGAGAGGCGCAGGAGGAGACCGGCCTATCGGTCGAGATCGTATCGATGGTCGGCGTCAATTCGTTCCCCGAAGGCCCGCCGATCAGCGGCATCATGATCTTCTTCCGCGCCCGCCCGATCGGCGGAGAGCTGCGCGCGGGCGACGATGCCGACGAGGCCAAGGTCTTCTCGCTGAGCGAGATCCCAGTGCTGCCCTTCCGCACCCATCGCGAGGCCATGGCCCAGTATCTGCGCACGCTCCAGCGCGAAAAAGGCATCGAAGTGCCGGACGACTCGGCGGATGGTGCCGAAAGCCAAGATTTCATCATCCGCGCCGCCGAGGCCGCCGACATGCAAGAGGTGATGGGGCTGCTCCAGTTGATCCCCGCCAATCGCCATCTCTCCGAAGATCAGCGGCGCGATATCGGCCTGCGTTTTCGAGAGGCCAACGGTGTCGAGGTGTTCGTCGCGCAGACGAAAGCGCCGCCGCAGCTCTTGATCGGGTTCATCGCGCTGTCCGTACTGCGCGGGCTGACGGAGGGGCGCGGCTTCATCAACGATATGGCGGTCTTGCCCACCTACCAGCGGCGCGGTGTCGGGGCCGCCCTGCTCGAAGCCGCCCTCCGCCGCGCGGACCGCCTCAACCTGCACCATGTCATGGTCAATACCGAACGCGCCAACGAGCGCGCGCGCGCATTCTACGCGGCGCTAGGGTTTGCGGAGAGCAGCATCTTGCAGCTCAAACTGCGCCAAGGATAAAGGCATGTTCCGCGATCGATCGTATCTGATCCGAAATAACCTCCCGCATCGATGCTACGGCGTCGCCGTGACGGATATCGATCGAGATGGCGCCTTCGAGCTGTTCGTCACCGGCTATGCCGGGTCGCCCAACCGGGTCTTCAAGCATGTGGGCGATCGCCTGGTCGAGAACACACCGCTCGGACTGGAAGACGCAGAGCGCTATGCGATCGGCGTCGCCGCCGGTGATATCGATGCCGATGGCAGCGAAGAGATCTACGTGCTCAATACCGATACCTTCGCCGGTCAAAAGTCGCATGTCGACCGGCTGCTCGATTACGCAGATGGTCAATGGACGGACCTCTTCGCTCTCTCGATGCATCGAGACCTACGCAATTTCATCGCCGGACGCTCGGTCGCCTGCATCGACCGCTGCGGCACGGGTCGCTATGGATTTTTCGTCGCCAGCTACGGCGGCCCGATGCGGCTCTACGAACTGGATGAGGATGGGCAGCTCGCCGATGTCGGCGAAGCGGCGGGCATCAACTTGACGAGCGGCGGCCGCAGCCTGCTGTCGCTGCCATTGGTCACGGCGCGCATGGATGTTTTCGCTGGCAACGAAGGCGGCCCGAATTTCCTGTTTCGCAATCTGGGCGGCGGCACCTTCGAGGAGATCGGTGCCCAAGCGGGCATCTCGGACTCGCTGTCGCACGCGCGCGGTGTCGCCGCGCTCGACGCCGACGGGGACGGCCGCTTCGACCTGGTGGTGGGCAACTGGGAAGGGGTTCACCAGATGTTCTATCAGGTCGCCGAAGGCCGCTTCCACGAACACACACCCACTGCGATGGCGCTGCCCTCGCGCGTGCGCACGGTCATCGCCGCCGACTTCGACAACGACGGCTTCGAAGAGATCTTCTTCAACAACATTGGCGAGCCGAACCGTCTGTTCGCGTTTCGCGCAGGCACCTGGGTCTCGATCCCGCTCGACGACGCGCTCGAACCGCACGGCAGCGGCACGGGTGCCGCCGTCGGCGATTTCGACGGCGATGGCCGGCTCGAACTCTTGATCGCGCATGGTGAGCAGGCCGTACAGCCCCTCAGCTACTATCACGCTGTGCAGACCGACCATCACTACCTGCGCGTGCTGCCGCTGACGCGCTGGGGCGCGCCCGCGCGCGGCGCGGTCGTGCGCATGACAGCGGGTGGACGCGCACAACTGCGCGCCATCGACGCCGGCAGCGGCTATCTATGTCAGATGGAACCGGTCGCGCACTTCGGCCTGGGCACCGCAGCACAGGTCGAGCGTGTCGAAATCACGTGGCCAGATGGTGCCGCGCGCGCGATCGAACAGCCGGCCATCAACCAACTGCATACGGTCACACACCCAGACACCGACGCAGTCTGAGTCTGACAGGGCCAGCGTCTACGCTTTACGGCCTCAAGATCGGCGCATAATGAGGAGCGTCGGACAGATCATCGCGAAAAGAGCCGGACATGCAAACGCAGGCGAGCGTTTTGAGTTGGGCGCGGGGGCATTACGAACGCGGGCAGGGAGATATCCCCGGTGTTTACACCGCGCGCTACCGCCTGCGCCATCTGATCGACAGCGGCTTGATCGACGCGGCCGCTGCCCGCAATTTCCTCGCTGCCTGCGGTCTCGTCGATTTCGTCTGGCAGATGACGTGGGCCGATGACGGCGAAACGCCGTCCGCCGCGATCGAAGAACGCATGGCCGCCGGTCAGGGTTTCGTCGTCTTCATCCATGGCTTACACTCTTTCCCTACACGACGCTCTTCCGATCAGATCGGAAGAGCGTCGTG
>CAYTME010000214.1:6256-6863 GCA_964438415.1 uncultured Pleurocapsa sp. | reverse complement strand
GACCTCGCCGGCCCGATCGACGTAGACGACCTCGCCGCCGACCGTCTTGTAGGCCTCTTCGAGCTTCGTCGCCTGGCTGTACTTCACGATGTTGTCCTTGGTGCCGTGGAAGATCAGGATCGGCAGATCAAGTTCCAAGCTGTACGAGTCGTACCGCTGAAGATCTTCGAACAAGCCGAAATGGACGCGCCGCTCGCCGCCCTCCGCGTAGTTGAAGAATGCATGCGTACCATTTTCGCGCCAAGCGGTGATGCCCGCCTCGCCGAGATCGCGCCAGCGATTGGCGGCGAAGTCGAACGCCGGCGCCATCAAGAACAGCTTGCGCACACGCGCCGCCTGGGCATGACGATAGCGGTCGGTGAAATGCAGCGCCACCGCGCCGCCCATGCTCGAACCCATCAGGTAGACGTCGCCGGGCGGCAGCGCGTCGAGCGTCTGCGCGACTTTCTCGAGCATGGCAGTCAGCGTCAGGTGCTCGAAATCCGGCACGTTGAGGTCGGGGATGTGCAGGGTGATGCCGCGCTGCGCGAAGAGCGCCGCAAAGTCGCGCGCTTTGGTCGAACTGGGTGACGAGGCGAATCCGTGAAGGTATACGAAATGAGCGCTC
>CAYTME010000214.1:0-6246 GCA_964438415.1 uncultured Pleurocapsa sp. | reverse complement strand
GCCTATGAGCCGCCGAAGAAGTAGGCCAGCAGCACATCGCGCGCGATCGGCGCGGCGACTCCGGAGCCTTCGCCCGCATTTTCGACCATGACGACGACAGCGACCTCTGGGTTGTCGCGCGGTGCCCAGGCCGCGAACCAAGCGAAAGGAGGCAGCGTGCCGTCACCGCCAGCCTGCGCCGTCCCGGTCTTGCCGCACACCCCGATCGCTTGCAGCGGCGTATTGCGGAACTGGTACTCCGCCGTGCCGTAGGAGGCCGTCGTCACATTGCACATGCCCTCGCGCAGCATCTCCAAGACGCCCGGCTCGAACCTGAGCGTATGCATCGCCTCAGGCTCCGAGACGGAGCGCAGCGTATCGCCCAGCAAACCGACTTCGCGCACGATCTGCGGGCGATAGAGCGTCCCGCCGTTGGCGATGGCCGCAAACCAACGCACGACCTGAAGCGGCGTCACCAGCATCTCGCCCTGGCCGATGGCCAGATTGACCACATCGGAGAACGTCCAGTCGATGCCGTACTGGCGGCGCTTCCACTCCGGGTTTTGGATATTGCCGACCGACTCCGGCAGGTCTTCGAGTCCGGTGGGCTGGCCGAAGCCGACCTCGCGCGCGTAATTGGGCAGCAGCCATGGATCGGCCTGGTCGAGCTGGTATCCGGTTTCGTAGAAGAATGGATTGCAGCTGTGGGTCAAAGCACTGGCGAGCGTGACGACGCCGTGCCCGCCGGGCAGCCAGTCGAAGCGCGGGATATCGCGGTTCCACGTCCCAAAACAGGTGTAGCGATAATCGAGCGGGAAAACGCCCTCGTTGGCCGCTGCGTAGGCGCTGACCGACTTCATGACCGAGCCGAGCGGGTATGTGCCTTGTGTGGCGCGGTTCAATTCGGGACGGCGTGGGTCGTCCGTATTGGCCATGACGACGCGCTGCGCTGCCTGCCGCCCCATCGTCGAGAACGGCACATAGGCATTGTTGTCGAACGATGGATAGCTCACCATCGCCAAGATCTCGCCCGTATGCACGTCGAGCACGATGATGGCCGCGCCGTTCGAACGCGGTGCCCAAGTATCCTTGGCCTGTGTGTAGGCATCGGCCAGGATCTGCGCCGTCTGCACCTGAAGCTGCGGGTCGATAGTCAGATAGATGCTCTCCCCCGGCTGCGCCGTCACTGTCAAAAGCTGGCGCAGCACCACGCCATCAGGACTGACGACGACCAGACGGCCGCCCGGCTGGCCGCGCAGGGTCGCGTCCCAACTGGCCTCGACACCGCTGCGGCCGACGATGGCATCGCGCGGAAAGCCCGCCGCCTCGACAGCTGGCACCTGCTCCGGATCGGGATAGCCGACGTAGCCGAGGATGTGCGACATGCGGGCATCGGGGTTATAGCGGCGCGAAGGCTGCTCGCCGAAGCGCGCCGCGCAGGTCGCTTCGAGCGCCGGGCGCACCTCGACGAACCGCGCTGTCTCGATGACGCCCACATCCATCAACCAGAACGGTGGGCGAGACTCGAGCATCTGCCGCAGCTCTTCGACCGGGCGTTCGAGCGTGGTCGAGAGCAGGCTCAAACAGCCCTCGTAATCCGGGATCGACTGGCGGATGACGCGGATGATCGCCACACGCCCTAACTGATCGGCCAACGTCGTGATGCGGTCGCGGGCGTAGATGTTGGCGCGGTTGGGGATGACCGGATCGAAGCGCACGCGCGCGCCGCCGACCATGGCGGCGAAGATATCGGCGGGCGTCCACGCGACGCGCCAATCACCGACCATCCGATCGACGACCAAACGCAGCGCGCGACCGGAGTCGACGAATTCGCCCAGCAGCCGCGTCTGAAATGTTACATCGTAATTGAGTACGGCCACCTCGTCGGCTTCGCGCAGCAAGGCCGTGGCTGTGTACGTCAGCCCGCTGAACGTCATCTCGTCTTGCGTCACCACGTACAGACTCTCGAATTCATCCAGCGAGATGGCGTCGCGGCTGGCGCTCGAGATGAGCGCGTACATCGCCTCGAAATCCTGAGCACGCCATGCATCCAAGAAGTTGAACGCGACGCGCTCCGCCTCTTCGAGACGATATGCCGAGGGCAGCCGCGCGAGCGTCGGGATCGGCTGCGCAGCAGGGACGACGGGGCTGCACGCACCCAGCACCAGCAAGAACACAAAGACACGCAAGGGCAAGCTCATGGGGTTCCACAATCACGCAACAAGCCTATGCGCATTATAAGCCCAACCGATCGACGCGGCCAATGTAAGTTGGGTCAGGGATAGTTTCAGAAACGGGAGCAGGATAAGGTAACCTGCTGGGTATCGATGAACGAGGAAAAGATACCCAGCAAATTGGAACTTCAGACTCCCACATCCTACCGAGGTCACCGCAAAATCTGCACATCGGGTTGGACAAAGAAACAGCGCTTATGTCCCCATTTAAGCTTTTGATGCAGCAACCCCACCTACTCACTAGCACAGGTTATCGGGCTTAATGTGCGGCTCAATCCGCTTTCATGGCGATTTGACGACGTTTTAACTTCCGGTCGTTATCTTGCATCACGCTCCGTTCTGGCGGAGTGTCTGGCAGTATCTGCTTTCGTGGACATGAAGCTTTGTATTCGATTCCATTCCCGATAGATATATCCACGATCATAGATACTCCGAGTATTTTCCCACCTTGAGTAGGAGGTAACCCCAGGTTATGCTGCAGCAAATCGCGGTTCGCATCATCCTCGTGTGTTTCACGCTGACGCTCGGTACCGTTCCGGCGCTGGCGCAGGACACCTTCACCCTGACCGTCATGCACACCAACGATACGCACACGTACCACCAGCCGGACGCCGATGGCAACGGCGGCGTGTCGATCATGAAGACAGTGGTTGATCAAATTCGCGCAGAAGCGCCAAATTCGCTGCTGCTCGACGCTGGCGACCGCTTCACCGGGACACTTTTCCACTCGTATCACCTCGGTATGGATAACAGTGCCGTCATGCAACTGCTCGGCTTCGACGCCATGACGTTGGGCAATCACGAATTCGACAACGGCGAGCAGGTGCTGGCGAGTTTCATCGACTCGCTCGATTTTCCGGTCGTCTCCGCCAACATCCGCATCGCCGAGGAGTCGCCGCTGACAGGTAAGATCGCACCCTACACCATCATCGACGTGAACGGGCAGCCGATCGGCATTATCGGCTTGACCACGCCGGAAACGCGCTTCCTAGCCAAAGTGAGCGACGATATCCAGTTCGATGACGACCTGGCGGCTGTCGTCCAACAGTATGTCGATGAGCTGACAGCGCAAGGCGTGAACAAGATCATCTTGCTGGCGCACCTGGCTTACGGCTTGCAGCAGGAGCTGGCAGCGCAGGTCAGCGGCGTAGATATCTTCATCGGTGCGGACAGCGAGTCGCTCCTGAGCAATATCTTCGCGGCGGCCGGCGGCCGCTACAACGCCAGTGTCGAGGGTCGATATCCAACCGTAGTGCGCAGCGCCAGCGATGAGCCGGTTCTGATTGTGCAGGCTTTTCGTCACAATCGCTATCTGGGGCGCTTGGACGTAACCTTCGACGCCAATGGCGTGCCAACAAGCTGGAGAGGGGATGCTATCCTGATGTCGCGCTACATCCCCGCCAACCCTGAGATGCAGGCGCTGATCGCCGAGCTGGCTCAGCCGCTGGAAGAGTTGAGGGGGCAGGTCATTGGGCAGACCAGCGTCTATCTCGGCGGCGACCGCGAGGGGTGTCGCTCGGCTGAGTGCAACATAGGCAACCTGATCGCGGACGCCATCCGCTTCGACACCGGCGCGCAGCTCGCCATCATGAACGGCGGAGGCATCCGCGCCAGCATTCCCGTCGACATCGATCGACCTGAGGATCCGATGCTCCCCGAACCCTATGAGATCACGGTAGGTGATATCCTGACCGTGCTGCCCTTCCGCAATCGCGTCTCGACATTCCAACTTACTGGCGCGGACGTGATTGCAGCTTTGGAGAATGGGCTCTCACGCATTGGCGCAGACAGCGGCACGGGACGCTTTGCACAGGTCTCCGGGCTGCGCTATAGCTGGGATGGGAGTAAACCGGTGGGTGAACGCATCGTGAGCGTCGAGGTGCTCAATGCCGACGGCACGTACAGCCCTATCGATCCGGAAGCGCTCTACACCGTCGCCGCCAATGATTTCCTACGCAACGGCGGCGATGAATACACGATGTTCCGCGATCGCGCCATCGACCCGCGCGACGACGGCAGGGAGTTGGATTTGGTCGTCATCGAATACATCCGCGCCAACAGCCCGATTGCACCGATGATCGAGGGGCGTATCACCCGCATCGATCAGTGACGGCTGCCCGATCCAGATTGAGCAAATCGCATGAGGAACGCGGGGCGGTCACTACCGACTGCCCCGTTTCCCTCAGCGATTTACTGCCTTCGCAGCTTGACTTAGGCTGACCGAACAACGCTCAACCTCCCGGATCCGCGTAGGGGCGCGCACAGCAAAACCCGATTTCTGGCGCGACGACCCCGGTGGCTGAGGGCACACGATCCGCCGCGATCATCATCTCAAAGCTGTCACTGCCCCAACTGATGCCACGCGTGATCTGCTGTACCAGGCGCACATCGTCCGGATCTTTTTGCGCTTTCCGGCAGTCGCGGGCATCGTACGGGTAATCTGCGCTCAGCGAGGAGATCATCTCCCACGCATCGCCGATCATGTCCAGCGCGCCCGCGCAGCACGCACCTCACGAGCTGGTCTCGACTTCTTAGAGCAGGTCATGGTGATCGACCGCGCGCACCGCAGACCCAAGCGCCGCAGCACCGCCCTGTACGCAAGCGCTCAGTTCGGGTTCGCCCCATCTGGGTGGCGCGCCGCCGATCATCACGCGCGTCGGAACGCGGTATAATGCGGCGACGCACAGCGCTCGTGAGGCGCTGCCGCGACCGGTGGTGGTGTATGTTGGGGCGAAGATGGCGGGAGTACGGTTCGAACTGCGAGCGTGCAGACGGCCGCGGGCAGCGAAAAGTCCAGCGCGTGCTGTGCGCTGGACTGAGTTCAGCTCGTATCCGATTGAGTGCCGGTGGTGGGATTCGAACCCACATGTCCGTAAGGACAATCGATTTTGAGTCGATCGCGTCAGCCAGTTGCGCCACACCGGCAAAAAGTTGGCGGAGGGCTGATTCCCCATTCATTTGTATGCTAATCAGACTTGGGTGGCTTGTCAATGGCGATACCCAATGATGAGGACACGCTGATCGCGAGCGCGCGGCGCGGCAGTCTCGAGGCCTTCAACCAACTGGTGCTGGCGCATCAAGACCGGGTCTACACGCTTGCCTACCGCCTGCTGGGCGATCGCGAGCGCGCGGCGGATGCAGCGCAGGATGCTTTCATCTTGGCCTACCGCCGGCTCGCGACCTATCGCGGCGGCAGCTTCCGCGCTTGGCTGCTGCGCATCGTCACCAACCGCTGTTACGACGACCTGCGCCGCGCCCAGCGCCAGACGACCGTCCGGCTCGACGATCGCGCCGAAGAAGACCCCGAACCGTTCGACCCGCCCGACCCCGGCTCGGCACCAGAACAGATCGCCATCCAGCGCGAGCTGCAGCGCGCTGTGCAGCGCTGCATCGATGCCTTGAACGCCGATCAGAGGCTCGTGCTCGTCCTGTGCGATATCGAAGGGTTGAGCTACGACGCGCTCGCGAGCCAACTCCCGGCCCAGATCGGCACCGTCAAGTCGCGCTTGAGCCGCGCCCGGGCCAGCGTGCGCGACTGTCTGCAGGCGGTGCGGGAACTTCTGCCAGCCCAATATCGTCTACAGGATAAGTCGTAGTACGCCGCGAGAGCGAGCCATCATGGATCAACAAGACCTCGAACGGCTGTCCGCCTATCTGGATGGTGCCCTGAACGAAAGCGAACGGCAGGCTCTGGAGCGCCGCCTGGCCGCCGACTCAGCGCTGCGCCGCGAATTCGACAGCCTGCGCGAGACGCGAGCGCTCGTCCGCGCGCTGCCCTTGCTCAAAGCGCCGCGCGATTTTCAGCTCAGCCCGACCGCCGTGCGCCCGCGACCGGTCTACCTCGCGCCCTGGGTGAGCGGCTTGAGCGCGGCCGCTGCCGCGCTTCTGCTCGTGTTCGGCCTGCTGCTGCTGATGTCGCCCGCAGCCCCGCGCGCCCCCCTCGAGGCGAATGTGGCGCTGCTGCCGACTCAAAGCGCGCCGACCCCTTCGCTCACCCTCGATGCACGCCAACTGCCGGAAGCCGGCGGCGAGC
>CAYTME010000213.1:0-6891 GCA_964438415.1 uncultured Pleurocapsa sp. | reverse complement strand
GTAGCGGAAGAACCACTGCGTCATCATCTTCTGAATGACGGGCTGGCCGGTGCGTTCATCCTTGCCGTCGATGACCTGCTCATTGGCGAGCACGGTTTGCAGCGTCGGCGACCAGTTGACCAGCGCCTCACCGCGATAGGCGAGATCGTTCTCGTAGAAGATCTTGAAGAACCACTCCGTCCAGCGGTAGTACTCCGGGTCGCAGCTCACGGCCTCGCGCTCCCAGTCGAACATCGCGCCCATGCTGCGAAGCTGCTGGCGCATCCGCTCGATATTGGCGTAGGTCCACTTCTTGGGGTGGATGTTGCGCTGGACGGCGGCGTTTTCGGCAGGCAGACCGAAGGCATCGAAACCCATCGGAAAGAGGACATTGTAGCCCTTCATGCGCATGTAGCGCGCGCGAGCATCCGACGGCGTCATGGCGAACCAGTGGCCGATATGCAGGTCACCGCTGGGGTACGGCAGCATCGTCAGCGCGTAGTGTTTGGGCCGGCTCCAATCGACGCGCGAGCGGTAGAGTCCGTCGCGCTCCCAACGCTTCTGCCACTTCTGCTCGATCGCTTGAGGCGTGTACTGCGCTTTCTCGCTCATGGTGTTTGAATGATCTGCCTTTACGAGTCGGACGGCAAAACGCTGCGAGTATAACAAACGAAAAGACACAAGCAGGAGGCCGACCAGCCGGCTTCTGCCTGTGTCTCTATTCCCTGGTATGGAGTCCGCTGGGCGGCGGTCTGTCGCTGCGCCTAACGCCGAGGCGTTTCGAACGGCGAGCGGCGGTCTGGCCGAACAGGGATCGGGACGGGCACGCGGACCGGCTTCGCGGGCTGTGGATTGATAAGTCGATCCAGCTCTTCGAGAAGGCCACGCACGCGGGAGGTAAAACCATCCAGTCCGTTACGTCCCTTTTTTGTGCCCACAGCCGCACACCTTTCATTACTCTGATACTCCACATTATATGGGCAAATCGGGCGCGGTCAAATAGGCAGATGGTAAATAATAGCAACACCGCGGATGAGAATTCGATGCGGGCGGGGCACTGCCCCCGCCCACACCAATCGCTCAGCGGACGAGTTCGCGCACCGACTCCTGCTCGACCTGCGCCTGCCCGGTGCGGCGCGGCTGGAGGATGATGCGCACGCTGCGGTCATACGTCAGGTAGTTCCACACCCACGAGATGAAGACCGTCAGCCGGTTGCGAAAACCCAACAGCGTGATCAGATGGAGTCCCAGCCAAGCGAGCCAGGCCAAGAACCCGCTCACGGGGATGCGGTTGTAGATCCACGCCACCGCCCGGTTGCGCCCGATCGTCGCCATCATGCCGCGATCGTTGTATCTGAAGGCGGCTTGTGGCCGGCCCTCGATGCGGCGCAAGATGTTGCGCGCGGCCAGCGTGCCGCTCTGCTGCGCGAACGGGATCAGCATCGGGTAGGGTCGGCCCCGCTCATCGAGCAGATAGGCCAGATCGCCGACGACATACACGTTCTCCAGCCCACGCGCTGTCATCGTCGGCTCGACGGGCACGCGCCCGCCCTGCGCCAGCTCGATGCCGAGCATCTGCGCCAGCGGCGACCCCTTGACCCCTGCCGACCAGATCAGCGTATGCGTGTCGATGCGCGTGCCGTCTTTGAGCACGATGTGATCCGCGTGCGCTTCCGCGACCGGATTACCGAGGATGACCTCCACGCCGAGCGAGCGCAGTTGTTCGAGCGCAGCATCTTGCAGCGTCGCCGGGTAGGGCAGCAGCAGCCGATCCGCCGCTTCGACGAGCACGACGCGCGCCTGCAAATCCTCCATGTGGCCGTAATCGTGCCGCAGCACATCGCGGTACAGCTCCAAGCCCGTCGGGCCGCCGCCCACGACGACGAACGTCATCAGCGCGCGGCAGGTCGCCGGATCGTCCGTCCACGCCGCCTGCTCAAACAGCTTGAGGATGTGATGGCGCAGCGCGATCGCTTCGCTCAAGTCTTTCAGCCCCAGCGCGTGCGCCTCCAGCGACTCGTCGTCATAGAAGTTCGTCACCGTGCCGCCCGCGACGATCAAGTAATCGTACGCCTCCTCACGCACGCCGTCGGGCGTCTGCACGAGGACGTGCTGCCGGTCGGTGTCGATACCCGTCACCTCGCCGAGCAAGAAGCGGATGTTCGTGCGCCCGCGAAAGATGCCGCGCACGGGAAAAGCGATCTGCTCCGGCTCCAAGCCGCTGGTGGCGACCTGGTAGAGCAACGGTGTGAAGCTGTGATAATTGTTGCGGTCGATCAGGAGCACATCGACCGGCTGCCCGGTCAGTGCACGCGCCGCGAACAGCCCGCCAAAGCCGGCTCCGATAATGACGACTCGCTGCCTGGTAGTTTCCATCGCTTACACTCCATTCCCACTCCACTTGTGAAAACTATCACAATATAGAGCGCGCATGGCGCTGCGATCTTACCCCAGCGCTTTTGCAAGTTCCGGCGCGTCTCGATCGCGGCAGACGAGGACGATCTGCCGGCCGCGCAGCCGCGTCAGCACCAGCGTGCGCGTCTCGTCCCCCCTGAGCTTGAGCTGCGGGATGAGCACCTCCGGCGTGACGGCAGTGCCGCGCTTCTTGACCGTGACATGGCCGATGCCCTGCGCGCGCAGATGGTCGCGCAGCCGTTTGATGCTGAACGGCAGCCACGACTCGATCTGCCAGGCGCGCACCCAGGGCGAGGTCGGTGCGCGCTCGGTGGTGAAATAGGCGATCGACTCGTCGAGCAGCCGTCCATCCAGCTTGCCCGCCAGGCAGCGTACCGCCCCAGCGCGGATGGCTGCCGGGTCGGGTTCGCACAGCCAGCCGAGCGGATCGCCGATCGGCACATCGTCCTGCGCTGCCATCGACGGCTCGATCGTCAGCGCAGCGCCATCGCGCAGGAGCACGGCGCGCAGGCTGTGAGCGCGTCCGTCACCGAGCAGCAGGAGCGCCTCTTTCAAGTCGCCATCGACCGAGATGAACATGATTTCGCCGTCGTAGTCCGCGAGCTGATCGAGCTGCACACCTGGCGAGAGTTTGACCAACAGCGTCCGCCAGCGCCACCCACGGATTGTCGCAAGCGGCGGCTGGTACTGCTCGACATGGCCGATGCGTCTGCCGTCGCTGTCTCGGCGGGCAGGGTCGAAAAAGACGATCGCCGTGTCGATGGGATAGGTGCGGACATCGGCCTGCCTGAACTGCGCTTCAAGCCCCAAGGCTGCCGCGTTCAGGCGCGCCATCTCGACGCGCACGGGGTCGCTGTCCAAGCCCAAGACGCTGAAGCCGTGCCCGGCAAAGGTCAGCGCATCCGAGCCGATACCGCAGCAGGCGTCGATCAATGCGCCGGCGTTCGCTTCGATCGCGCTGCAGCGGTACCGCCGGACGGCGGGATCGCTGGCCTGTTCGAGCGCCTCGCGGGTGAAGAACAGTTGCGCCGCGTCCTGACCGAACTTGGAAGCCGCCGCACGACGCAGCCGCGCCAGTTCGAGCGCCGCGCCCGCCTGCTCGCGCGTATGATCGCGCCGCAGCCGCGTCAGCAGGCGCAGCGTCTGGTCATCGCTCAGGTCTTCCTGCGCGAGCGCATCGAGCAGTTGGGTACCGCGATCGGAGCTGAGAAAAGCGAGGCTTTCGAGCGTGATCGTCATGCAGGGACATATGGGGGGACACCGTGTGCGGGTGTCCCCCGGCGCTCACGTCAGCCGGTCACCGGCAGTGAGCTGATCGGCACCGACGGCCGGAGATAGTTGGCGTTGACCCAGCCCACCGCGCCGCCCGGAATCTGGATCTGCACCCAGTTGCCGGCAGCCGTGCGCCCGACCAGGCTGACGACTTGATTGCGCGTCAGCCGCGTGAACGCACCGAAAGTGACCGCTGGCCCATAGCGCACGTTCAGATAGAAGGCTGTCACGGTGCCGTTCGGGCCGGGGATCACGCCGCCGCCGCCGCTGCCATCGGTGATCGGCAGCGCGTTGACATCGATGTTGATGCGCAGCCAGTGGCGGTTGACCCAGCCGCGCGTGCCGGCAGGCAGCACGATCTCGACCCACGAGCCGTCGGCATTACGCCCGATCAGATTGACCCCATCGCGGCTGCTGAGCACACCGACGACCGGAAACACCACACCCGGCCCAGAGCGCACGTTCAAGAAGAAGGCGACCACGCTGCCGCTGGCACCCGTCCCCTGCGCTGTCACCGGCAGGCTGCCGATCGGCACGCTCAGGGCGATATAGCGAGCGTTGACCCAACCCTGCGCACCGCCCGCCAGTTGGATCTGCACCCAAGACGAGTCAGCGTTGCGGCTAAGCACCGTGACAAACGCACCGGCATCCAAGATCGTGACGACGCCGAAGCCGGTGCCCGGCCCGGAGCGGACATTGAGACGCGAAACATTCGTGATCGTGCCGGTCGCGCCCTGGGCGAAAGACACCACAGATGGCAGCAGCAGAGCCGCCAGCAGCAGCGCGAACAGCCACACACGCATCCCTCGGATCGTCAACCTCGTGTTCATCGCGAAGTCCTTTTGCAAAATGAAATGACAAGCTCGTTCTTATTATCCGCCCTCAGGCGCGCCCGCGCCGCACGGTATCACAACGCTTGAGTTAGGATCTCCATACGCAGCAATCTTAGCCGGACTGCGGCACAGGCGCAATCATGCCCCCGGACGCATTCACGAGCGCAGATGGCTGCGAATGGCCTCGATGAACTTCAGCATCGCCGTGCGATAATCGCCTTCATGGCGGATATCTGCATACTGGTAGCTGTTGAGCACGAACGGGATCGCGCTCTTGCGATTGCCGCGCGCCAGCAGCGGGAAGATCGGCACGCCGACATCGCGCGCGGTGTTGATCTCACGCTCGACCCATTCCGACTCCTTCGAGTCCGGCGTCATGATGACGACCATGCAGCGGGCACCGCGAATGGCCGCCTCGACCGCGCGCTTCCATGACGGCGTGCCCGGCTGCAAGTTGTCATCCGTCCACACCGTCAGGCCCTTCGAGCGCAGATCGGCGCGGACGCGGCGCATGATCTCGGCATTGCGCCGGCTGTAGCTGATGAAAACATCGCTGGCGATGACCGTCTGGCTGGGCGGCTGCACCGCGCGCATCTCCGACGTATCTTCGTCAGGCTCGACCGGGACTTCCGGCAGCGTGGTCGGCGGCGCGATAACGCGGTGATCGTTCTGAATGCCGACCATATTGACGACGCCGCCGGTGACGACGCCGAGATGCTGCTCGATATGCTGCACCGGCGCGGCGGGAGGCGCGGTCAGCGGGCGCGAGCGCCCCGCAGCGGTTGCAACTGGCGCATCCTCCTCCTCGTCATCGCCGCGGACGGCTGTGGTCTCGGCGGTCGGGGCTTCGCCGCTCAAGACGCGCAGCAGATGATCGACACTCCGCACCAAAGCCGGGCTGTCCGCCGCTCTCAGGTGCTTCAGCCCATACGCGATCAGCACGCGCTGCGGCTCCGTCAGCGCCGTGTCCCGATCGTCGCTCAGCAGGCTGCCGCCGAGCTGCGCATCGACCAGCCGTGTCAGCATGTGGTAGGCCCCGCGGACGGCAGGCTCGTCGAGCCTGGCTGCAGCCAGTGACAGCGCCTCGATCACTTTATCTCCAATGTTCATCGGTCACCCCAAGGATGGATCGCACCAGCGTGATCGTAATCGGGTTAGGGACTGCATTTGCCTTAATCTTTCATAGCAATCTTGTTCTATTGCGGAACTTGACAGGCATCGGCCACCTCTCATACAATGCAAGCAAAAGAGGTCACGAACGTTAACAACGCACGGTCGCACAAGCAAAGGCTTCCCCCGTGAAGAAACATATCAACGGTTTCGTCGGCAATCGCGTTCTGCGCTTGAATGTCGGCTTTTTGCTCAACGCCGGTCCCGGTCACATTCACGAAACCGAGCTGGATATCCCCGCTATCCGTGTCGCCGACGATGTCGATCTTGACTACTTGAAAGCTGGGCTGCGCCTCAGCCGCACCAAAGAGGGCATCCTCGTGCAGGGACGGCTGTACGCCGGGCTGGAAGGCGAATGCTACCGCTGTCTGCGACCGGTGCAGCGAACGCTGGTGATCGACCTGGAAGAGCTGTTCGCCTACCCGGCCTCGCCGGAATGCGAATTCAGCATCGACGAAGACGCCTTTCTCGATCTGGTGCCGCTCGTGCGCGCCGAGATCGTGATCGAGGAGGCGCACGGTGTGCTCTGCCAGCCCGACTGCAAGGGTCTGTGCGTCGAATGCGGGGAGAATCTCAACGACGGCGCGTGCCAGTGCGAGATCGAGACCATCGATCCGAGGCTGGCGAAATTGAAAGCGCTGCGCGACCAACTCGGTAGATGAGCTTTCGACCCGTAGTCCTATTGCCCTCAAATCAATCGTCTGTAGAAAATGGCGCTGATCACGACATATAGCTGAGTGGTGTGTTGGTCATGGGAAGAGGGTTTCTGTGAACGACGACGACACGCTGTATAGTGCGCAGTTTGGGTCGCGCTTTCCGCTCGATGCGGATGGTCTCGATCCATTCGCGGATGATCTGGTCGACTCGGCCGATGACGAATGGCTGGACGATGAGGAGTTCGACTCGCGGGAACTCGAAGCGGCCGGCACCGAACTGGTATCGAGCGATACGGTCGGCCTCTACCTGCGCGAGAACGGTAAGGAAGGGCCGCTCGTAAAGATCGACGATCCCCGCTTCGACCCGATGTGGGAGGCGGCCGGAGAGCTGAACCTGCCGGTGTTCATCCACGTCGCCGACCCAGACGCCTTCTTCACGCCGATCGACCGCTTTAATGAACGCTGGGAGGAGCTCGCGAACCATCCGAACTGGTCGTTCTACGGGAAGGACTTCCCGCCGAAAGCGGAACTGCTGGCGGCCCTTAATCGGGTCATCGAGAGGCATC
>CAYTME010000212.1:3629-6933 GCA_964438415.1 uncultured Pleurocapsa sp. | reverse complement strand
ACCTGAACCAGGGGACGGCGTGAGCGGTTTCGTCTGCGTCTGGAACCGCGATGGCGCGCCGCTCGACCCGGCGCTCTTGCAGCGGATGACCGACGCAATGGCCTTTCGCGGTCCCGATCGCGGCGGCACCTGGCTCGACGGGACGGTCGGCTTCGGGCACCGCCTGTTCGCGACCACCTTCGAGGCGGCGCGCGAACAGCAGCCATGCACGCTCGACGGCTTGGTCTACATCGCGGCCGATGCACGAATCGATGACCGCGAGCGGCTCAAAGACAAACTGATCGGCATGGGTCGGCAGGCCGCTCGCAACGCGACCGATGTCGAACTGATCCTGCACGCCTATCATGCTTGGGGCGAGGCGTGCGTCGATCATCTGCTGGGCGATTTCTCGTTCGTCATCTGGGACGCGCGCGCGCAGCGCGTCTTCTGCGCCCGCGACCATTGGGGCCTGCGGCTGCTCTACTACGCGCAGATCGGCGCGGCGGTCATCGTCAGCAATACGCTCAACGTCATCCGGCTGCACCCGGCGGTCAGCGACAGGCTCAATGAGCAGGCGATCGGCGATTTCCTGCTCTTCGACTTCAACCCTGAGCTGGACACGACGACCTTCGCCGAGATTCAACGCCTGCCGCCGGCGCACACGATGACCGTGACGTCCGACGGGCTGCGTCAGCGGCGCTACTGGACGGTGCCGCGCGATCAAGAGATCCGGTTCAAACGCGACCAGGATTACATCGACCGCTTTCACGAGCTGCTGCGCACAGCCGTCGCCGACCGCCTGCGCACGGACAAGCTGGGTATTTACCTGAGCGGCGGCCTCGACTCGCCGACGATCGCGGCGGCGGCCGCCCAGATCGCTGCGTCCGAACGGCCCGGCTGCCAACTGAGCGCGGCCACCTACGTCTACGATCGCCTGATCCCGGACGATGAGCGCCATTACGCGGGGCTGGTGGCGGAGGCGCTCGGCCTGAAGACGCGTTTCATCCCGCAGGACGATGCGCGGCTGTTCGACCCGGACGACCCGCGCCTGGCGCATATCCCGGAGCCGTTTCACTGGCCGGTGTGGCATCAAGACCCTGCCGCCGAGCAGCCGTTCGCCGACGGGACGCGGTCGGCGTTTTACGGCGAAGACGGCGATGCGCTGCTCCACCCGGCGACGCTGGTCGAGATGCTGCCAACCCAGGGCCTCGTGTCCACTGCGCGCGACGCCATCGGCTGTTGGCTGCGTTTCCGCCGCCGGCCCAGCCTCGGCCTCGGCATTTTGGAACGACTGCGGCGTCTGCGCAGCAGCACACCCGCCGCTGCTGAGCGGTACCCGACCTGGCTGGAGCCGGAGTTCGAGCGCCGCCTGAATCTGCGCGCGCGCTGGGCGCAGCAGGTCAATCTCGTCCCCGTGCCGCCGCGCACGCGCCGTCCATGGGCTTACCGGCGGGTCATGCAGCCGCTCTGGCAGTCGTATCTGGAGTCGCTCGATTTCGGCGTCAATCTCCTGGCGTTTGAGCATCGACTGCCGCTGATGGACGTGCGGCTGGCGACCTACCTGCTCGCGCTGCCGGTGCTGCCCTGGTGCGCCGGCAAATACCTGCTGCGCGCCAGCGGGCGCGGCGTGCTGCCCGATGTGGTGCTGGCGCGGCGTAAGACGCCGCTTCAAGGCGATCCGCTCGCGGCCAAGCTCAAGGGTGAGCGCGCGCAGGCGAACGCGCCGCTGGCGGAGGCACTGCCGGCATTCGTGGCGGTCGATCGGTGGGACGAAACCTATCGGCAGGCCCAACTCGACGATGCCTATCTTCGTGTGCGGCGCTTGAACTGCTGGTTGATCGCCCATGCGCAATGACAGTATACTGATCTCACAGCGTTTACACAGGGGAACTGCCGATGCAGACATCGAAGATGCCGGAAAAACCGAAGGCAAAGCGCCGCAGCTACCGCGCGCCGACCCTCACCCGCTACGGTGATATTCGCGACATCACGCGGTCGGTCGGTAATATGGGGAATAGTGATGGCGGCAGCCCTCCCATGCACAAGACTAGTCCATGATGAAAGCCGCTGCCCAGTATTCTCGCCTCAATTGAATGTGGCCAGACAATCGCCCTTCGGAGATGCATCTCCGTATCGACCCCAGAACCACATATGCTGTCCACTTGGTCGGGTTTCCCGATCCACAGCTCCGGCGGCTGCATGAAGATGAACTCGCGATCTACCGAGCGCCAGTCGAAGAACCGTGCGGTGAACCCGATCCGCTGATCGTGCGCACGCGCGACGGACACCGCCATCGGATCATCTACAGCGATGACACCGTGTTCGTCATCGACCGTTCGCGCCGCGAGGTTGTGGTTTATCACAATCGCAAGTATTCCCGCGCTTATATCGAGACCTATCTGCTCGGCCCCATCCTGGGTTACATCGTGTATCTTCACGAGGTGACGACGCTCCACGCCAGTGCGGTCGCCAGCGGTGACCTGGCGTTGGCCTTCGCTGGATGTTCGGGTGCCGGCAAATCGACGACGGCGGCGGCCTTCGCCCTGCGCGGCCTGCCGGTGCTTTCGGATGACATCGTGCCTTTGCAGTTCGATGGTGAGCGCGTGATCGCCATGCCCTCGTATCCGCAGCTTCGCTTGTGGGACACATCCGTCGCCATGTTCTACGGGCGCCCTGATGCGCTGCCGCTGCTCGCGCCGGATTGGGACAAACGCGGCCTCGACTTAACCCAGCCGAGCTTCGTCTTCCAGAGCGAACCGCTGCCGCTGGGAGCGATCTACGTCTTCGACGAGCGGCGTCCGGGGCTGACTGCGCCGCTGTTTGAGTCTATCTCCAAACGCGAGGCGCTGATCTTGCTCACCGCCAACACCTATGCAGCTCACCTGCTCGAAAAGCCGATGCGCGCCCTGGAGTTCGAGCGGCTTCACGCGGTCGTCGAGCGCGTGCCCGTGCGCCGCCTGATCCCGCCCGCCGATCCCGCCTATGTCGGCGCGTTATGCGATGGCATCCTGGACGATGCGCGCGCTGCGGCCGCCAGCATCGAACGCAGCCCTTGAGGGTCAAAACCCGATGTACAGCCTCACCGGTTACGGCAAGATGATCACCGACCGCGTGCGCATGGATGCCTACGCCGAGGCGCTGCGGCGGGCGATCTGGCCCGGCGCGATCGTGCTCGATATCGGGGCAGGGGCGGGCATCATGTCGTTCCTGGCCTGCCAGATGGGCGCGGGACATGTCTACGCGGTCGAGCCGGACAGCGCGGTCCAGGTCGCGCGCGAGATCGCCGCCGCCAGCGGCTTGGCCGAGCGGATCACCTGTATCCAAG